>NZ_JBSFAI010000002.1:0-506141 GCF_056280165.1 Ralstonia sp. 110700041-2 | reverse complement strand
ACGGCCTCATCTGGCCTTGAAATACAAAACGCCCGATGCGGTGCATCGGGCGCTCGGAGACTGAGCACAGTGTCAACCTATGGCAGGACTTGACAGCGGATGCCGTTACTGCATGCTGCCCGTGGCGTCGGAGCGGCGTTCGCGGCAGACGCGCTGGGCTTCACCCGCCAGCGAATCGCACTGGTTGGCGCGGCGCGACCAGAAGGCGCGGTCCGACGACGATTCCGCCGTCGCCATGCCCCTGCCATGGCGGTGCGTGACGTGCTTGTCGACCCACTTGTCGGTCTTCACATGCGCACGATGGACTTTCTGCTTGAGCGTGCCGGGCGTCGCTTTCGGTTGCGCACCAGTGGCCTTGTTGTGATAGCCGGGGTTGGCGGCAGCATCGGCGTTGCGCTGAACCTGGGTGCGCGGGCCCTCCATTGGGCTATCGACGCCCGTCACTGCGCTGTGGTCCTTCTGCTGGGCCTGCGCGGGCGCCGCGCCGATCCACGCACAGGCGGCCACGGCGATCGCGGCGGCCAGACTCGACATCTTGCGTGCTTGCATGCTCGTTCTCCTTGTTGCGAAACGGGGGGCGGCTTCATGGCACGCATGCCGCGTGCCACGACGTGCATCCCTAACGTCACAATAGGAAAGCGGCCACCCGGCAGACAGTCGGCGTTGACTGAACCGCCTGTCGGACAAACGCTGTCAAGACAACGCGGGATGCAGCGTTCAAGCGCGCATGAACAGCCAGACCGTCAGGATGATCCCGACGATGACGACGAAGCCGCGCAGCACCTTTTCCGGCAGCCGATGCAGCAGCCAGGCCCCAGCAAACCCGCCCGCGATGCCGCCGATGCCTAGCGCCACCACGGCCGCCCAGTTCACCTGCGGCGAGAACGCAAACACCGCCACGGCGGATGCATTCATCGTCATGGCGAGCACGTTCTTGGTCGCACCCGCCATGCGCACCTGCTGGCCGGCCACGGTGAGCGCCGCCAGCATCAGGAAGCCGATCCCACCGCCGAAGTAGCCGCCGTAAATGGCAATTGCAAACTGCGCGGTCGCCAGCGCGGTGGTCGACATGCCCGATGCTGCGTGCAGCGGTTTACGCCGGAAGCTGCCCCACGCAAACACGCTCGTTGCAAACAGCACGAGATATGGCACCAGCTTGGTGAAGAACGAAGGCGGTGTCGCCAGCAGCAACAGCGCGCCTAGCACGCCGCCCACCAGACTGATGACAATGAGCTGCTTGAGCGAGAGGTGATGCTCGCCGGCATCGACGCCGCCGGCCAGTTTGCGTCCGGCGATCGACGAGGTGATCTGGCTCGGGAATAGCGCGATCGTCGACGTCATGTTGGCGCCCAGCGGGTTGAGCCCCGCCAGCAGCAACGCCGGAAACGTGATGAACGACCCGCCGCCCGCGAGGGCATTTTGGGCGCCGGCATAGACGCCGGCTGCGGCGACGAGCAGGGCGGTGGAAAACGAAAGCGTGGTCATAAGCGGGGCGTGCTGGGCGGCTGGAATGACCGCGATGGTAATGGAACGCCCGCGCGCGTGCTCGTTAGCGCGGTGGGGTGCTGCCGCTGCGCCGGCGCAGCCGCCATTCGGCCAGCTCGAACGCGGCCTGCACGAGCAGCGCCAGCACTGCTGCGGGGATGGCGCCTGCGAGCAGCGTTGCGCTGTCGTTCAGCGCGAGCCCGGTCGCGATGCGCTCGCCATAGCCGCCGGCGCCGATGAACGCAGCGATGGTCGCCGTGCCCACACTGATGACCGCGGCGGTTTTGACGCCGGCGAGGATGACCGGCAGCGCCAGCGGCAGATCCACCACGCGGGTGCGTTGCGACGGCGTAAGTCCCAGCGCCAATGCCGCATCGCGCAGGCCGTCGGGTACCTGTTCCAGCCCAACGATGGTGTTGCGCACGATGGGCAACAGCGCATAGACCGCCAGCGCAATCAGGGCCGGTACGACGCCAATCGACCCGACGACGGGGATGAGCATCGCCAGCAGTGCCAGCGACGGAATTGTCTGCAGCACGCCCACGATCGCAAGGATCGGCTGCTTGATCGGGCGACGCGCGGCCACGAGGCCCAGCGGCACGCCCAGCAGCACGGCAACGCCGGTGGAAATGCCCACCAGCACGAGATGCCGTTGCGTGAGCCGCCCCAGGCCGTCCGTCAGCCGGGCGAAGAACGCGCGGGTCGGTGTGGCAGCCGGCGCGTTGCCATGCCCAGCGAGAAACCGCCGCGCCGCTTGCGAGAACGACTGGCCCTCGAGTTCGACCGCTGCATTCATTGCCACCATGTCGTCGCGCTGGATGTGCCCCGCGAGTGTGTTGATCGCCTGCCATTGCGCCGGATGCCGCTGCGCAACGTCGGCGCGGTAAAGCAACACGGCGTCATAGCGCGGGAAGACGTGCGCCGGGTCGTCGAGCACACGCAGATGTTCGCGGCGGATCTTGGCGTCAGTGGAGTAGATGTCGATCACGTCGACTTGGCTGGCGCGCAGCGCGTCGTAGGCAACGCCGTGGTCGAGGCCTGTCGGGGGCTGCGGCAGTTTGTAGCGCTGCACAATCGCCGGCCAGCCATCGGCGCGGCCGAGAAATTCGTGCGAGAGGCCAAGCCGCAGCGTCGGATGCGTGGCGAGGTCGGCCAGCGTGCGGATGTGTTCGCGCTCGGCATCGGCTTCGCGCATGGCCAGCGCGTAGGCGTCTTCAAAGCCGAGCGGCACGCCGGCCGCCAGGCCCATCGGCGCAAGGCCGCGGTTGACGTCGGCCAGCAGCGCGGCTTGATCGGGATTGGCTGCCTGGTCGGCGGGCAAGTGGAGGATTTCAGCGGCGATAGTGCCGAGGTAATCCGGATAGACGTCGATGCTGCCGTTCCTGAGCGCGGCAAAGACGATGGCGGTGTTGCCCAGGCCCGGTACGTGTTCGGCGGGGCCGCGCGGGTTTGCGGTCTGCGTGAGGATTTCGCCTAGCACGTAAGACTCGGTGAAGCGTTTTGAGCCGATCCGCAGTGGTTGTTCTGCGAAGGCCGATGCGCTGCTCGCCAGCCAGCCCAGCGCAAGCCATGCCAGCAAGCGCCACAGAAAGGGGCTACGGATCAGTCGCCGTGTATCCAAAGTTCGTTGAGGTCGGTCAGGCCCCAGTCGCGGGGTTCTTCTCGCGAGGCGATCTGGTCGCCGGTCTGCGCCAGGTCGATGAGTTCGGGGGCAATCCGCGTGCCCGACGATATCGAGAAGAATACCTTGACCGTGGGCGTGAGCAACGCGCCCGGCGCATGCTGCATGACCACAGCCAGCCGGCCCGAACGCAACCGGACCAGCGAGCCCACCGGATAGATGCCCACGCTTTTGACAAAGGCGTTGAACACCATCGGGTCGAAATGATTGCCGCGCCATTCGACCATGCGCTGCACGGCGTAGGCGGCTTCCCACGCCTTCTTGTACGGGCGGTCGGACGTCACCGCGTCGTACACATCGCAGATGGCGCCCATGCGTGCAAACAGCGAGATGCCTTCGCCGGCCAGCTTGTGCGGATAGCCGGTGCCGTCCATGCGCTCGTGGTGGTGCAGGCAGACGTCGAGTGCGATGTCGCGCATGCTGCTGTCGCCGGCCAGGATGTCGTGCCCGGCCTGCGGGTGGACGATCACGTGGCGGAATTCAGCGTCGGTCAGGGCGCCGGGCTTGTTCAACACCTCGGGCGGGATTGCGATCTTGCCGATGTCGTGCAGCAGCCCGGCCAGGCCGGCGTCGCGCACTTCGTCGTCTGACAGCCCCAGCTGACGGCCTAGCGACACCATGAGCGCGCACACAGCCACTGAATGCAAGAACGTGTAGCGGTCTTTCGCTTTCAGCCGCACGAGGCTGGTCAGCGCGCTGGGGTGTCGGTCGACCGAGCCGGAAATGGCTTCCACCAACGGCAGTGCGTCGCGCGCTTCGATCGTGCGGCCCATGCGTGCATCGGCAAACATGGCCTGCACGGCCACCTCGGCCTTGCTGATGAGCCGGGCGGCGCGGCGCATTTCTTCCGCATACGTGACGGGGCGCAGGGCGATGCCGGCGTCGGCGGCGCAGGCGGGCGGCGCCGGCACCTCGGGGGGGGCCGGAGGTGCTGCATTGGCGGCGGCCACGTCGGTGCCGCGCATGATGTCGATCCACACCTCACGCACTCCGCTGGTACGCAGGCGTTGCAATTGGGCAGCATCTTCCACGCGAAAACGGGCCCGCCAGAACGGGTGTTCCAGCCAGGAACCGACGAATTCGTCGAGGTACATGCCCACCCGCAGGTGTTCGATAGCGATGCGCTTGCGCATGTTGATGTTCAGAGATCGGCCGTGGCGGGGCACGTGATGGCGCAACGGGTCCAGGGGAAGGCTACCCGCCAACGAATGGATTCTCTTCTATCGGACGTGCGGCCGCGGCCTTGAGGGGGAAAAGTCCGGGCTCGCCATGTGAAGTCTGCGGGTGTAGGCGAAAAAAAGCGGCCAAAAGGCCGCCTAGGTAAGCCGGTGCCGGTGCCAACTGGGGCCCCCGGCGTCGGGGAGGGAGAGTGATACGGGTGATGCGGACAGCAGATCGACGACTTATTGGCCGTCGCTGAACGGGTCAGCCTTGCCGACCAGCGCGCCGTCGGTGTACGGATCCGCCTTGCGCAGGGCGCCATCGGTGTACGGGTCGGCCTTGCGCACGGCGCCGTCGGTGTAGACGTCGGCCTTGCGGGCGCCATCGGTGTAGGGGTCAGCCTTGGTCACGGCCTGGCCGTTGGTGTACGGGTCTTTGTTTTGCACGCCGGCAGCGAAGGCAGGAACAGCGGCAACAGCGATCAGCGAGGCGAGAATCAGGTTCTTGGTCTTCATGATGGACTCCACAACAGGGGGGTGAGCATTGCCGCAGGGCAGTTTCGCTGCAGCGCGGTAACGCGATGGCATAAGCTTAGTCGTTGCCCAGAGGGTAAAAAAGTAGTTCTATTAAACTCTTTGTTCAAAAAAGAAGAACAATTTTGGCCCTTCAAGCGCGGCAACCTGCACATAAGTCATTGAAGTGAAATGAAAATGTGAGATGCGGGATAACCCTTAATGCGAAGGTCTGACGACTGGCGCGGCAAAAAATTCCTGTCTTGAGGCTCCCGATTGTTGCGTTGCATTACAGACAGCGGGATTCCCCTTCCCACAGCCCCCCATGTGGCGGCTAAACATTCGGCGTGGATGGTCGTTGATGCAGGTACGGGCGGCGTTTTCCGCCCCTTGTGCAGGAAGGTCATCATGTCCATCACCACCGCGTCCATCGCCCGTTTCGAGATTGACGGCGTCGCTTACCAGGCGAGGCTGTTTGCCATGCCGTTCCACGTGCCGGAAAACGGCCGCGTGCGCGCACATGCGATCGGGCGTCCGGACATGCCGTTCAGCGGTGTGCACGTGCTGGCCGGGTGGCTGAAAGAGCGCGTGTTGCCCGAAGGCGTGTGCCTGGTGATGGCCGATCGCCTGTTCTCGCACGGCGCGGTGGAGCAGTGGTCGGGCGCCGACGGCGCGCGTGCGGCCAAGGTGCTGTCGCAGGTCGCACTTGGCAGCAAGAGCAGCCATCGCCTGTGGCGCAACACCGTGGCGGGTGGTTTCCGCGACGAGACCGCGTTCTTCCTGGGCGCCGCCTTTGTGCAGACCGATGCCCCCGTCGACGACATCCGCCTGCTGGGTGACCTGATTCCGGCGGCTGAATGGTCCAGCGTGGCCGATGCCGCCTCGACCATGATGGGCCTGCACCTGTATCGCCCGGACGAGCCCGAAACGCTGGTCAGTTGCGCGCTGCTGGCACCGTCCTGGACGGAGGCCGCCGTGGAGCGCGCCGACGGCTACCGTGCACTCACGCTGCTGCATTCCTTTACCGAAGACGACGAGGTCATCCACGTCGACATCGAACTGCTGCCGCCGGGCCAGGTGGTGCTGCAGGTGGAGTCGTGCTCGACGCGCTTTTCTGCGCGCTTTGACCCGGCGCTCCTGGGCCGCGACATGACCGACGCATTGCTGCGCGACGCACTGGCCCTGCAACACGGCGATCCGGCCAGCCTCCACTAAGCTTGCAGGCGGCTCTCGCGTCAGGTGGGCGAGCATGGGCAGGGCGAATTGCAGGGCGCGCTGGCGAGCCTCGCCAGCGTGGCCGCCATGATTGGGCCGCCGGTGGCCACAGCCTTTTATGCGCTAACGGCGCCAGTGTGGTCCGGCGCGGTCTGGTTGATGGGCGCGCTGCTTAACGGCGTGCGCCTCGTGTTGCTGGTGGGCGACGCAGCCAAGCGCGCCGCACGGGCGTAGCACCGCTCACTTGACCGGCGCATTCCACGGATACGCCAGCCACGCATCAAAGCGCTTGGCGAACTCACCGCTCTCGGCGGTCTGCCGCAGCCACTGGTCGACAAAGTTCTTGAACACGACGTCGCGCGGGAGCAGGTAGGCCTTCTCGGAGAAATCGAACGGCGCTTCCGGATGCACGGCGCACAGTTCGGGGTGCAGCTTCTGCTGCAGCTTGGTTTCCACCGCGTCAGTCATCATCAGGTCTGCGCGGCCGGCGACGATCTCGTTGAAGATCGTCACGTTGTCCGGATACACGCGAATCTGCGCTTGCTTCAGATGCTCGCGCGCAAATTTTTCGTTGGTGCCGCCTGGGTTGACCACGGCCCGCACGTTCGGCTGGTCGATCTGCGCCAGCGTCTGATATTTCGACTGGTTCTCGCAACGCGTGATCGGCGTCTTGCCGTCGCGTTGATACGGAATCGAATAGAACGCCTTCTTCTGCCGCTCCAGCGTGACCGACACCCCGCTCATGGCGATGTCGTAGCGGTCAGCCGCAAAGTCCTGCATCAGCGTCGACCACGTGGTCGGCACGATTTCCAGCTTTACGCCGAGGGCTTTGGCCAGACGTTCGCCCATCTCGACGTCCAGGCCGATGAAGCGGCCATCGGCGGGGTTCTTGTAGGTAAAGGGCTTGTAGTCGCCAGTGGTGCCGACGCGCAGCGTGCCGCGCGCGATGATTTCGTCGAGTCGGTTGGTGGCTTGCGTGGTTTGCGCCAGGGCGGGTGCCGCGGCGCAGGCGCACAGCAGCAGGGCGCTCGTGCGGATGAAACGGTTGAACATGGAATGCCCTCCTGAGAAATCAAAAGGCGCGGCCGTCCGGTACCGGGGCCGACCGCGCCCACATCGACGCCGGCTTACTGGCCCGACGCCTTGCTCCATTGCAGCGCGTTCAGCACCGCCAGCGACATCGCCGTCACACCCGTCTTGATGGACGGTTCCGGCACGGGCGCGAACAGCGGCGAATGATTGGTCGGCAGCGGCTTGGCGCCCGGCTTGAGCGAGGCAAGGAACGTCTGCGGGTCGTTCACACCGATGAAGAAGAACATTGAGGGGATGCCCGCGTCAACAAACGCCGAGAAATCTTCGCTGGCCGTGATGGGCGGCACGCGCAGTACGCGCTCGTTGCCGAAGGCGGTCTTGAACATCGCCTCGGTGCGCGCGACCACGGTCGGGTCGTTGTTGACTGCCTTGCCGCCCTCGGTGATCTTGATATCGGCGTCCGGCGCGCCCGACATCTCGGTGACGGCCTTGGCCGTGCGGCGGATACCGTCAAGCATCTTCTGGCGCACCGCTGGCTTGTACGAGCGGATCGTGCCGCGCAGCAGCACGCTGTCCGGGATGATGTTCTCAGCACTGCCGCCCTGGATGGCCCCGATGCTCACCACGCCAAATTCCTGCGGATCCTTCTCGCGGCTGATCACGCTTTGCAGGTCGACCACGAAGCGCGCCGCCATCATCACGGGGTCGATGGTCTTGTCAGGCGCGGAGCCATGGCCGCCGCGGCCCTTGAACGTAATTTCCAGCCCGTCGGAGTTGGACGTGATCGGCCCGCTGTTGAAGACGATCGAACCGTACGGCCCCGGGCCCGTGTGCAGCGCAAACGCATAGTCGGGCTTGGGGAAGCGCTTGAAGAAGCCGTCGTCGATCATGCTCTGCGCGCCCGACACGGTTTCTTCGGCAGGCTGTGCGACGAACACCAGCGTCCCGTGCCAGCGGTCCTTGAGCGACACCAGCGTCTTCGCCGTGCCCACCCACGACGCCATGTGCAGGTCGTGCCCGCAGCTATGCGCCACGCCTACGTCTTCGCCGCGCCATTTGGTGTGGACGTTGCTCGCGTAGGGCAGGCCGGTTTTCTCCTCCATCGGCAGCGCGTCGAGTTCGGTGCGCACCAGGATCGTCGGGCCGGCCCCGTTGCGATAGACCGCCACCACGCCGGTCTTGCCGACGTGCTCTGTTACATCAAAGCCGATCTTGCGCATCTGCTCGGCCAACGTGGCCGCGGTGCGCGTTTCCTGGAACGCCAGCTCCGGATGCGCATGGATGTCTTTGTAGAGCAGATCGAGCTGACCGTATTCCGCATTGACCGCTGCATCCACCGCCGGTTTGATCTGCGCCACGTCGATCCCGCCGGCCGTGGCCGCCGCAGCCTGTGCGGGCGCGGCCGACGCGCCACCGGGGCTGAACGGAATCTGTGCGAATGCCGGCAAGGCTGCACCGGCCAGCAGCCAGGCGAGCGCAGTACGTTTCAACCGGATGGGTGGCGTGATCATGATGTCTCCTGTCGTTGTGGTGGCGCCAACAAAGTCGTTGCTTGGTCAATCGATTCGATTATGCAACGTGATTCAGAGCATGTGCACCCGGGGGCATCCCCAAGTCGGTCCTTGCGGGTCAGACGGCAAACGGAAACGCGCGCTCAGGGATGAGCGTCACGCTTGGCACTCGATAGGCGCTTTCCTAGACTGGGTCAGGTGTGCTGTTTCAGTGAATCGAACATCGAAACGCGGATGAATCCGACGACGTCCTGTCTACAGCTAGCGTTTCGCGATGCCCCGCCCGGGGAGACGGCGATTCGTGCGGCGCTGGAAGCCGCGCAGCGGGTGCTTGAACGCAGTGGTGTGTCGCCGCGCGAAGCGTTCGCGGCCTACCAAGCCTTCGCCAGCGGGGCGGGGAGCCCCGACACGCTCGCGCTGACGTTCGCCCGAGCGGAAGCCGAGGCCATGGATACATTGGCCGCGCACGGCTACACCCGCTACGGTTCGGTCAGCCTGGCTGCGCTCTAAGCGCCTGCGGTGGCCGCGCGTTTGCGTTTCAGACTTCTGCTGTCTTTCCGCCCAGCCGCCGTGCCGTCTCGGACACATGGCGATGGATGCGCGCGAGGAAATCGATCTCGGCAGCGCGCGTCGGCGAATGTCCCAGCGCCTGCGAGAGATGCGTCGCCACGAACGACGACTGCGGCGCGAGCATGCTGATCAGCCGCAGCAACTCGCGGCGCGCCTGACTGGCGTCGTAGCCAAGGTGATCGGCAACGGCGAGCAGCGCGTCCTGATCGATGGCGTCATAGCGGGCTTGTGCGTCCGGCGACAGTTCATCGGCATTCCATTCGTTAGCGTAGACCGCTGCGCAGAACAGGTGATCGTGCGCCGCGAGGCGGATGCCATCCGCACCGATGTGGAAATGCAGTGTGCCGGCCGAGGCGTTGCGCCCGCCAATCAACAGGCAGAACACCATCCAGCGGAACAGCGCGGCCGTCGCGCAAGCCGGGTCCGCGCACAGGCTTGCACATTGCGCGACCTGCTCGACGGTGATCGGCAGGAAGCGGTGCTTGGGGGAGAGCCCCAGCAATTGCACCGCCGAGACGACATAGCGCGCCTGCACCAGCGCGGTGTCGTCGCTCTTGCAGCGCAGGGTGCGATCAAGGCGCTGCACCACGGCGGCGGTTTCCGGAAACTGCCGCAGGCCGATGAACGGTGTGTCCAGCCCGATACTGCGGCCCAACAGCGTGGCCCAGCAGTGGTTGATGGTGGCGTACGGAAGGTGCGCGCCTTCGCCCAGATCCAACCGGACGAAGTGGCTCGATTGCGCGGCATTGGCCGGCGCGGAAAACCGCCCTAGCCACATCGACACGGGCAGGCCATTCGAAGCCAGGAAGGGCAGGCTGATTTCTTCGGACGCGGTGGCTGCATCGGCGCCGTAGCGCGCGCGAGGTTCGGCCACGCGCAGCGGCGTGCTGCGGGGCGGGCGCCCGACGGTCTGCTGGAACTGCAGCACGAGATCGCGCTCGGACAGCCCGTCGGCGCGGCCGCTGCAGGGTTTGAGGCCGATGGGCACCAGCGCCAGCGGGCCATCCAGATGCGGCGCCGCTTGCGCGAAATGTTCCAGCGCGGCGGCGGCAGCCTTGGGCGTGTTGCGTGCCGGTTCGGGCAGCAGGTATTCAAAGAAGTTGCGTACCGGCTGGGCTTTTGCCGTGTCGGCGATATTGCCGGCGGTGCGCGGCAGGTGCGGACTCAGATCAAAGCCCTGCGACGAAGCCTGCCAGCGTGCATCGTATTCGAACGCCCAACCGCTGCGGCCGCACGATAGCTGACCGATCAGATGCTTGTTCAGGTAGACGTCCAGCATGCGCGTATCCAACATATTTGATGGAGCGTGCGTAGTCGGCTGTGCAGCGGAGAATCCGCCGGCAATTGGGAATTTTGGCTGCTTTGCAGCAAATATGCCATTCCCTCGCACGCCCCTCATCGACCGAGGGCGAGCATAACAAAGAAAATCTGCACAACGCGCGGAGATACCCGAATTTGATGATGCAATTTTCTCAAATCGGATTATCGGATCGTTAAGATCGAGTGCGCTTTGGTCGATGTTTCAGGTGTCTACTTCAGTTTTGCAGATTTTTTAAATCTAGCTGGAGAGTCAATGTTGGCGCCATTGAATAAATTTCAGGGGCGTCGCTACGATAGTGTATTCATTACAAATCGGCATTTTATCGCGGCGATGCCAACACTTTGTCGCGCTGCGCCAATCGGCGAAAAGTCCTTCGCTATGTCAGGGCAAAGATGGCATAACCGCATTGCGCATGGATTCAACTGCGGATTTTAAGCGCCGGCTTCAAGCGGTTTCTGATCGGTCAGGAGCGCGCCCCGGCCAACCGGGGCACGACGAACTGGGCCCATTCAGCGGCCGGAACGCAACAGCGGATCCTTCTCGTTTGCTGTGGTCGCTGCATTTGCAGGGGCCTTTTTTCCCGGAGCGAACACGCCGGTCGAGAGCGACGTGCCGAGCAGGATGACGGCGCAGCCGATCACCATGTTGAGCGTCAGTTGCTCGCCCAGGAACAGGATGCCCCACAGCACGCCAAACACCGGGATCAGGAAGGTGACCGATACCGCGCGCGTCGGCCCCACGTGCGCGACGAGTCGGAAGAAGAGGATGTAAGCCACGCCCGTGCATGCGATACCCAGTGCAATGACGTGCAGCCACACGCTGCCGGTGGGCGTTTGCGCGGGCCACAGCCAGTAGGCCAGCGGTGCGAGCACGATGGCGGCGCCCAATTGGCTGCCGGTTGCCACGGCCAGCGGCGGCACGCCGGTCAGGAAGCGCTTGGTGTAGCTGCTGGCCACGCCGTACAGCACGGTGGCGGACAGCGCCGCGGCCACCGCCACGCCGCCTTGTTTTGCGTCGATGACAGACGACCCGCCCACCAGCACGATGACGCCGATGAAGCCGATCGCCAATCCCAGCACGCGCAGCGACGACATCCGCTCACCGAGCCACGTGAACGCAACGATGGCCGCAAACAACGGGGCCGCCGCATTGAGCACCGAGGTGAAGCCCGCCGTGAGCGTGAGTTCGGCATAGGCGAACAGGCAGAACGGGATGGCCGAGTTCAGCACGCCCACGGCCAGCAGATGCGGCCAGTGCGTGCGCAGCGCGCCCATGCCGCCGCGCAAGGTGAGCATTGGGACGAGGAAGCACGAGGCAATCGCCACTCGCAGCGCGATGAGCGCAACGGGCCCAAAGGGCGGCGCTGCCACGCGCATGAACAGGAAGGAGCCGCCCCATAGGGCAGCCAGCGTGAGGAGTTCGAGCACATCGGAGCGGCGCATGAAGAGGTCTCGTTATCGTTGTGGGGTGGTGTGCGCGCATTGTCCGCGCGATTTGCGTTTTATGCAGGCAGCAGTGCCAGCGTGCTCTGGCGATCGTCGTCGGGCATGGGCAGGCGTTGTCCAACCTGCGCGGGATGTCCTTCGAGCCGGAGCAGCGCGGCCTTGCGCGGCAACCCGCCGGCATAGCCCGTGAGCGCACCGTCGGCGCCGACCACGCGGTGGCACGGGATGGCGATCGAGATCGGGTTGCGGCCCACGGCGGTGCCCACCGCGCGCGCATGTTCGCGTGTGAGCCCGAGGCGCGCCGTGATCTGGCCGTAGGTGGTGCGATTGCCGAACGCGATGTCGCACAGCAGGCGCCAGACGTCTTGCTGGAACGGTGTGCCGTCGGGCGCCATCGGCAGATCGAAGTCGTGCAGCTTGCCGGCAAAGTACGCGGTGAACTGCGCCTGCGCCTCGCGGATGACCGGGACGTCTGCGCCCGGCGACATGCGCGCGGTGTTCACGGGAATCGTCTTCTGGCCGGGAAAGAACGCGCCGGTCAGGTGGGTGTCGGTGGCGGTCAACAGCAGATCACCGAGGGGGCAGGCAAAGATGTGGCGGTACATGGCGGTCGATTCGTCAATGCGACGCAGGCTGGGTCAGCGCATCCTCGCGATGCCAGAGATGCATGGCGGCGTAAGCGCGCCACGGGGCCCACGGTTTGGCGCGCTCGACCATGGCACGGCGAGTAGGCAGCGCGCCGTCTCCGTCTGCAAGGCGTTTGCGCAGGACGTAATCGCCCAGCGGGAATGCGTTCGGCCAGCCCAGTGCGCGCATGGCGATGTATTGCGCTGTCCATTCGCCGACACCGGGCAGCGCTTGCAAGGCGGCCAGCGTGGGGGCGAGCGGCACCAGTGGTTCAAGCCGCAGGCTTCCGCCGTCGATGGCGCGGGCGAGTTCGATGACGGTAGCAGCGCGGCTGGCTTGCAGACCGGTTTGCGCGGACAGCGCCTGGGCATCGCTGTTCGCCAGTGCAGCCCCGCTCGGAAATGCTGTGGTCAGCCCTTCGCTCGGTTGCGGCAGCGGCACGCCGTACACGGCAGTCATGCGTCCGAGAATGCGCCGGGCCTGCGCCAGCGAAATGACCTGCCCGGCGATGGCGCGCACGGCAATCTCGAAGCCGTCCACGGCGCCCGGCACGCGCAGGCCGGGCGTCTCGGCAGCAAGCGTGCCGAGGTGCGCATCGACTAGGTCCGGGCGGCAATCGAGATCGAACAGCCGCCGCGTACGCGCCAGCACGGGCGGCATGGCGTGCAGCAGACTGGGCGACAGGGTCAGTGCCACCGCGTGGCGTTGCGGCACATTGCGCGCGTGCAGCCAGCCGATGTGCCGCACGCCGCCGTAGTCGACGGTGATCGTGCGGGCGTAGCTGTCGGCGGTGACCACCTCGACGCCGTCGACGGCACGGGCGCGCAGAAATTCGAGCAACGCCGGCCACGCAAACGGCGGACGGCAGCCGAGCATGAGCGTGGGGCCGTCTTCGGTGCGCGGTGCCGTCGTGCGCGAGCGCAGGCGCGTGGGTGTAAAGCCGTAGCGCTCGATAAAGCCGCTGTTCAGGCGCCGGACGCTTCCGAAGCCGGCGGCAAAGGCGACGTCGCCGACGGGCATGGCCGTATCGGTCAGCAGCTGTTTGGCGAGCAGCAGGCGCTGCGTTTGCGCGTACTCGATGGGCGAGACGTCGAACTCCGCGCGGAAGATGCGGCGCAAGTGGCGGTCGGTCACGCCCACGGCTGCAGCCAGCGCGGTCAGGTCGTGTTCTTGCAGAAAGCCTTCGTCGATCATGCGAGCGGCGGCGCGTGCAAGGTTGGACGACATCTCAGCCAGGCTGTGCCCCGGTGCCAGTTCTGGCCGGCAGCGCAGGCAGGGCCGAAAACCCGCGCGCTCGGCAGCGGCCGCCGTGGTGAAGAAGCGGCAGTTCTTCTCCAGCGGCGTGCGCACCGCGCAGACCGGGCGGCAATATACGCCGGTGGATGTCACACCGACGAAGAACCAGCCGTCAAAACGTCGGTCGCGCGATTGCACGGCGTGGTAGCAGGCGTTGTGGTCGAGATGCATGGTGGTGATCGGGGGACTCGCCAGCTAGTCTAGCCCTGTCGGCCCGAATGAATTCGCCGGATTCGGACACATCCCTCGATGTCAAAACTTCGGTATCTCGGCACAATTGCGAACACAACTACACATCAGGAGACCGGCATGTCCAAGACCATCGTCATTACCGGCGGGAGCCGGGGTATCGGTCGCGCCACGGCGGTGCTGTGCGCGCAACGCGGCTGGTCTGTCGCGCTGCAATACCGCGGCAACCGCCAGGCGGCGGAAGAGACGGTGGGGCTGATCGAACAGGCCGGCGGCCATGCGCTGGCGGTGCAGGGCGACGTGTCGAACGACGAAGACGTCATCGCGCTATTCGAGGCAGCGACGGGTCGCTTTGGTGCGCTGCATGGGGTGGTCAACAACGCCGGCATCGTGGCCGAGGCGCAGGACGTGGCCGATATGACCACGCACCGGCTGCGGACGATGTTCGAGACCAATGTGCTGGGCGCCTTTCTGGTCGCGCGCGAGGCGGCGCGGCGGTTGTCGACGTCGCGCGGTGGTGTGGGCGGTTCGGTGGTGAACGTGTCGTCGGCGGCGTCGCGCCTGGGGTCGCCGCACGAATATGTCGACTACGCCGCCTCAAAGGGTGCCGTCGACACCATGACGCTGGGCTTGGCGCGTGAACTCGGGCGCGATGGCGTACGTGTCAATGCCGTGCGCCCCGGTTTGATCGAGACCGATATTCACGCCTCTGGCGGCCAGCCCGACCGCGCTCAGCGCCTTGGCAGCGGCACGCCGATCGGCCGCCCCGGCACGCCGCAAGAAGTGGCCGAGACCATCGTCTGGCTGCTCTCCGATGCGGCGTCGTACGTGACTGGCGCGCTGCTGGATTGCGCGGGTGGGCGCTGACGGGTGATCAGGCGTCCGCCCCCGCGCGGAAGGTATCGCACTGGCGAAGGTCGCCGCCATCGAAGCCCTGACGGAACCAGTGCATGCGCTGCTCGGACGTGCCATGCGTGAAGGCATCGGGCGTGACGCTGCGGCCGGCGTTGCGCTGCAGGGTGTCGTCGCCGATGGCGTGTGCGGCGGTCAGAGCTTGCTCCAGGTCGCCGCGCTCAAGCAGACCGCGTTGCTGCGCAAAGTGGCCCCACACGCCAGCCAGGCAATCGGCCTGCAGCTCCAGCTTGACCGACAGCGCATTCGTCCCAGCCTGCGATTTGCCGGCCTGTGCGCGGCTGACCTTCTCCGACACGCCCAGCAGGTTCTGCACATGGTGGCCCACTTCGTGCGCGACGACGTACGCAGCGGCAAAGTCCCCTGGGGCGCCAAACTTGCGGCGCAGTTCATCGAAGAAACCGAGGTCCAGGTAGACCTTGGTGTCGGCCGGACAATAGAACGGGCCGACGGCCGAGGTGGCGTCGCCGCAACCTGAGCGGATGCCCTGGCGGAACAGCACGAGCTTGGGCGGCTGATACGCGCGGCCGGCTTGCTTGAACAGTTGGCTCCACGTGTCTTCGGTGTCGCCCAGCACGTGCGAGACCAATTGCTTGCTGCGGTCGTTGTCGGTCTCGCCGGTCGGCCTGGCCGGGCTGTGCGGCGCGGATTGCGTCGGCGCATTCTGCGACACCTGCATCACCATGCTGAGGATTTCCAGCGGGTTCTTGCCCATCAGCAAGCCCACCACGGCCACGATCGCGATGCCGCCGATGCCGAGCCGCATGCCGCCCCCGCCGAAGCCGCCGCCGCCCGAGGATGAGCGCTCATCCTCGACATTGTTGCTTTCGCGCATGTCATCCCAACGCACGGTGTTCTCCTTGAGGGGCCTGTGAGGCAATTAGGGCGGGGTAAGGCCGGGTGTCACACCCGGCAAACTTTGCAAAGTCTACCTGCTGTGCGTACGTACGGGCATGCCGCCGCGCTGCCGAATCGTCTGTACGGAGCGCCAGCGCGAGCATTGGCAAGGGTTCACGGCGATTTGCGGCGCCGCACAAAGCCCGGCAGGAAACTTGCTAGCCAAGGCTGCTCATCCTCCGTCCGGCTGTCACACAGGTGACATGCGGCGGTTCCCGAATAACGTTCGGCAGAAGATGACGCTGCCGATCCATGACCTCGAGTTCTCACCATGCGCTTGCCTGCTTCGATCACTGCTCAACCACCCGGCGCCACAGAGCCGTCGCATCTGGCTGCCACCCATGTCGATCCGACCGAGGTGTCGGACGTGGAGCAAGCCACAGCCGAGCGCAAGCCGTGGTGGGGACGCGTGTCGGATGCAGTCATGGGCGGCGCATTCAGCAGTGTGGCAGCCGCGTTGATTGCGGTGACGGGCGCGATTTACGTTGGGATGTACCACGCGCCATGGGTGAAGAGCCTCGCCGGCCACACGCCGTCGGCCGCACAGGCCGGCGATGCGATGAGCGTTGCCATGGCCGCCGGGCCTGCCAACGCCGCCGCGCCGGCGCTGACGGCTGCACCCGCGCCGGCGGAAGCTGCCACGCAACCCGCATCGCCCGACCGGGTTGCGGCCGCGCGTGACCGGATGGAGCAACGCGTCTACTCGCAGGTCCAGCCGCCGCGTGCCCGCACGGTGGCCGAACGCGAGACGATGGAAGACAACGACGCGCCGGCGCCGGCCAACGCGCGCCGTCATCATCGCGGTACGCGCTACATGCGCCACGGCGCGCCGTTCAACGCGGCGTGGTACAAGGGCGCCTGATCGGCCCTCTCTACATCGCGGCCAGCTGCGGCGGGCAATCCGCTTTGACGTTTTCCAACGCGTGCATCGCTGCCACCAGGCGGCGGTGCAGCGATTCGGATACCGGCAGAATCGGCGCGCGCGTGTCTGCGCCAATGCGGCCCTCCGCTGACAACACCGCCTTGACCGGCGCGGGGTTCGGCTCTGCAAACAGCAGCGCAGCCAGCGGCGCCAACGCGTCGGCCAGGCGGCGCGCCTCGTCGATGCGGCCCGCACGATGGTGCGCGACGAGCGCCACGAACAACTCCGGCCGCAGATGCGCGCCGGCCAGGATGCCTCCCGTGCCGCCATGTGCGAGGCAATCGAGCAGCGCGCTGTCATCGCCGCTCAGCACATCCAGCGGCCCATCCTGCAACGCGCCGAAATGCTCGGCCACACATTCCTTGATGGCGATGATGTTGGGCTGTTCAGCCAGCGCCAGCGCGGTATCGGGCGCGATCGAGACGCCTGTGCGCTTGGGCACGTTGTAGAGCACCACGGGGCGGGCCGTGCTGGCCGCCACGTGTGCGTAGTGCCAGTGCAATCCCGCTTGCGAAGGGCAGACGTAATACGGCGGGGGCACGAGGTAGCCGGCGCTGTTCCAACGCTCGTAGTGGCGGATCTGCGCGCACACGTCGCGTGTGTCCGTCGCGCCGACGCCGATCAGAAACGGCGTGCGCTCGCCGCAAGCGTCCGCGATGGCCTCCAAAACGGTGTAGCGCTCGATCTGAGAGAGCAGCGCGGCTTCACCGGTCGTGCCCAGCGCCACGAAGCCCGACACACCGGCGCCCTCGTAATGGCGTACCAGTTGCCGCAGTGCGGCGGTGTCGACCTGTCCATGGTGGAACGGCGTGACCAGCGGAATCCAGATTCCTGAGAACATGGCACGCCTCAATGCAGCACAGCATGCGCGCGCTTGTGCGACGTGCGCAGCGGCGTAATACGGCCCAGCGTGGCGCGCGGCAAGCCATGCAGCAGCGCGCCGATTACCGCATCCACATCTGCGTGAGCCAGTTCGAGATCAACGGTGACCGCTTTGCGGCGCGCGTCATGCCGCACGATGTACAGCCCGAGCGCGTCCCCAAGCAATGCATGCATCTGCCGCCGAACCGCATGCGGTGTGTCACCGGGCACGGTCACGCGCAGACGCACGTGCTGGCGTGCCGGCAGAGCCACTGCGCGAGGTACCGCCGCCGGAGAAGGCGGCAGCAATTGCGGAACCAGCGAAGATAGGAGCATCGATCGCGCCATGATGGAAGGTGGCGACGGCCCGCGTCGCCATGTCGTTGAACATGACGACACCGTATCGATTCGCTCGTAAAAAGCGTGAAAAAGGGGTGTGACGCTCCGTAAAGAAAGTGTAAATGCTCAGGCAGCGCCCACTGCCTTGCGACGACGCAGCGCGATGATCGTCAGCGAGATGCCGCTCACCGCAGCGGCCGTCAGCACGTAGTAGCTCGGTGCCAGCGTATCGCCCGTCGTATGGATCAGCCATGTGACGATGAACGGCGCGAACCCGCCAAACAGCGTCACGCCGAGGCTGTAGCCGAGCGACAGGCCGGTCGAGCGCACGCGCGTGGGGAAGATCTCCGACATCAACGCCGGCATCGGGCCTGAATACGCTGCCTTGAAGATGCCCGACACGGCTTGCAGCGCCAGCAGCGCACCGATGGTCGGGTACGCGCGCAACAGCGCAAACATGGGGTAGATCAGCAGGATCATCAGCGCCGATGTGGTGAGCATGATTCGGATGCGGCCGATGCGATCCGACAGCGCGCCCATCACCGGCGAGAGCAAGAACTGCAACCCGCCGTTGAGCACCACCACCGCGAACGACTGCGCCGCCGGCAGGTGCAGTTGCTTGACGGCGTACGTGGGCATGTAGAGCTGCAGCACATACACCGACACCGTCGACTGCGCCACCACGCCCACCGCCAGCAGCAGGTTGGTCCACTGCGCTTTGAACGACGCCTGCGGGTCGACCGTTGCTTTCTTCTGCTCGGCGACGAACTCCGGCGTCTCATCCAGATGACGGCGGATGTAGAACCCCACCGGCCCGACCAGCAGACCGAAGATGAACGGCAACCGCCAGCCCCAGCCTTCCAGATCCGCTTGCGTGAGCGATGCCGTGAGCAGCGCTCCCAGCCCGGCCGCCAGAATGGTGGCAATGCCCTGGCTGGCGAATTGCCAACTGGCGTAGTATCCGCGCCCGCGCGGGCTGTGCTCGACCATGAAGGCCGTCGCGCTGCCGAATTCACCACCCACCGCAAAGCCCTGCACCAGCCGTGCGAGCAGGATGGTGATGGGCGCGACGATACCGATTTGCTGGTAGCTCGGCATCACGGCAATCACCAGCGTGCCGATGATCATCAGCAGGATCGACAGTGTCAGTGCTGCCTTGCGCCCCTTCCTGTCGGCATACATGCCCAACACGATCGCGCCGACCGGCCGCGTGATGAACGACACGCCAAAGCTGCCCACCGCAAACAGCAGCGACACCCATTCGTCATCGGCCGGAAAGAACAGCTTGCCGATGACCGACGCGAAGAAGCCGTAGACAAGAAAGTCGTACCACTCCAGCGCATTGCCGATTGACGACGAAATGACGATGCGGCGTGCGTGCGCTGCACTCGTGGGCGCAGGACGAGCAGGTGCAGCAGTGCCTGCCGCAGAGGGGGCGGTCATGATGAGGGTTCCTTTGGTGCCGGCCGGGATCGTTTTTATGGGAACTGCAGCGCGTTGCCCGCCCGGTCCAACGGGTCAGCGCGCTGGTGCGGCGGGCCTCTTTAGAAGCCCACCGCGTGGCCGTCGCGGCGGCTGTCGCTGGCGGCCACGTAGCCGTGGTCGGCGTCGTCCGACAGGCGCCAGATGAACTGGCCGGAGCCGAAATCCATGTACGGATCGGCCACCGATTCAAGCTTGTGGCCTCGCGCTTCCAGTGCAGCGACGGTCTTGGCGTTCATCGTGCCTTCCACGTCGAGCGTGAAATCGCGGTTGACCTTCCAGCGCGGGGCATCGCACGCGGCCTGCGGCTGCTGCTTGTAATCGAGCATGCGCACGAGCGTCTGCAGGTGGCCTTGCGGCTGCATATCGCCGCCCATCACGCCAAAGCTCATCTGCGGCTGGCCGTCCTTGGTCAGGAACGCCGGGATGATCGTGTGGAATGGCCGCTTGCCGCCTTCCACCACGTTGGCCGAACGCGCGTCCATCGAAAAACCGAAGCCGCGGTTCTGCAGGCTGATGCCGGTGCCGGGCACCACCACGCCGGAGCCGAAGCCCATGTAGTTGGACTGGATGAACGAGACCATCATGCCGTTCTCGTCGGCGGCCGTCAGGTACACCGTGCCGCCGGCGCGTGGCATGCCGAAGGTCGGCATCTGCGCGCGGCCCATGTCGATCAGCTTGGCGCGCGCATCGAGGTACGCGTCGTCGAGCATCTGCTCGGGCGTGACGTCCATCGAGCGCGGGTCGGCCACGTATTGGTAGAGATCGGCAAACGCCAGCTTCATCGCCTCAATCTGCAGATGCTGCGAGTCTGCCGAGTCGACGGGCAGGGCGCCAAGATCGAAGCGATCCAGAATACCCAGCGCGATGAGCGCGGCGATGCCCTGGCCGTTCGGCGGGATTTCGTGCAGGTCGTAGCCGCGGTAGCGCTTGGTGATCGGCTTGACCCATTCGGGGCGATAGTCGCGCAGGTCTTGTGCGGTCATGCTGCCGCCGCATTCTCGTGAATAGGCGGCGATGCGCTCGGCGAGTTCGCCTTCGTAGAAATCGCGGCCGTTGGTCTGGCCGAGGCGGCGCAGCGTGGCGGCTGCGTCGGGCAGCTTGAACTTCTCGCCCACTTCCGGCGCGCGGCCGTGCGGCATGAAGGCCTGCGCGTAGCCGGGCTGGTTGTGCAGTTCGGGAATGGCCGCTGCCCATTTGTGCGCAACGATGGGCGCGATGGTGTGGCCGCGCTCGGCAATCTCGGCGGCGGGTTCCAGCACATCGGCAAACGGCAGCTTGCCGAAGCGTTCGTGCAATGCAGCCCACGCGGAGATGGCGCCGGGCACGGTCACCGCGTCCCAGCCGCGTGTGGGGCGCTTGGGGTTGCCGTTGGCGTCTTCGCCGTATTTCTTGCGGAAGTAGTCGAGGCTCCAAGCCTGCGGCGCCGTGCCGGAAGCGTTCAGCCCATGCAGTTCCTTGCCGTCCCACAGGATCGCGAATGCATCGCTGCCGAGTCCGCACGAGACGGGCTCGACCACGGTCAGCATGGCCGCCGCGGCGATGGCTGCATCCACGGCGCTGCCGCCCGCGAGCAGCATGCGCAGTCCAGCCTGTGCGGCCAGCGGGTGCGACGTGGAGACAACGTTGCGCGCAAACAGGGGAATGCGGACGGTGGGATAGGGGTTTTGCCAATCGAAGCGGTGGGACATGGGGCTCAAGCGGTGATAAGCGGGAATGTTTGACGAATGATTATTTGCGGTGCCCTGGATTTAATAAAGTTAAAATTCATTGGATCTTGCTTAAGAAAAACTTGATAGTCCGCCGCGCCTTGCCGTGAGTACCGTCCGCTTTCTCCGCACCTTTGTCGCCGTGGCGCGCCATGGCTCGTTTGCCGCAGCCGCCGAGCGCGTGGCACTCACGCAGGCCGCTGTGAGCCTGCAGATGCGCGCGCTCGAAGCCGAGCTGCGCCGCGACTTGTTCGACCGGTCGGGGCGGACTGTCACGCTGAATGCGCATGGTCGCGCGCTGCTGCCACAAGCCGAGCACCTGCTGGCGCTCTACGACGCCATGCGCGTCGGTGACGAACCGCAGACGGCGTTGTCCGGCGCGGTGGCGATTGGTGCGGTGGTGTCGGTGATGGGGTCGCTGGCACATGCGGTGGCGGGGCTCAAGCAGGCGCACAAGGGACTGGACGTGAAGCTCATTACCGGCAAATCGGGCGAGCTGGTGGAGCAGGTGGAAGCGGGCGAGCTGGATGGGGCACTGGTGGTCGAACACCTTGAGCGCCTGCCTGCCAACCTTGTGTGGCACCCGCTCTATACCGAGCCGCTGGTCGTTGTGGCGGGCCGCCACACACGCGGCCGCGCAGAGGAAGTCCTGCGCACTCACCCGTTCCTGCGCTTCGACCGCGCGGTACGCACCGGCGCCCTGATCGATCGCGCCCTGCGCAAGACGCACATGGCGGTCAACGAGTTCATCGAGGTCAATTCCATCGAGGCGATTGTCGAACTGGTGCGCCAGCAGGTAGGGGTGACACTGGTGCCGCGCCTGCGCCGCGCAAGCTGGGAGAGCGACCCGGCCCTGCGCGTGCTGCCCCTGCCGCCGCAGACGCCGGTGCGCACCGTCGGCATGATCGAGCGGAAAGAGCACGTGCGGCACGGTGTGATTCAGGCGGTACTCGATGCGCTCGAAACCACACTTGGTAAATCCAGCGCCTAGACTGCAATCACCAAAGCCCGCCCTGGAGGCCCAAAATGGACGCGTTCATCGAACGTTGGCGCAACGAACTAATGCTGCTCGCCCGCATCCTCATGATGGTGCTGTTCGTGATGTCCGGGTGGGGCAAGCTGACGGGCTTTCAGGGCACCGTCGGCTACATGGCCAGCACGGGCGCGCCCATGCCGATGGTGGCCGCAGCGGTTGCCGTCGTCATGGAGTTTGGCGTGGGTATCGCCTTGCTGATCGGTTTCTGGACGCGGCCGCTGGCGCTGCTGATGGCGTTGTTCGTGCTGGGCACTTCGTTCATCGCCCACAGCTACTGGAGTATGGAAGGCTCCATGGAGGCCGCCAACAAGATCCAGTTCTACAAGAACCTGAGCATCATGGGCGGGCTGTTCCTGCTGGCAGCGGTGGGGCCGGGCAAGTACGCGGTGCAGAAGTCGTAGTGCGCGCTCAGCGCAACGACCGCTGCACCAGCACCAGCACGGCAAACACGCCGCACGCCACGGCAAACCAGCTGAAGAGCTGCGTGCCGGCCAGCAGCGTTGCCTGCCGGTCGATCTCGGCCGACAGGCTGGCCAGGCGCTCCGGCGTGAGCGGGTTGGCAGCCTGCAGGTCTGCCGTGAAGCGCGTGACGTGCGCCACGATCAGCGAGCGCGATTCCGCCTGCTGCGTCTGCAGCGACACAGCCGCCAGCCCCGTGCCCACCGCGGTCGCAAACTGGCGCGCAATGTTCTTCATCTGGTAGCCGTGCGCGAAGTCTTCGCGGTCGAGATCGAGGTAGGTCATCATCGCGACCTGGATCATCACCGCGCCTGGCGTGATGCCTTCCAGAATCGACACGGGGAAGAACGCGTAGTCTGGCGCGCCCGGCATCAGGCTTGTTGCCAGCAGCAGCGCCGCTGCCGCATACACGGCAAAGCCGATGGCGATGAAGCGCCGCTTGCGGAAGAAGAACGGCAACCAGGCGGTCATGGCGACGGCTACCACGGTCGACACTGCCCCGCTGATCATCAGGAACAACGTGGTCGTGCGGAACGTAAAACCCAGGCCGCCTTGCGATACCGCCGGAAAGAGGTACGACCAGTACCCGCTCATCAAGTAATAGATGCCGTAGAAACCGATGCCCCACAGGTAGCGGCGGCCGTTCAGCCGCGAGAGATCGAGCCACGGGTCTGGGTGCGTGCGCAGGCGGTGGATGGCCAGCAGCAAAGAAGCCGTACCGCCCAGCAACAGCAGCGGAATCAAAGGCGAGGCCGTCAGCCGGTTGTAGCGCAGCTCCGACAGGCCCACCAGGAACGACAGCGCACCGATGGCCATGGCGCCCACGCCAACCCAATCCCACTGGCCGTCTTCAGGCGGCGCTTCATCGGGGCGCCGCGCGGCGCGTGTGCGCGGCTGATGATGCTCGGGCGGCAGGAAGAACACCGCCATCCATGCCACACCGGCCAGCGCCAGTTCGATCCAGAAAATCACGCGCCATTCGCTGTATTCCAGCACTTCGGCGCAGATCCACGGCGCAATGGTGGTCAGTCCGAACAGGCCGACGCTGAACATCAGCATCGGCGGAATGCGTTCGTCGGGCTCGGCTGCGAGTTGCACCAGGATGCGCGACGCCGAGAACAGGCCACCCGCGCCCAGGCCCTGGATGGCCCGTCCGATGATCAGTTCGCCGATGTTGTTGGACTCGGCGCACACCACGCAGCCGATGGCGAACAGCACGATGCCCACCAGCGAATACATGCGGTAGCCCACGTGCGCCGCAATGCGGCCGATGGCGAGGTTGGCGACGACGGCCGCCACGGCATACGCTGTGACAGCGTACAGATAGGCATCGGGGCTCGCATGCACACCGCCCTGGATGTGCTGGCCCGCCACGGCGAACATCTGCGACGAGACGAAATCGAGGCCCGTGGAGAGGCCCATCGCCAGCCCAAAAGCGTGGACGCGCGCCGAAGAAAAATGGGGAAACGCCCGCAGGGATGCGGGTTTGAGGATTTGCAGCGACATGTGCCCGAGCTTAAACTTGCCCGCCAGCCGGATAAACGGCCAACTCTAGGAACACTGTCCAGTCATGCGAACAATGGAGTGGAACGATTGGG
The DNA here is from genome assembly GCF_056280165.1 of Ralstonia sp. 110700041-2. Classification (NCBI taxonomy): domain Bacteria; kingdom Pseudomonadati; phylum Pseudomonadota; class Betaproteobacteria; order Burkholderiales; family Burkholderiaceae; genus Ralstonia; species Ralstonia sp. 110700041-2. The sequence goes on along the minus strand of NZ_JBSFAI010000002.1, from coordinate 481,881 downwards.
AAACCTTCTGCCGCGTGGTGGAGGCCGGCAGCTTTACCGCCGCCGCCGAGGCGCTGGGCATCCCCAAATCGACCGCCAGCGCCGCCGTTTCACGGCTGGAAGCCGGGCTGGGCGTGCGGCTCATGACGCGCACCACGCGACAGTTGCGGCTGACCGAAGCGGGCTCGCACTTCTACGACGACATCGCGCCGCTGTTCGAGCGCCTGCGCGAAGTGCACGCCGACACCACCGCGGCCAGCGAAACCGTGGCCGGCACGCTGCGCATCGCTGCGCCGTACGAAGTCGGTGCGCAGCACCTGACCGAACCCGTGTGCCGCACGCTGGAGAAATACCCGCATCTGCAAATCCAGGTGCACATCTCATGGGAACAGCCAGACCTGCTAGCCAGCGGCTTCGACATCGTCTTCGTCATGGTTGACCAGGTGTTGCCGGATTCGTCGCTCGTGGCGCGCCGCGTGGTGCTCATCCCGCGCGGCTTGTATGCATCGCCGGCCTTGCTGGCGGAACGCCCGCCGCTCAAGACGCCCGCCGACCTGGCCGGCTGGCCCTGCCTCTCCGGGCCTGACGACGCGAGTTGGGCCTTCCGCCCCGTTGGCGAGCCCGCCGTCGAACCAATCGAAGTCCCCATCCAGCCACGCCTGCAGACGTTGAATGCCGAAATGCGCGCCCGCGCCGCCGTGCGGGGCCTGGGCGTGGCCCGCATGGCGCGCTCTGTGGGCGATACGGAAGTCGCGGCCGGCCGGCTTGTGCGCGTGCTGCCCGATTTCGAGTTGACCGCGCTGCGCGTCTACGCGTTGATGCCTGCCCGCAAGCTGGTGCCGCGCAAGGTCCGCGTGTTTCTGGATGCGCTGGAAGCGGAGGGCGCTTCCGCCACACCTGCACCCGCCTAGCCGAAGACCGGCGCCGGATGTCACAATCGGCGCTTCCCTATTCGGATTGTGAGGACCGGCGGCTATGCGTTTGCGCCAGATCGAAGTCTTCCGCGCCGTGATGCTGGTCGGGACCGTCAGCGAGGCGGCGCGCATGCTGAACGTGTCGCAACCCGTGGTGACGCGCGTGCTGCAGCACACCGAGCTGCAACTCGGTTTCCGCCTGTTCGACCGCACCAAGGGCCGCCTGCAGCCCACCGCCGAGGCGTTCGAACTGTTCAGCGAAGTCGAGCGGCTGTACCAGGAGGTCGAGCGCGTGCGGCGCGTGTCGGCCAACTTGCGCCACAAGGGGGCGGGGCGCTTGCGCGTGGCGGCTACGCCCAGCCTGGCGCCGAGCATTCTCGCGCCCGCCGTGCGGCGTTTCTCGCAGCGGCATCCCGATACGCTGGTGCGTGTGTTCACGCACCACACCGCCGAGATCGTGCAGGGCTTACTCTCGCAGGACATCGACGTCGGTTTCGCCTTTGCGCCGCCCGTGCATCCGGCCATCAGCACCAAGCCGGTGGCGCAGGGGCGCATCCTGCTGGCCGCGCCGCGCGCCTGGGTGAGCGGCAAGACCGATGGGCGCGCGCTGCACAAGCTCGTTGCCGAGAAGCCTTTCATCGGATTGGAAGACCAGATCTCGCTTGGCTCGCTGGTCGGGCAGACATTGGCGCGCGGCGGGCTGGCGCCGCAGTCGACGTTGGAAGTGCAGACATATTCGTTGGCGCGTTCGCTGGTAGAGGAGTCGCTCGGCGTGACGATGCTCGATCAGTTCACAGCCGCCACCGGCAGCATGGAGCGCATCGCGCTGTTCGCGCTGGAGCCGGCGCAGACGTTTGATGTGCGTGCCATGCGTGCCGAGCATCACGCGCCGTCATCGTTGGCCGATAGCCTGGTGCAGTGCTTTGCCGAGGCCGCGCGTGCGCTGTCCGATGAACTCCCGCAGCGCGTCGAGCCGACAGCATTCGTGCTCAAGCCCACCGAACCTGACAGCGACGCGGCGGACTAACCGACTTGCGCTGACCATTCTCAGGAGACGGATCCATGCGTCGTTTCGCAACTGCAGTGATGTTCGGGCTGGCGCTGGGCGCCGGCGTCTTCAGCGGCGTCGCCACCGCCCAGCAATCGCCGGTGCCCGGCATGTCGTCCGACGATCTGAATACCGCGCTCGACTTTGCCAAGGCGGGGCTCAACAAGGCGATCGATCAGGCGCGCGCCTATTCCGCGTTGCCGATCAAGGACCCGCACGACGTGCGCTACACGTGCGAAGGCGGCAAGACGCTGCTTGTGAAATACATGACCGTGGGGGATACGCCGCTGGCCGCCATGACCCTCAACGGCAAGACGCTCGTGTTTGCCAACGTGATGGCCGCGTCGGGTGCGCGCTATGCGTCGGGCCAGTATGTCTGGTGGACGAAGGGCCCCACCGGTTTCCTCGCCGACGAGACCCTGTCCGGCAGCCGCAACCAGCTTTACCGCGATTGCAGCGAAGCGAGCAGCGGCCGTCCTTAAATTTCCTGCAGATCGCGCCCGACGATGATCTCGCCCTTGAAGTGCGGGCGCACGGCATCCAGCCAGACTGAATCTTCCAGATACGGATAGCCGCCGGGCACGAAGTGCGACAGCACCAGTGTCTTCACCTTGGCCTCGGTGGCAATGCGGCCGACCTCTTCGGTGGAGGTGTGGCTCGCCAGCAGATGCTCGCGCAGCGTCTTGGCGTTGGGCTCGGTGGACAGCAGCTTGTCGAGCGACGGCAGGTGCATCACCTCGTGCACAAGCACATCGGCGCCGTATGCCAGGCGCACGAGGTTTTCGCTCGGCGCCGTATCGCCGGAGATGACGATGGAGCGGTCTGCCGAATCGAAGCGAAACGCGAATGCCGGCGAGACCGGTGGGTGCTTGACCAGCGCGCTCGTCACCTTCACGTTGGCATCCTGCATGACGAGGCCGCCCTCGGTCAGCTCGTGCGGATGAAGCATCGGCGCCAGCGGCGGGCGGCCTTCATCGGCAATGCGGGTGCGGATGTCGTAGTCGTACAGCTCAAGGAACTTGGTCGTCATTGCGGCCAGCGGGGGCGGGCCCCAGGCGTCGACGGGGCCGGTCAGGTCGGTGGCCCAGGCGAGCAGCATCAGCGTGCCGTAATCGGCGTTGTGATCGGAGTGCTGATGCGTGATGAAGACGTGGCGGATGTCCTTGAGCTTGAGGCCCGCCGTCACATACTGGCGTGCGACACCGTTGCCGCAATCGACCACGTACGACACGCCGTTGATGACGATCACCTGTGCCGGCGCCGAGCGATTCTTCTTCGGCGTCGGCCCGCCCGCCGTGCCCAGCAAGATCAACCGCGTGCCCTTCTTGGGTGCATCGGCGGCCAAGGCGCCAAGCGGCAGACCTGCCGACGCCGCGCCCGCACCCACGGCCAGCGCGCCGGCCTGCCGCATCCAGCGGCGACGGTTGTTGTCGAAACCGTGCATGCGGCGGTCTCCTCTCTGTTGTTGTATGTGCGTGGGCTTCAGCGCGGCAGCCCGCCCACCTTCATGCCGGGCTTGACGCCTTTGCGTGCAAACCAGCCCTTGTTCATTTCCAGCGCGTAGCTGCCAGCCCGGGTGGGGCAGTGATTGTCTTCGGTCTGCGGCTTCATCTCGGCAATGTCGGAGATGGTGCCGTCGTCGGTGATGAAGGCGATGGACAGCGGCAGGTCAGTGTTCTTCATCCAGAAGCAGTGGCCAGCGGATTCATCGAACACGAAGAGCATGCCTGCGGTATCGGGCATGGTCTTGCGGAACATCAGGCCGGTCTCGCGGGTTTGCGGGGTGGCCGCCACTTCGGCCTTGACCTTGTACATGCCGATGGTCAGGTCGACCACGGGCAGGCCGGTATTCGGGGCGGTGGGCGCGGCGGGTGTCTGGGCGAGGGCTCCGGTGGCGGCAACGGCCAGCGACAGAGCGGCAAAGAGGCGGGACAGGGTGGTCATGGCGCGAGCGGATCGGAAAAGAAACGCTCCATGATCGGCACTCGGCCCGCCGCCGTCAATGAAACGGCGGCGGGCTGTGCGACGAAGTTGTTACCGCGTGTTGGTGCCCGCGGGAGGCTGATGTTCGAGGGCGACCGTCTTCGCGGCCACCTTTGGCGCATGCACCGAGCGCGCCTTGTCGGCTGCCGGATCGGGCATCAGCGCCACATACCGCGCATCGGTTAGCGTGCGCAGGAATGCAACGATGTCGTCGATCTCGTCTTCCGTCAGCGCAGGCGTGGTGCCGGGGCGGCGGTTCATCGGCACGGCATTCACGTTGATATTGCCCTGGTACTTGGCCGGCACATCGTTGAAGCGCTTGCCGCCGGGGTACCACTGCGCGGGGTCGGTCGAGCGGGTGGCATAAAACGCCACCGTGTCGCGCAGCGTGCGGAACACGCCGTTGTGCATGAACGTCTGGCGCACCGCCACGTTGCGCAGGCCGGCCGTGCGGAAGTAGCCGCACCACTGGTTGGGCTCCGGCCATTTCAGCGTGCGGGCGGTCTGGCACAGGCCGACGTCGAAGTGGCGCGCGTCCTTGTTGGCGGGCAGCAGCGGGTTGCGCGGCACAGCGATGGCGTCGTAGCCGAAATCCGTGAACAGGGACCGCTCTGGACGCGACGACGATTCCACCATCAGGTGACACGACGCGCAGTTGCCTTTGTCCGGATTGCGGAACAGGGCGAGGCCGCGCATCTCGGCGGCGGAGAGCGGCGTGCGCTTGCGCAGGAAATCATCGAAGCGCGAGGTGAACGGCGCCAACTCATCGCTCTGGAAATAGGCCTCCAGCGCCTTGCCCAGCACGCTGACCAGGCGTTCGGGCTCATGCACCGCATTGGCGCCGAACTGCTTTGCAAGCGCCTCGCCAAGGTCGGTGCCGGCCACCTTGCGCTGCAGGTCGCGCGCTGAACGGTTGCCCATTTCGTCCGGGTTGAACAGCGGGCCGCGAATCTGTTCCGGGATGGAATCTGCTCGGCCATCGGCAAAGAAGCCACCGAACGGCGACGGGAAGCTCGCGTCGTCATCCTGGAAGAAATAGCGATGCGGGATGTAGCGCAGGTACAGCAGCGACGGCGCATTGCGTGCCGCAACATGCCCTGGGCGGCTGCCGGCCGGCACACCGATGCGCAGCGCCTCGCCCTTCAGCGTGGGCCCGAAGGCGCGGCCCGGATCATGGCACGCCGCGCATGCGGTGCCTTGCGGCTCCGACAGGCGCGGGTCGAAAAACACCCGCTTGCCGAGCGCGACGAGGTTCGGGTCCGGCTTGAACGCGGTCGACTCGGCGGGCGGCGGCACGGCGTCCAGCCTGGGCGTCATGCCGATCGATTCGGCCGCTGCCGCACCCGAGAAGAGTGCGGCGGCAACGAGCAGCGTGGTGCTCAGGCGCTTCAAGGTGCAACGAAGCCGGTCTTGTCGCACACCAGGCTCGTGCCGTTTTGCGTGCACGTCGTCAGCAGCTTGCCGGCCACGGTGTAGGCCTTGAACAGCCAGCCCTTGGCGGGCGCGGCCTGGCGGTCCATCACCATGAAGCCGAACGAGTTGTTGTGCGAGATGCTGCCAACGGTCACACCCGAAGCCGGGCTGATGGCCGGGAACGGATCGGGCAGGGCCACGTCGAGCGAATCGCCGGCGTTGCCGGCAACGATGGTCGCGGGGTGGTTGCTGGTGAAGTTGATGGCCTGGAAGTCATGCACATGGCCGTGCAGCGCGACCTGCACGCCCGGGGGGTAATACGCCGTGGCGTTCAGGCTGTTCATGACCGACAGCAGCGCGGCATTGCCGCCCAGTGGCGTGCTGCCCGCGATGGGCACGAAGCCCAGAATCGGGTGGTGATTGGTGAAGATCGACATCACGCCCGGCTTGGCGGCCAGCGTGCCCACCGCGCTGAACTGCTTCTGGTAGGTCTGGAACCACGGGTCGGTCGTCGCCAATGCCGTCGTGCCGGCCTTGGCTGAATCGAACACGATGACCTGCGTGTCGCTGCCGAGCGCCACGGCGTATGGGTCCGACGCATTGGCTGCCGTGTCGTTGGCCGGGTTGTCGCACGAGCGGTCGGCCGAGTACGGGTGCGGATCCAGGAAGCGGTACCAGCCCTGGCCGGCGCGTGCACATTCCTCGTGGTTGCCGCGCACAAGCACCCACGGCGCTGCGGCCATCAGCGGGGCGGCGGGCTGGAACAGGTCGGCCTGCCACGTATCCCAGCCGTAGCCCCAGGGGCTGCCCTGGCAGCCGGCCACGTCAGGCGGGCAGGCGTTTTCTCGGTAGTGATAGTCGCCCACGTGCAGCACGAGGTCTGGGTTCATCTTGGCCGCCGTGGCGGCAGCGCTCGCAAACGGCCACGACAGCGGGTCGTTACACGACTGGAACGTGTTGCTCGACTTTTTCATGCGGCAGCCGGTGTCCGCCAGGATCACCACGCGCTGCGGGTTGGCCTTGGGCAGCGGCAACACGCGTGAGCCGATCGACGCGGCCTTTGCCGTGGATGCCACGGTGGCTTCGCACGCGTTTACAGGGAAGGACGAAGCTTTCGAATCGCTGGCGGCACTGGCCGTGGTGCGCTGAGCCGGCGTACCGGCCGCCACACGCAGCGTCATGCGCGTGGCGGTGCCGTCCACCGTCAGCAGCGGGCAGACCGAGCTGTCGACGGGCGAGGCGCTGTTCGTATAGCTGGTGACCGCGCGCACGACAGCCTGGTTGCTGTCGCCGATTTCCACCCATGCGGCCTGGATGTTGGCGTCAGCCGTGGCCGCATCCGAGGGCGTGGCCGTCGACACCGGCGTCGAATCAGACGACGAGCCACCGCAGCCGGCAATTATGGCGGCAGCGGCCAGCGCGGCAAGAGAGAGCATCGTGAACACGGTGCGTTTTCGTCGCACCGGAGCGAACATCGATCGGAATTCCATTGCGCCATCCCTTTTTTTTGTTGTGAGGAACGGGCAAGGTACTCAAGCTTGATGGCGCTATTTTGACAGCCCAGCACGCGCGCCCGGGATTTCCGTTCAGCAGGCGAGGGCGAAAAAAAAGCAGATGCATAAGCACCTGCTTTTTCTGTATCGGCCGAGCCGCGTGGGCCCGGCAGAAACACAAGCTTATTGCTTGGCGGCGTCAGCAGCCGGAGCCGAAGCGTCAGCAGCCTTCTTGGCAGCCTTCTTGTGGTGGTGCTTCTTGGCCTTCTTGGCCTTCGGAGCAGCCTTTTCGGCAGCAGCCGGAGCAGCAGCTGCGTCAGCAGCCGGAGCGGAGGCTTGAGCGAACACACCGGTGGCGAACAGGCCGGCGATCAGGGCAGCGATCAGCTTCTTCATGGTGAATCCTTTTATAGATCAGTGAGTTAACCAACGACCCGCTTAATGAGTCATCTGCAATAACGCAGGCCGTTACAGGCGCGTTGACATGTTCCGTCGAATTTTTTGTGGCCCCGGGCGAAAGCCTCTGCGTCGCCGGATCCGCCATGTGGCGCATGTTGCGCTGCGCAAGAAAGGTGCCCGCCGGACGATGCGTCGTGACTGCGTTTCGGACCCATCTGATTGGATGGGGGCGCCTGAGCCTTGAAAATGCGAGCCGATTTTGTTCAAGGCCCGCCGTGTCTCTGCCGTCGTCATCTCCCCGCCCCACCAAGCCCGCCCAGCGCAGCAAGCCTGCCCATTTCCGGCGCCGCGATTTTGTTCTGGGCTGCGGCGCCTTACTTGTGCTGGGCGCCGTGCCGGGTTTTCGTCCGCCTTCGCGTGACGCTTCCAGCCTCGACGATTTCATGCTGGTGTCGCAGACGATCTCCGGTGCCCCGCCGGACCGCCACGTGGGCCTGTCCTGTTTCAGCCATTTGCACCGGACTGACGATCGCTTCATCGAACACATCCAGACGCTTGCGTGGCTGGTCAGGCGCAATCCGGGCCTGGACGGCGTTGGCCTAGTCCGCTTAATCGATGCCGACAGCGCGTGCGACCTGCGCGCCGCCTTGGCCCGCCTTGTGGATGCCTGGAGCGCCCGGCTGGATGCGGATCCCGCGTGGGGGGACATCCGCCCGCTCATCGTCAGGGCTTCTGAGGCCAGCCTGTCAGGCAGTTGACAGCCGCCCCGATGCGTGCGGCAGTATGGCGGATGGTGAAATTTTCCGGCATAATGCGGAATTCACTCTTGTGTCTTATATAAGAGTTGCGGCTTGCGCGAGATGCGTGATTTGTGCGGTGCATCGTGAGAGCGTCACCGTAGGCCGTTAGAATCGCCAGTTCACTGCAGCGCGCCACGCCGGCCAACCCGTGAGCGGCGCGCTGTGCTGTCAATCCCCACCGTCCACCCGCTAACCTGCGGTCTGCACTGGAGTCGTCCATGTATCAACACATCAAGGTCCCGGCCGGCGAGAAGATCACCGTCAACCAAGACTTCTCCCTCAACGTTCCGAACAACCCGATCATTCCTTACATCGAAGGTGACGGCACCGGCTTCGACATCACCCCGGTGATGATCAAGGTGGTCGACGCAGCGGTTGAGAAGGCTTACAAGGGCGAGCGCAAGATTTCCTGGATGGAAATCTACGCCGGCGAGAAGTCGACCAAGGTGTACGGCCCGGACGTGTGGCTGCCGGAAGAAACCCTGCAAGTCCTGAAGGACTACGTGGTGTCCATCAAGGGCCCGCTGACGACGCCGGTGGGCGGCGGCATCCGTTCGCTGAACGTGGCGCTGCGCCAGGAGCTGGACCTCTACGTCTGCCTGCGCCCGGTGCGCTACTTCAAGGGCGTGCCTTCGCCGGTCAAAGAGCCGGAGAAGACCGACATGGTCATCTTCCGCGAGAACTCGGAAGACATCTACGCCGGTATCGAATTCGAAGCCCAGAGCGACAAGGCCAAGAAGCTGATCAAGATTCTGCAAGACGAATTCGGCGTCAAGAAGATTCGCTTCCCGGAAACGTCGGGCATCGGCGTGAAGCCGGTTTCGCGCGAAGGCACCGAGCGTCTGGTGCGCAAGGCCATTCAGTACGCGATCGACAACGACAAGCCGTCGGTCACGATCGTGCACAAGGGCAACATCATGAAGTTCACGGAAGGTGGCTTCCGTGACTGGGCCTACGCGCTGGCACAGAAGGAATTCGGCGCCGAGCTGATCGACGGCGGCCCGTGGTGCAAGTTCAAGAACCCGAAGACGGGCAAGGAAATCATCGTCAAGGACGCGATTGCCGACGCCTTCCTGCAGCAGATCCTGCTGCGTCCGGCCGAGTACTCGGTGGTGGCAACGCTGAACCTGAACGGCGACTACATCTCCGACGCTCTGGCTGCGCAAGTCGGCGGTATCGGCATCGCCCCGGGCGCGAACCTGAGCGACTCCGTTGCCATGTTCGAAGCCACCCACGGCACGGCACCGAAGTACGCAGGCAAGGATTACGTGAACCCCGGTTCGGAAATCCTGTCGGCCGAAATGATGCTGCGTCACATGGGCTGGACGGAAGCCGCTGACCTGATCATCTCGTCGATCGAAAAATCGATCCTGTCGAAGAAGGTCACGTATGACTTCGCCCGTCTGCTGGAAGGCGCGACCCAAGTGTCGTGCTCGGGCTTCGGTCAGGTGATGATCGACAACATGTAAACTGATCCGGAGTGTTCCGGAAAAGTCCAGAAAACCCCGGTGTACACTTAGTGTCGCCGGGGTTTTTTGTCTCTAGAGTTCCAGAAAGAGTGAGTACGATCCGGCGCTAAGTGAGTGTTGTACGGAGTATTTTGGGGGTGAGGCAATACTCAAAATACTCACTTCTGAGGATCGCTGCCATGCGCCACTTCAACTACAAGCTGACGCCCACCCGCATCAACAATGCCAAGCCCAAGGAGCAGCCCTACAAGCTCACGGACGGCGGCGGCCTGTTCGTCCTAGTGCACCCGGGCGGCTCGAAGGCCTGGCGCTACCAATACATGCTCTCGGGCAAGCGCCGGTCGGTCCTGATTGGGAGCTATCCCGAAATCGGCGTGTCTGATGCGCGCGACCGGCACACCGAGTACAGGGCAATGGTCGAGCAGGGCACTGATCCGGCCGAACACCGGCGCCAGGACAAGGCAGAGCGCAAGGCCAAGGAATCACTGCAGGAGGATGAGGGGCTATTCAAGGCGTTCTCCCTCAAGTGGATCGATGAGCGCTTGGCTACGAAAACCGAGGGGTACCGCAGCCAGATCAAGTCGCGCTTGGAACGTTTCGTGTGGCCGGTCATCGGGCGCAAGGCTTTGGAAGACGTGAAGCCGTCCCACGTGCTGGAGATCATCGAGGCCCGGCGCGCCACGCCAAACACCGCGGAGGGCGTACGGGTCATCATTCAGCAGATCTACAACTACGCCATCCAGAAGCTGCTTGTAGAGAGCAATCCGGCAGTTCCTCTGCGCGGCGTCATCACCGTGCCCAAGGCTGAGCACCACCGGCACCTCAGCGAATCGGAACTGGGCGCGTTCTGGCGCGCTCTCGGGCGCCAGGGCGCACACCCGGCTACCACCGCGGCGGCGCGCCTGCTGGTCTACAGCATGTGCCGCAAGTCCGAGGTGCTGCGCGCGAAGTGGGCGGAGTTCGATCTCGACAAAGCCCAGTGGGACATCCCTGCCGAGCGGATGAAGTCGCGCCGCCCGCATCGTGTGTATCTGTCGCGCCAAGCCATTGAGGTGTTGGAGATCATGCGCGCGATCAGCGGCGATGGGGTGTACGTCCTCCCCTCGGTGAAGATCGCCAGCGTGCCGCTGGCCGAGGCCACGCTGAACCACCTGTTCAAACGCCTGGACTTCGGCGTGCCCGAGTTTTCCCCGCACGGCACGCGTGGCACTGCGGCGACGCTACTGCGCGAGCACGGATTTAGCCGGGATGTGGTTGAGCTGCTACTTGCCCACACAGAGCGCAGCCAGACGGCGGCGAGCTACCACCATCACGAACTGGAAGCGGAGAGGCGCAAGGCGCTGCAGTACTTGGCTGATGAGATCGATCGGCAGGCGGCCATCTCGGCGGCTGGAAACGTAGTCAACATTAAGGGGAAGGCGGCATGAGTTCCATCCCCCCAAAACCGGACGCCGTCGCGGACGAGCAGATCGAGGCCGCACATCTACGGGAGGAAGTTGCCCGCCTTCAGGCTGAGAATAGGGAGCTGAGTGCGAAGGCATGGCTACTGGAGCAGCAGATTTCGGAAATTGGCCCAGAGAATGCGCGGCTGCACAAAGCTCATGTTGCCGCGCTCACTGAGATCGCGCGCCTTAAAGCGCCGAAGCAGAAGGGTAGGCGGGGCCGGCCACGCAAAGATGTGATCGGCACATACGAAGAGCATTTGGTCCGCACGACATTGGAAGTCGTGGCTCGATCAATGTGGAACGGCGGCAAACAGCTCACGGAACGTCAAGCCGCCGTCATTGCGGACAAGACCCTGCGCGAGGCAGCTGCAGAGCTTCAAAAGGCTGGCATACCGGGCGCCTTTGATGGGCTCTCAGCCAGCTATCCGGCTGACGAGGAGTCGATCTACAACGCATTCCGTCGCGGAAAGAGGGCGGCGGGATTGGCTCGTCGGCGCCAAACCAGGAAATAGCGATTATTTGATCGGTGATCGTCGAATAGCCGATCAATACCATGCAAGGCCATGAAGCGCCGGGTTGTTCCGTCGCACGCTCACTGGAGTGATTCATGGCCTCAAACATCCAAACAGCTCTGACCATCCTGCGGCGCAAGCAGGTCGAAGCCGCAACCGGGCTTTCGCGGTCGAGCATCTACCAACGCATCAAGGAAAAGACCTTTCCCGCAGCGATCCAGCTGGGCCCGCGGGCTGTCGGCTGGCGAGCCGGCGACATTGAAGCGTTCCTGGCAAACCCCGCCGGATATAAGGCATAAGGGGCGCGCATGACCACCAAGAACGAGAAGGGCCGCAACTCCTGCCAGAGCGCGACCCAGAAGACCACCGAGATCAATGATAGGGACATGTCGATCGCAGCGCAATGCAAGCGCGTGCTCGAATACCTAAAGTCCGATGGGCAGACCACTTACAGCCTACGCGCCAAGGGCATTAGCCATCCCGCGCAGCGTGTGAAAGAGCTTGTCCGGCTCGGCTACAGCATCTGCTCGGACCGGGTCACTGCCGTCGATAGCGACGGATTTTCACATGTCAACGTGGCCAGATACTGCCTCATGGATCGCGAGCCGGATCTCGTCGACATGATGGAGGCCGCGTGATGTATGGCGAAGGAAGACAAGAATTGGAGCGGCGTCGCGCACATCCGCATCCGGCTCGACATCCTGAACTCGCCAGCATGGCGAGTCCTGAGCTTCACGGCCCGAGCGCTGTACATGGACATGCGGGCCAGCCTGCGCTCAACGAACAACGGCGACATCAATGCGGCGCTTGGCACGCTGACGCACAAGGGCTGGAACTCGCGCACGACGATCCTGAAGGCCATAGGCGAGCTAATCACACTCGGCTTCATAGCCAAGACCAGGCAGGGTTTGGGCGGCCCCACAAACGGCTCCTGCAGCCTGTATCGATTCACAGATGTTCCCACCTACGAGCAGCGGAAGGTGGGCGTGAGCGGGAGCAAGGCGACGTTCGAATACTTGGCGTTCAAAACGGTCGGGGAAGCCGAGCAAGCGCTGCGGGAGTGGGCCGAGAACGAGGCCAAGCCGAAGGCTCGGAAATCAAAATGACCCGACAGATTCTGGACGCGACCTGTTCAGATTCTGGACGCGTGACGTACAGATTCTGGACTCGATGCCTTTCCCCGCGTTCATTTTCTGGACGCGACAAAACAGCCCAAACCCTTATCAGTCAAGGCCCGAGCCGTATTCCGGCTGGCGCCGCCCTCGCGTCCATTTTCTGGACACCTTAGTACTTACCAACCCGAAGGGGGATTTCAATGCAAGTAGCAACCTTTGAGCGCCGCTATGACGGCACGTATCGGGCAGCTTCGCCCATGGCCCAAGAGCGTCTCTCGATGGACGCTTTCACGTCGATTCATGGCGGCGCCCCGGCGCCTGCCGAAGATGCCGCGAAATGCGTTGGCGTGCCGGCGGGTTTCACCCTCTGGCGCACGGGACGCGGCGAGCTGATGGCAATTCGGGCGGACTGACATGAACGAGAACGACGACAAGTTCGACGCACGCACGGCAACGGAGGCCGAACGGCGAAAGAAGCTGGCCGAAATCAACCGCGGCGGCACACGTCCGGCAATCCAACCCGACGAGGGTTTCGACGCACGTACCGCCACACCTGAAGAAGTGCAGGCCCAGGCGAAGAAGCTGGGTGGCCGCATCACGCCAAAAGATGTGAACGTGTTCCTTCGCCGCAGCGGCGAGGCAGGCCAGAAACTCAGCGACGACGGCCTAGTGGGAATGATGGCGTTGGTGCTGCAGGAGAAAAAGGCGGCTGGCGAGTAAGCGGGCGACTGACTGCTGCTACTTTCGAGCTTTAATCGCCATTATCGCCCGCCTCGCGCGGGCTTTTCTAATCCGAAAGGTTGATAATATGCTATCAGTCCGGAGACTGCGTGTCGTTTGGCCTGCAGGCTGCAATTGCGGCTATATCTTAGGGTTTGACGAAGACGCAAGTATTCGCGCGCGGCGCATGGCCGCCAAGGTAGCTAAAGTGGCGCAAAGCCTTGCTGGAAAAGCCTTTTGCGTTGAAATAAGCCTGCTGGAAGCCATTAATTTAGAGGGAAATGCGGTGCTAATATATTATCACTGCAGATAACCGCGATTTCATTCTAAAGATGTATTTTTCATTTTAAAACGGCGTGTTAGATTTCTGCCTCTAAGCCTGGCGCCGCCAGGTGGGCGGCGGCCAAGGTGTTCCAGCACCGAGGCCGCCTAATCACAACCCAAGCCATAGGAGCTTGAGCCATGACTAGTATCGATCTTACCCCTTGCGCCATCGACGCCGAAACCAAGAGAAACGGCGAAGCAGCAATCGCACGTCTCGTCGCCTCTGAAGTTGTATCGGGCCGCCCGTATGATCGGGCGGCTTCGATCTCTCTCGCCATGGTCAGCACGCTCCAGGACCTATCTGAGGTGGATGTCCCTTATGGGAGTTACGCTTGCATTGCGGCTGGCATTGGCGAGACGCTGCGGGTGATCGCTCGTCAGACGGAACACCCTGACCCTGATCTCGAAGCCATCGCAGACGCATCCTTGCTGTGCGCCGATCTCGCTGATCTGATCGATGCAGAACTCGAGCGACTGTCCGATGAGCTTTTTGCGTTGCGCCGTCGGACCGATCCCGCGGCTGAGGCGTAGATCGCTAGCCCAGCATGGTATAGCCGCCTCGTTCCAGATTTCCGCTTTGGCGGATCTCTCCAGCAAGCGGCCGGCTTACCTTCATTTGCCACAAGCCTGCGTACCAGGAGCCCTCGGCGATGTCCGAGGGTTTTTACTTTGAGCGGTCTCGGCTGTCCCACGGGACAGGCCGGGGACAGGTGCGGGACAGTCACGCGATGTCACGATCTGTCACGCAGACAGGCGCGCCGTGTCCGCATCGTCTGCGGACTGATTGCGGACATCGAAAGGCTATGCGGATGCCTTCCGGAAAGGCCTGGGGGAAGGTCCACTGTGCTCTAACGGTGCCCTAACTGTTAGGGCACGGTGCCGACAGGGTATAGAAGGCTCGCGAGCATTCGCGAATTTCCGCGAGGCGTCTGGAAATCAGATGGAAGCCCCTTGCTAGCACCTTGCTAGCCCCCCGGGTGCCTCCAAAGACGCCAAAGATCGGAAGCGCTTCATCCAAAATCGGAAGCGCTCCATCCATTGGCGGCAGCCCGCCTAAGCAGAAACCGAAAACAAACCCAGTGGGTTTGTTCGACCATCTGGCGATCAATGCAATTGCGCTGCATTTGAGGGGCGGGGGCTGTGGATAAGTAGGGCAGTGCGGGGGTAGTGAGTACTTTTCTGAGTATTATTCGGAGGATTGAACGAAGATGCATTGATGCAACAACGGTTTGCGGGAAATTTGCACAGAATGATCGAGCACGCGCTTCGCGGCCTCGGCCGTGATGCAAAGGAAAACCCCGGCAGCTTCGGCTGGCCGGGGTTTTTTTATTTCGCGCCGCCAACGGCCATCCGCAGACGCTCGCAGTTCTGGCCGCGTTTGCACGCAAAAAAAGGGCGGGCGAGCCCCAACAAGCCCCAACGCCGGTGCTGCAACAACGGCGCTGCAGGCCCATGCGCCGGGCCTCGCCCATTGATCAGCAGGGGTGTTCGGGTTGCTCTGGCGAGTCCGCCGTGCTCGTCGGGGAGTATTTCAGGGGCGCAGCGCGCGCGGACACCGCATGCAAAAACGCACGCCCGGAGGCAACGCCTTTCTGATATTCGGTGAGCGAATCGCCAGCCGGGGAATCGGCGGATTTGGAGATCGAGCGGGTCACGGCATTCCTTTTCATCTGATGAACGGAACCGCGCCCAACCCTGGCAGGAGGGGTGGGCGAGCACAGGCAAGGTGGAAAACCGATGCGTAACAGTCGGCGCGGCCGAAGCCGCTCATGCCTGGCTCGCCCCAGGAGGGTGACGAAGCCAAGCCATAGCAGTCGAGGGCAAGAACCTATGCTCGGTCCTCACCCGTTACGCACGAGGTTTCCACACCTCGATCGCTTTCTCTATGGCACTGAAAGCGATGGCGCGAGTGTACCGATGGCTGCTTCGTCTGAGCAGGGGCGAAACTATAAATCAGAATTTGCCTAGAGGATGCGCATGTGCGGCGCGGATGCTGTTTCTCGCCGCTGCGCTTTCGGATGGTGCCTCAGTGCGGCAACCGCGTTGTGCCGGGCGATTGTGGCCCAGGCGAGCGTCCGCGCAATGCATCGCGCAGCTGCCGCACACCGCGCCACAGCTTGGGCAGTAACCACGCCGATACCAACAGCAGCAGCGCCAGCACCACCAGAAACGCAATCGGCAGGAAAAACGCCATCAACAAACCACCGCTGGCGGCCACGTCTTCGCTGAACGACGCCACCCAGTTCGAGAAAGGCTCCGGCGACGTGTTGATCAGTGCGCGCGTGCCGGCCTTGGTGGCATGCGCCGTGCCGGCCAGCGTCCCGCCGATCAGTCCTGCGGCCACCATCCATTGCGGATCGAGCTGCCCGAACGCGGCGGCAGCCAGAATCGCACCCGCAGGCACGCGGATGAAGGTCTGGATGCCATCCCACACCGAATCGAACCCGGGAATCTTGTCGGCGAGGAACTCCGCCACGGCCAGCACGCCGGCCAGGCCGATCACCCACCACGATTCCAGCATCTGCAGCCCGGGCGGCAAATGCAGCCAACCCGTGCGGCCGAGCACGCCGGCAGCAAATACGGCCAGATAGAGGCGGAATCCGCTGGTCCAGGACAGCCCGGCGGCCAGCGCGGCGGTTTCCAGCATGAGGCTCCTTGGGGTGCAGAAGAGAGGCGAACGGCGAGTCAATATTGCAGTGTAGTGCGCGCTCGCCTGCGCCGCGGCTTAAAGCAGCGATTTGCCCTGCGACAGGATCTTGTCGCAAGCCTGCTTGGTGATCTGCGACTTGATGCTGCTCAGGTCGAATTTGTTGCCATCCGAATTGGTCAGGATGCCTTTTGTGCCCTCGGTGTAACCCGGGTTGGATGCCGGCGCATCCCCCAGCTTGCCGAGCAGCCTGTCTTTGACCGAGGCCGCGTCGGTGGCGCCGCCCAGGTAGTTGTTCTTCATGCAGAACTCCAGCACGCCAGCCACATTGCCGGCGCTGCCCGACGTCAATGACCCTAGCGACGGCACACCGCCCAGGCTGCCGATGCTGCCAAGGCCACCGGTGGTGTCCTGGCTGTTGCCCTGCGTGGCACCCTTGATCAGGTCTCCAAGCTGGGCGTGGGCGACAGCGGGAAGCAGTGCGGCAATCAGCAGCGTTGCCGCGGCGGCGGTGCGGGTCAGGGGGTGTTTCATGGGGGGCTCCTTGGAATGACGGGGATCACCACACCGCAAGTGCACAGCCCGCCGAAATGACGTGTTGCGCGCGGTGAGTCATCTGCGCCATTGTCGTGCGCCCCGGCAACAAAAAACCCGGCATGTCGCCGGGTTTTTTGCATTTGGGCACCATCGCCATGCGGCAAGGTGCCGCACAACGCCAATCAGGCAGCCTGGATGTTGGTGGCCTGCTTGCCCTTCGGACCTTGCGTCACTTCAAACGAGACGCGCTGATTTTCCTTGAGCGTCTTGAAGCCAGCCATTTGGATGGCCGAGAAATGCGCGAACAGCTCTTCGCCGCCTTCGTCAGGCGAGATGAAACCGAAACCCTTGGCGTCGTTAAACCATTTGACCGTACCGAGTGCCATGAAAACCCCTCCGTTAAAACACAAGTCCGAGCCGGGAGGGGTGTGCCTGTCGGGGCAGTTCAGAGCGGTACCGCGCAGTCATCGCCCGGCCGCCGGCCCGCAGGGCACGACGAATGGCACGGGTGGAACCGCGCCGCAAGCGATCGGTCTTCTTGTGGCAAACACCACAGCCTGAAGCGGTTGTCGATCTGTTGTCGACTGGTGTGAGGCCTCCCGGGCTCACCATTCATGTGGCTCACTGCCAACGGTTTGCGGGGCAGTAGGGCGCACATGCTGAATTCGATTGTTCGAGGAATGTAAGAGACTGTCAAGGCCACAAAGGATGGGTTTGTGGCGAAAAACGGTCAGTTTCTGAAGAGGATTTGCTCGAAATCCGGCCGATCGCCTCAAAGTACGGAAAACGATTGGCATCCCGGGCGCGGCGCTTGCGCCGGCTCCAGCCAGCGCGGAGGCGGTAAGACCCTTCGCTCCCGAGGGCTGACGGACGCACGCGGCACGGGCCAAACCGTTTGTAGACCTTGAAGTCGGCGTTATTTCCCCAAATTGCGAACTCGAAAGGAGTGGTTAGAATAAGACCATGGCAATCCGGCAAGCGACCACTCCACAACACGATGCAGGCACCGTCCTGGAGCGGAAAGAGCAAGCGCTCAAACCGCCCGCGATGTACAAGGTGCTGCTGCTTAACGACGACTACACCCCGATGGAATTCGTCGTGATGATTCTTCAACAATACTTCAGCAAAGACCGGGAAACAGCCACACAAATCATGCTGACGGTGCATCGGGAAGGTAAGGGCGTGTGCGGTCTCTATACCCGGGATATCGCCGCGACGAAAGTGGAATTGGTGTCAACCCATGCACGGCAAGCGGGGCATCCGCTGCAGTGTGTGATGGAGGAAGCATGATTGCGCAAGAACTGGAAGTCAGCCTGCACATGGCGTTTGTTGAAGCCCGCCAGGCTCGCCACGAATTCATTACGGTGGAGCATCTGCTGCTTGCGCTGCTGGACAACCCGACGGCCGCCGAGGTGCTTCGCGCCTGCGCTGCCAACATCGAAGACCTCCGCACGCACCTGAAGAACTTCATCGCCGACAACACCCCGGTGGTACCGGGCACGGACGAGGTGGACACGCAGCCGACACTCGGCTTCCAGCGCGTGATCCAGCGCGCCATCATGCACGTGCAATCCACATCGAACGGGAAGAAGGAAGTGACGGGCGCGAACGTGCTGGTCGCCATCTTCGGCGAGAAGGATTCGCACGCGGTGTACTACCTCCAGCAACAGGGCGTGACCCGGCTGGACGTCGTCAACTTCATCAGCCACGGCATCCGCAAGGACCAGGCCGAGCCTGCCAAGCAAGGCGAAGGCAACCCCGAGGGCGAAGGCGGCGACGGCAAGGAAAGCCCGCTCGAGCAATTCACGCAAAACCTGAACGCGTTGGCCAAGGCCGGCAAGATCGATCCCCTGATCGGTCGCGAGCAGGAAGTGGAGCGCGTGGTGCAGGTGCTTTGCCGCCGGCGTAAAAACAACCCGCTGCTGGTGGGCGAGGCCGGTGTCGGCAAGACGGCCATCGCAGAAGGCTTGGCATGGCGCATCACCAAGGGCGAAGTGCCGGACATCCTGGCAAAGTCCGTCGTCTACTCGCTCGACATGGGCGCGCTGCTGGCCGGCACGAAGTACCGCGGCGACTTTGAGCAACGCCTGAAGGGCGTGCTGAAGTCGCTCAAGGACAACCCGAACGCGATTCTGTTCATCGACGAGATCCACACGCTGATTGGCGCAGGCGCCGCTTCGGGCGGCACGCTGGACGCCAGCAACCTGCTCAAGCCCGCGCTGTCGTCGGGCGCGCTCAAGTGCATCGGTGCGACGACGTTCACGGAATACCGCGGCATTTTCGAGAAGGATGCTGCGCTGTCCCGCCGCTTCCAGAAGATCGACGTGGTGGAGCCGACGGTCGACCAGACCGTCCAGATTCTGCGTGGCCTGAAGTCGCGCTTTGAAGAACACCATGGCGTGAAGTACGCGTCGTCGGCGCTGACCGCCGCGGCTGAATTGTCGGCGCGCTTCATCACCGATCGTCACCTGCCGGACAAGGCGATCGACGTGATCGACGAAGCCGGTGCAGCGCAGCGCATCCTGCCGAAGTCGAAGCAGAAGAAGACCATCGGCAAGGGTGAGATCGAGGACATCGTCTCGCGTATTGCCCGCGTTCCGCCGCAAAGCGTGTCGCAGGACGACCGCAGCAAGCTGCAGACGCTGGAGCGCGACCTGAAGTCGGTCGTGTTCGGGCAGGACCCGGCCATTGATGCGCTTGCTTCGGCCATCAAGATGTCGCGCGCCGGGCTGGGCAAGACGGACAAGCCGATCGGCTCGTTCCTGTTCAGCGGCCCGACGGGCGTGGGCAAGACGGAAGTCGCCAAGCAGCTCGCGTTCATCCTCGGCATCGAGCTGATCCGTTTCGACATGTCGGAGTACATGGAGCGCCATGCGGTGAGCCGGCTGATCGGCGCGCCTCCGGGCTACGTGGGCTTCGATCAGGGCGGCCTGCTGACGGAAGCCGTGACCAAGAAGCCGCACTGCGTGCTGCTGCTGGACGAGATCGAAAAGGCGCACCCGGACATCTTCAACATCCTGCTGCAGGTGATGGACCACGGCGCGCTGACGGACAACAACGGCCGCAAGGCGGACTTCCGCAACGTGATCATCATCATGACGACCAATGCGGGCGCCGAGACAATGAACAAGGCAACGATCGGTTTCACCACGGCGCGCGAACAGGGCGACGAGATGGCCGACATCAAGCGCATGTTCACGCCTGAGTTCCGCAACCGTCTGGACGCAACCATCAGCTTCCGCTCGCTGGATGAGGAAATCATCATGCGCGTGGTCGACAAGTTCCTCATGCAGCTGGAAGAGCAACTGCACGAGAAGAAGGTGGATGCCATCTTCACCGAGAAGCTGCGTCGCTTCCTGGCGAAGAAGGGGTTCGACCCGCTGATGGGTGCACGCCCGATGCAGCGCCTGATTCAAGACCTGATCCGCAAGGCTCTGGCCGACGAACTGCTGTTCGGCAAGCTGGTCAACGGCGGCAAGGTGATCGTGGATCTGGACGATGCAGACGCGGTGAAGCTGGAGTTCTCCGAGAACGAAGCGCCGCCGGCACCTGCCCAGGAAGAAGCGGAAGCGTGACGAGTTTGTCGCACCAAACAAAAGGCCCGGAAGTTCCGGGCCTTTTTTATATGTGGGCGATATTGTCAGTGACGCCCGGTGCTGCCGAAACCACCGGCACCGCGCTCGCTCTCGGCAAAGTCGTCCACGATGTTCAGCTCGGCTTGTACCACCGGCACGATCACGAGCTGCGCAAGCCGCTCCATCGGGTTGAGCACGAACGCAGTGCTGCCGCGGTTCCACGTGCTGACCATCAGCTGGCCCTGGTAATCCGAATCGATCAGGCCGACCAAGTTGCCCAGCACGATGCCATGTTTGTGGCCCATGCCCGAGCGCGGCAGGATCAGCGCGGCATAGCCCGGGTCGGCCAGGTGGATCGCCATGCCGGTCGGGATCAGGTGCGTAGTGCCAGGTTCGATGGTGAGCGGGGCGTCGACGCAGGCGCGCAGGTCCAGCCCGGCGCTGCCGGTGGTGGCGTACTGCGGGAGTTGTTCGTGCAGGCGGGCGTCGAGGATCTTGACGTCGAGTTTCATGCGGGGCAGGCCGAAGAGGTTGCAGAAGCCGGAGATGGTAGCGCAAACGCCTCGGCTAGCAGCTCGTATGAGCGCAGGCGCGCCTTGTAGCTTGGCGCGACGGTCAGCACGATCAGTTCGTCGGCGACAAAGCGGTCCTTGAGCGCATGCATCTGCTCGGCCACGGATTCCGGCGTGCCGATGATGCTGCGCGGCCGCTCGCGCATGACGATGGCCTGGTCGCGTTCGGTGTAGACGTGCGCTTCGCCTTGCTCGACGGTCGGGATCGGGCCATTCACGCCAAGCGCCATCTGCACGCGGCGCAGGTCGATGGCAGCTTCATAGCGGCGCGCCTCGGCCTCGGTGTCGGCGGCGATCACGAAGACGGCGGCGGCGCTATACGGGCGCGCATCGTAGCCAGGTTCGAAATCGGTGCGGTACTGCTGGGAGACGATGTGCCCGACGTGCGGGTTGATGAAGTGCGCGAACGCGAAACGGATACCCAGGCGCGCGGCCAGCGCGCCGCCAAAATCGCTGGAGCCGAGCACCCACAGTTCGGGTCGGGTGTCGATCTCGGGCTGCAGGATGACGCCGTAGGCGGGGTGATCCGGCGGTAGCGTGCCCGTCAAGTGCCAGATCAGTTCCTGCACCTGCTGCGGGAAGATGTCGCCGCGGTTGTAGTCGCCCATGGCCACGGCCTGCGCGGTGCGCATGTCGCCGCCGGGTGCGCGGCCGACGCCCAGGTCGATGCGGTTCGGGAACAGCGCTTCCAGCAGGCGGAACTGCTCGGCCAGCTTGAACGGGCTGTAATACGGCAGCATCACGCCGCCGGAGCCCACGCGCAGGTGTTTCGTGGCGCTCGCCACGCGGGCGATCATCACTTCCGGCGCCGGATTGCTGACGCCACGCAGGCCGTGGTGCTCGGCGCACCAGTAGCGCGTGTAGCCGAGTGCATCCGTGAGTTGCGCCAGGTCGACCGTCGCGGCGATGGCATCGCGCGCGCTGTGGCCGTAGATGACGGGGCTTTGATCGAGGACGGACAGGCGGATCGGCGCGGCGCTCATGACTGAGCCCCATGCACGCGATCGGCGATGGCCGCGACGATCTGGCGCGCGAGCGTCAGCTTGTCGGCACGCGGCAGGCGCGTGATCCCCTTTGCATCGAAGAGCGCCACTTCGTTGTCGTCGCGGCCGAAAGTCTGATGGCCGAGATTGCCGACCAGCAACGGGATGCCCTTCTTCTGACGCTTGGCCTCGCCAAACTCCTCCAGCCGCTCCGTTTCGGCCGCAAAACCGACGCAGAACGGCGCATTCGGGCGGCGTGCGACAGCCGCCAGGATGTCGGGGTTCTGCGTGAACGTTAGAGAGGGCACGTCGGCGTCGCTCTGCTTCTTCAGCTTGTGCTCTGCCGCCTGTGCCACACGCCAATCGGCCACAGCGGCGACGGCAATGAAGATGTCGTTCTTTGCCGTATCCAGTTCGTGCATGACGGCGTCGTGCATCTGCTGGGCGGTTTGCACATCGATGCGCAATACGCCTGCAGGGGTGTCCTGATGGCACGGACCGGCAACGAGCGTGACCTCCGCACCGGCCTGCGATGCCGCCCGCGCCAGCGCAAAACCCATCTTGCCGCTGGACAGGTTCGTGATGCCGCGCACCGGGTCGATTGGCTCGAAGGTCGGGCCGGCTGTCAGCAGCACCCGGTGTCCTCGCAGCAGCTTGGGCTGGAAGAAGCCAATGAGTTGCTGGACGATGTCTTCCGGCTCGAGCATGCGGCCGTCGCCGACTTCGCCGCAGGCCTGGTCGCCGGCATCGGGGCCGAGCAGGGTGACGTCGTCGGCGCGCAGTTGGGCGGCATTGCGTTGCGTGGCGGGCGCGGCCCACATCTGGCGGTTCATCGCGGGCGCCACGAGCAGCGGGCAATCGCGCGCGATGCACAGCGTTGAGAGCAGATCGTCGGCCATGCCGTGCGCGAGCTTGGCGAGAAAGTCCGTGGAGGCAGGCGCAATGACGATGGCATCTGCCTCGCGCGAGAGGTCGATGTGCGGCATGTTGTTGCCGATGCGGCCATCCCACTGCGACGTGAAGACCGGGCGACCGGAAAGCGCCTGCATCGTCACCGGCGTGATGAAGTGCGTGGCGGCCTCGGTCATCACCACCTGCACGGTGGCGCCCGCCTTGGTCAAGAGCCGCACCAGCTCGGCCGACTTGTAGCACGCGATGCCCCCGGTCAGGCCGAGCACGAAATGTTTGCCTTGCAGTTCCATAACAACCCGCTTGGGAATCCGATTGACGCAATATGCGCGGGCAGGATACAACCCGGTGCCCGGGCTTCCTGCTGAACAGTGGCGATGATACCGGCTTGCCCCGCGGCGCGTCTGGCGCTCGGGTTTTTCGTTAAGAGCGCATTCTCGATATGGTTTTCGGTCGTTCCGCAGTTCGCAATGTTCTCGCCTGGATTGGCGGTTGCGCCATCGTGGCGGTGGTGGTCGGAGGTGCGCTCGTGTGTGGGGCGAAGGCATGGCTGCGCGAGGAGCCGAGGCTCGCACAGGCGGACGTGATCGTCGTGCTGGGCGGCGAATCGGGCCAGCGCGTGATCGGCGCCGCCGAGCTGTACCACGCGGGCGTTGCTCCCCGCGTGTTCGTCAGCGGGCAGGGCGATTGCCTGCTGATCGAACGTCGCCTGGTGATGGCGGGTGTGCCCGCAGAGCGCATCGGCCACGAATGTGTGTCTGGCAGCACGATGGAAAATGCGCGGATGACGCGCGGGACGCTAGCGGGCCAGCAGGTGCAAAGCGCAATACTGGTCACGAGCTGGTATCACACCGGCCGGGCGCTGGCGGTGTTCCGCAAGGTATGGCCGGAGGTCACCTGGGGTGCGCAGGGCGTATTCCCGGGCGACACGCTGGCCAAGTCGGTCCCGATCTACGAAGCCGGGTCGATTCTTGCGGAGTACGTCAAGCGGGCGTGGTATGCCGTCCGCTACCGGGCCTGAGCCTCATTTGGCTGGCATGGGCCGCGCATCGGCGGCCAGGTCGTCAAGCGAGGGCACGAAGCGGACCGTGTCGCGCTTGTTGGATTCCCGCACCCAGTCGCGCAGCGCGTTGCTGGCTTGGAGATGCGCAGAGATGTCTCCGACCACGGCGAGCTTCAGTCGATAGTTCGTGATCTTCTGCGCGATGCCGCCGGCCAGGCCGGTGCGCAGTGCAAAGAACGCGGCATCGAGACGGCTGACAGGCACGGCAATCATCGATGCTCCATGCCCCAGCGCCTCGCCAATCAGGTGGTCCAGCGCATCCTGTTCGCTGGCGATGCGCGGGCCGGCCTCATCGAGGCATAGCACCGCTTCGCCGTTCCAATGCTGGAGTTCTGACACAGCAGGATCAGCGACGCACGCGTCGCAGTTCGTCGACGATCAGCAGCACCGCGCCGATGGTGATGCCGCAGTCCGCCACGTTGAAGGCCGGCCAGTGGTAGTTGTGCAGGTAGAAGTCGAGGAAGTCCACCACGTGACCGTAGATGACGCGGTCGATCACGTTGCCCAGCGCGCCGCCCAGAATCAGCGCCAGCGCGAAGCAGAACATCTTCTGCCCGCTGTGCCGCTTGAGCAGCCACACGATGAACAGCGCCGCCGCCACGCCCAGGCCCGTGAAGAACCAGCGCTGCCAGCCGCCTGCCGCCGCCAGGAACGAAAACGCCGCTCCCCTGTTATAGGCGAGCACCAGGTTGAAGAACCCGGTGACCGGGCGCGACTCGCCGTAAGTGAAGGTTTTGAGGACGGCGATCTTGGTCAACTGGTCCAGCAGGATCCAGATGACGGCCAGACCCAGCCAGGGGCCCACGCCATGACCGCCGCTGCTCTTCTTCAACCCGATCGATTTGCTCTTGCCGTTGTTCCGAGTGGCCATCAGGCAGCGCTCCGTTGTTCGCCGGAACCGAACAGGTTGTCGGTGCAGCGCTTGCAGAGGGTCGGGTGGGCGTGATCGTGGCCGACGTCGGCGCGGTAATGCCAGCAGCGCTCGCATTTGGAGTGCGTGGACGGCACCACGGTGATGAGCAGATCGCCGCCTTCCGGCGCGCGCTCCAGCTTGGCCGCGGACGTGATCAGCACGAAGCGCAGGTCGTCGCCGAGGCTGGCCAGTGCGTCATGCACGGATTCACCCGCCGACACCGTCACTTCCGCCTGCAGCGACGAGCCGATCTTGCCGTCGATACGCAGCGCCTCCAGCTGCTTGGTCACTTCGCCGCGCACGTTGCGGATGGCGGCCCATTTCTCCAGCAGCGCGCTGGCGCCTTGCGGCACCGGAGCGTTGTAATACGTGCTGGTGAAGATGGTGTCGGTGTGCTCCGTGCCGTGCGCAAACACCTGCCAGGCCTCTTCGGCCGTGAACGACAGGAACGGCGCCATCCAGTGCAGCATGGCCTGGGTGATGTGATACAGCGCGTTCTGTGCCGAGCGGCGTGCCACGGAATCGGGCGCCGTGGTGTACAGGCGGTCCTTCAGCACGTCGAGGTAGAAGCCGCCCAGGTCTTCCGAGCAGAACGTCTGCAGCTTGGCGACCACCGGGTGGAATTCATACACGTCGTAGTGCGACAGGACTTCCTTCTGCAACGCATCCGTCAGCGCTACCGCGTAGCGGTCGATTTCGAGCCATTGCTCGGTCGGCAGCGCGTGCTTGGCGTGGTCGTAGTCGGTCAGATTGGCGAGCAGGAAGCGCAGCGTGTTGCGGATGCGGCGATAGCCTTCCACCACGCGCTTCAGGATTTCATCCGAGATGGCCAGTTCGCCCGAGTAGTCGGTCGAGGCCACCCACAGGCGGATGATCTCGGCGCCCATCTTGTTGGCGATTTCCTGCGGCGCGATCGTGTTGCCGATCGACTTGGACATCTTGCGGCCTTCGCCGTCCACCGTGAAGCCGTGTGTGAGCAGGCCCTTGTATGGCGGCTTGCCGTACAGCATCGAGGCCGTCAGCAGCGACGAATGGAACCAGCCACGGTGCTGGTCGGAACCTTCCAGGTACAGATCGGCCAGGCGACCGTCCGGCAGGTCGGCCGAAGCGTCGTACAGGTCCGCCGCGTGCGAGCCGCGGATGACGTGCCAGTGCGTGGTGCCCGAGTCGAACCACACGTCGAGCGTGTCGCGATTCTTCTCGTACATGTCAGCCTCGTCGCCGAGCAGCTCGCGCGGGTCGAGCGTCTGCCAGGCTTCGATGCCGCTTTTTTCGATGCTCTGGGCGACCTGTTCCAGCAGCTCAGGCGTGCGCGGGTGCAGTGCGCCGGTTTCCTTGTGCACGAAGAAGGCCATCGGCACGCCCCATTGGCGCTGGCGCGACAGCGTCCAGTCCGGGCGGTTGGCGATCATGTTGTGCAGGCGCTGTTTGCCCCACGACGGGTAGAACGCCGTGGCATCGATGCCTGCCAGCGCCGTTTCGCGCAGCGTGGCGTTGCCGTCGTTGGGCTGCACGTCCATCCCTGCAAACCACTGCGACGTGGCGCGATAGATGATCGGCGTCTTGTGGCGCCAGCAGTGCATGTAGCTGTGCGCGTACTTGTGCGCGTCGAACAGGTTGCCGGATTCGCGCAGCACTTCGACGATCTTCGGATTGGCGTCCCAGATCATCTGCCCGCCGAACAGCGGCAGCGTCGATGCGTACACGCCGTTACCCATCACCGGGTTGATGATTTCCGAGTCGGGCATGTTGTGTGCCTTGCACGACTGGAAGTCTTCCACGCCGTAGGCGGGCGCGGAGTGGACGATGCCGGTACCGGTGTCGATGGTCACGTAGTCGCCCAGGTAGACGGGCGAGGTGCGATCGTAGCCCGCGTCCATCTTGGCGAGCGGATGATGGAAACGCACGCCATTGAGCGCTGCGCCTTCGCACGTGGCCAGCACGGTGCCTTCCAGCTTCCAGCTTTGCAGGCAGGCTTCGACGCGCTCCTTGGCAACGATCAGCAGCCCGCGCGACGTGTCGACCAGCGCGTATTCGATTTCCGGGTGCAGGTTCAGCGCCTGGTTGGAGGGGATCGTCCACGGCGTGGTCGTCCAGATCACGATCCAGCCCGGCTTGGCCTTGAGCACATCGGCGCCGACGTGGAAGGCGCTCGCCAGTGCGTCGATATCGGCAAATGGGAAGCCGACGTCGATCGACAGGTCGGTGCGATCCGCGTATTCGACTTCCGCCTCAGCCAGTGCCGAGCCGCAGTCGAAGCACCAGTTGACCGGCTTCAGGCCGCGGAAGACGTAGCCTTTCTCCAGGATCTTGCCCAGCGCACGCACTTCATCCGCTTCGTTGCGGAAGTTCATGGTCAGATAGGGATCGGCCCAGTCACCCAGCACGCCCAGTCGCTCGAAATCGGCCTTCTGGCGCGCGATCTGCCCCGTGGCGTAGGCGCGCGCCTTCTCCTGCACTTCCTTGACGGGCAGACCCTTGCCGAACTGCTTTTCGATCTGGATCTCGATCGGCATGCCGTGGCAGTCCCAGCCCGGCACATAGACGGCGTCCAGCCCGGTCAGGCCGCGCGCCTTGATCACCATGTCCTTGAGGATCTTGTTGACCGCGTGGCCGATGTGCAGATCGCCGTTGGCATACGGCGGGCCGTCGTGAAGGATGAACTTCTTCGCGCCTTTACGAGCAGCACGGATCTTCTTGTAGAGCTGCTTGTCCTGCCATTGCTTGACCCACAGCGGTTCGCGCTTGGGCAGGTCGCCGCGCATGGGGAAGGGCGTGTCCAGCAGGTTGACCGGGTATTTGCTCTTCTCCGGCGTAGGCTTCTTGGAATCGGACATGGTGTGATGTGGGGCAGATTCGGGCAATTCGGGTGGGTGCAGGCGCGGCTGACAGTGCAGGACGCGCGTGCGCAGCGTGTGGCTTCTGGGCGGCGAACGTGTCGGCCGCCTACTGAATTCGGTCGGTGGCGGAGGTGGCGAAGTCGCGCCGAAGCGTTGGAGACTCGCCGGCCGGCGGAACAGGCAGGCCGAAGAACTGCCGCGCATGAACACAGTCCTGCGCGATGGCGTCCTTGAGCGCATCGAGCGAATCGTAGCGAGCCTCGTCGCGCAGCTTCTTCATGAATTCCACGCGGACAAGCTTGCCGTAGACATTGGCCTGGTAATCGAAGATATGCACTTCCAGCAGCACGCGGCCGGAGTCGTCCACCGTCGGGCGTACGCCAATGCTGGCGACGGCCGGCAGCGGTTTTTCGGCCAGCCCGTGCACCTGCACGACAAAGATGCCGGCCACCGCCGGCCTGCGGTGCGAGATGCGCAGATTCAGCGTCGGGAAGCCGAGCGAGCGGCCGAGCTTTTGCCCGTGCACCACGTGCCCGCTGATGGCATAACCGTGACCGAGCAGGCGGCGGGCATGTTCCAGGTCACCGGCGGCCAGCGCCTCGCGCACGGCGGAACTGGAGATGCGCACGCCGGACTCCGACACCGAGCCCATCTGCTCGACTTCGAAGCCGAACTGGGCACCAGCGGCCTGGAGATAAGCGAAATCGCCGGCGCGCTTGGCGCCGAAGCGGAAATCATCGCCCACCAGCAGCCAGCGCGTGTGCAGGCCATCCACCAAAACATTGCGCACGAACTCGTCGGGCGTCTGCCCGGCGAAATGCGCGTTGAAATGCTCCACGACCACGCGGTCGACGCCCTGGCGGCGCAGGCTTTCCAGCTTGTCGCGCAGCAGGGCGATGCGGGTGGGCGCGCGGTCCGGCATGAAGAATTCGCGCGGATGCGGCTCGAACGTCATCACCGTGAGCGGCAATCCGCGTGCATCGGCCGCCGCGCGTGCGCGGGCCAGCAGAGACTGGTGCCCGCGGTGCACGCCGTCGAAGTTGCCGATGGTCAACGCGCAGGGCGCGCGACTTTCGGCGTTGGGCAGGCCGCGAAAGACTTTCACGAGAAGCGTCGGTGGTCGAGGAAGGGAGAAGTGCGTTCTTGTGCCGGATTGACGTGGCAGCCGCCAAAATCCAGCAAAACGCACATTATATAAGGGATTGCCCCATCCCCGGCGCGCACGCGGATTGGTGTCGGGGTGTTGCACAATCGTCCGAACGGTGCGCCCGCGCGGTTCATGCTTGCGGCACAATCCGGTATCCAGTTTCTTCCCTACATCCCCCTTGAACGCCTCGCTGCGCCTTTTTTTCGCCAAGTTCGGGCTTGCCAGCCGCGCGCCGCTTGAACTGGATGCCCGAGCCAAGCTGCTCGCCGCCGTGCATCGCGGGGCGCCCATGGGGATCGCCGCCTCGGTCGTCCTGCCTGCCTTGACGGTCGCCGCGTTCTGGGATGCCTCCAACCGGCCGGGGCTATTGGGCTGGTGCCTGATCATGCTGTGCCTGACGGCGTCGGGCCTGCGCTTCTATTTCGGCTATCGCTACGACCTGACCCGCATGACGCTGGCCGCGCACACCCGCAAGTGGTGGACGGGCATGCACGTCATGTCGGCGGTGGGCGGGGTGGCGTGGGGCTGCTCGGCGGGGCTGTATCTGATGTCGCCGTCGCTGGAGTTCAGCAGCCTGCTGATGATCGTGATCATCGGTGTGGCGGCGGCGGCGGTGTTGTCGCAAGCGCCGGTGCCGTCGAGCCTCCTGATCCTCGGAACGGGCATCCTGGCGCCGCACTTTTTGCTGGCCGAGCAGGCGTTTCCGGGGCACGGGCTGTATTTGCGCGGCGTGCTGCTGTTCTTTGCGGCGCTGCTGACCCGGCATGCCGTGAACATCCACAACACGCTGGTGCGCGAAATCCAGCTGGAGAACGAGAGCCGCCAGCTCGCGCGCCGCTATCAGGATGAAAAGCAGCGCGCATTGTCGGCATCGGAAGAAAAATCGCGCTTCCTGGCCGCGGCCAGCCACGATTTGCGTCAGCCGGTGCATGCAATTGTGCTGCTGGTGGAGGCGTTGCGGGCGCGCAATCAGTCGGAATCCTTGGCGCCATTGGTGGAACAACTCGCCTCGGGCGCCGCGACCATCGACCTGCTGTTCCGCTCGCTGCTGGACCTGTCCAAGCTGGAGAGCCGCAAGACCTCGCCGACACTGGAGCCGGTGGATCTGGGCGAGGTGATCACCGAGGTGGTCCAGCAATTCATGCCGGATGCCCGCGCCAAGGGCCTGACGCTCGCGGCGCGCATTCCGCCGCTGCCGGTGTACGGGATGGCCGAGCCGGTGCTGCTGCGCCGGGCGCTGTTCAACCTGCTGCAGAACGCGCTGCGCTACACCGAGCGCGGTGGCGTGATGGTGGCGCTGCGCGTGCGCCAGAAGCATTTGCGGATCGAGGTGTGGGATACCGGTATCGGCATCGCGCCTGAGCATCAGAAAGACATTTTCTCGACCTACTACCAGGTCGAAAACCCAGAACGCGATCCGAGCCAGGGCTTGGGTTTGGGCCTGTCGATCTACAAGGAATGCGTGCGTCTGCTGCGCGGCACGTTCGGCGTGCGCTCGGTGCCGGGGCGCGGCTCGATGTTTTGGATGGCGCTGCGGCCGGTGCCCGCCGAGATCAAGGCGCCGCTGGCCACGCAGCCGCGCGCCGAGCAAAAGCGCGCCGTGCTCGATCAGCCGCGATTCTCCGGCGTGGTACTGGTCGTGGACGACGACCCGCAGATCCGCAAGGCCTGGCACGCGCTGCTCGAAGCGTGGGGCGTGGAAGTCCACAGTGCCGCCGATGGCCGCTCAGCCGAGCAACTGCTGGCGCGCGGCATCCGTCCGCAGATCATCTTCTGCGACTTGCGCCTGCCCGGGGAGGAAGACGGCCTGCAACTTCTCGAACGCTGGCAGGTTAGTCATCCGGATGCCCACGCCGTGCTGCTGACCGGCGATCGCAATTCCGCCGCCCTGGCGCGTGCCGAAGAAGCCGGCTATCTGCTACTGGCCAAGCCCATGGACCCGAACATGCTGCGCGTGCTGCTCAAGCGCTGGCTGCGCGGCCGCTCAGCCGAGCCGCAGGTGGCCTACTGATACGGATGGGAATGTAAAACGGCGCCGTCGATGGCGGCGCCGGATTGAAGAGGCCAGACGCTCAGTTCAGGCCGCGCCCGTCAGGCGAAAACGCTCCATGCGCGAAATGATCTGGATGCGCGTGCGCACGCCCAGCCGCTGCAAAATCGCCGAGACATGCTCTTTGACGGTGTTTTCCGTCAGGCCCAGCTGACGTGCGATCGACTTGTTCGGCAGACCTTCGAGCAGCAGCGCGAGCACCGAGCCCTGACGCGGCGTCAGTCCCAGTTCGGCCGGCGTGATGGGGATGCCGTGCGAAGCGCCGCCCTTGCCATTGATGCCGCCCATATCGTCTTCCGACGGGAAGGACGCATCGCCGCCAAAGATGCCGGCCACTGCCTTGGAGAACGCATGGGCATCGGCATGCTTGCCGATGAAGCCGATGGCGCCCAGCGCTTGGGCCTTGGCGACGATTTCCGGCGTGTTTTCCGCCGACATGAAGGCAAAGCGCGCTTCCGGCAGTTTGCCGCGCAGTTCACGCATGGCATCGAAGCCGGTGCAATCGGACAGCCATACATCGAGCAGCACGACGTCAGGCCGGACGCCTTCTTCAACCAGCGCAAGCGCCTGGCGCCGGCCAATGGCCGCGTGCACCTGAACTTCAGGCAAGGCGTGTGCAAGAAACGTGGTCGTGCCAGACAAGGCGAGAGGGTGGTCGTCGACCACCAGCAGGCTACGCAGCGAGCTCGTCATTCTTATTCCCCGGTGAGGGCAGAGCCCTCTTGTTGTTGTACGCGTGTCGACCCGGCGCGGGCGATGGCCGACTGGCCGGGTTTATCACCCTGAGCCGATCGACCGTCACGGTATCGCCCGCACGATGTTGCAGCGCAGGATGAACGGACGTTTGATTTGCGTCGAATCATCGCGGGCTGCACACCCGACCCCTCGGGAGCGCGGACATTTATGGTGCTGAGATTATCAGAGCGCGCCAATGCACGCCAACGGTTGCCCCTTCCTTTTGCGGGTGCGACAAGGTTTTTGCCGGCACCCGTCGGCAAAATGCCACGGTGACTGCAAAAGCGCCCGCGGCATGGCCTTGCAGCCGTCACACCCGATTTTCTCGGGGAACGGCGGCGCACTTGATAAAATGCCGCGATGAAAAACATCGTCATTCTCATTTCCGGACGCGGCTCCAATATGGAAGCCATTGTCCGCGCCTGTCAGGCCGAAGGTTGGTCGGGACGCATTGCCGCCGTCATTTCTAATCGGCCCGATGCGGCAGGACTTAAATTTGCCGCTTCGCACGGCATTGCCACCGCGGTGGTCGACCACAAGGCTTTCCCCGATCGCGACAGCTTCGATGCCGCCCTGGCGCAGGTGATCGACGGCTTTTCGCCGGATCTGGTGGTGCTGGCCGGTTTCATGCGCATCCTCACGCCCGGCTTTGTAAAGCGCTACGCCGGCCGCATGCTGAACATTCATCCGTCGCTGCTGCCGTGCTTCCCCGGGTTGCACACGCACGAGGCCGCGCTGGCCATGGGCGTGAAGGTGCATGGCGCGACTGTACATTTCGTCACCGCCGACCTGGATCACGGCCCGATCGTGCTGCAGGCCATCATCGACGTGCGTCAAGGCGACACGCCTGACTCGCTGGCCGGGCGGCTGCTGGCACAGGAGCACACGATTTACCCGCGTGCCGTGCGCTGGTTCGTGGAAGGGCGGTTGTCGGTCGAACACGGTGTGGTGCGCGTCTCGCCGGATGAATCGCAGCTTGTCATTGGCGTCAACGCCCGGGAGGCAGCATGAGCCAGAATCGTCAGCGTTCGGGCGGCAATGGAAGCGGCGGCGGGTCGGGCAACAAGCGCGCGGGTTCGGGTGGTGGCGGCTGGTATCGGGCCCCGCAGGGCAAGCCTGCACCCCGCAGCGCGCCGCGCCCCCGCACGGGCGTGCATGGCAGCCACCTGGAACACCTGGACAAGGTGCTTGCGCGCCTGCTGCACTTTGCGGCTCCCGCCGACATGGTGGTCAGCCAGTATTTCCGTGAGCACCACGAACTTGGCCACCGCGAGCGCGGCATCATCGCCGAAGCGGCGTTTGCCGTGCTGCGCCGCAAGGTGGAATTCGGCCAGTTTGCCGAGAGCGGCACGGGCCCGGCGCGTCGTCGCCTGGTGCTGCTGGGCTTGCTGCAGACCGCCGGGCGTGAGGCCATTGCCCCGTTCCTGAACCCCGTAGAAGCCGAATGGCTGGATCGCTGGGAAAACCGTGACCGCGCCGCGCTGGCGGCCCGCGTGCGCGCCAACCTGCCCGACTGGCTCTTCGATGCGCTAGTTGCCCAGCACGGTGCGGAGTTCACCGAAGCACTGGCGCAAGCATGGCTCACGCCGGCGCCGCTGGACTTGCGCGTGAACACGCTCAAGGGCGAACGCGACGCCGTACTCGCCACGCTTGCCGAAGCCGGTATTGAAGGCAGTGCAGCGCCGCTCTCGCCGGTGGGCATTCGCCTGGCCGGCAAGCCGGCGTTGAACAAGCTCGATATCTTCACCAACGGCACGGTCGAGGTGCAGGACGAGGGCAGCCAACTGCTGTGCCAATTGCTGGCACCCAAGCGCGGCGAGATGGTGGTCGATTTCTGCGCCGGCGCCGGTGGCAAGACCCTGGCGATCGGCGCGGCGATGCGCTCGACCGGGCGCCTGTATGCCTTCGACGTATCGGAAAAGCGCTTGTCGAACCTGGGCCCGCGCCTGGCGCGCAGCGGTTTGTCCAACGTGCATCCCGGTCGCATCGACAGCGAGCACGATGCCAAGGTCAAGCGCCTGGCGGGCAAGATCGATCGTGTGTTGGTCGACGCGCCGTGCAGCGGCTTGGGCACGCTGCGCCGCAATCCGGACCTGAAGTGGCGCCAGTCCGCACAGGCCGTGGAAGAAATGTCGGCCAAGCAGTTGTCGATCCTGACATCGGCGGCGCGGCTGCTGAAGCCGGGCGGTCGCCTCGTCTACGCGACCTGCAGCGTGCTGGCGCGCGAGAACCAGCAGGTGGTTGAGCAGTTCCTGGCCGCGCATGAAGATTTCGTGCTCGTGCCCGCCGGTGAGGTGCTGGCCGCGCAGAAGATCGCGCTGGAAATGGGGCCTTACCTGGAGCTGTATCCACACACACATCAGACCGACGGCTTCTTCGCGGCCGTGCTGGAGCGCCGCGCATGATGGTGCGCCGCTTGGGGTGGCTGCTGGCCGCATGGCTGGCGTTTGCTGCAGGTGGTGTCGCACTGGCCCGCAGCGCGCCGCCGGTGCAGCCGGCCAAGGGCACGGTGCAGGCAGCGTTTACGCCGGATGACGACATCGAAGGGTTGTTGGCCGATGCCATTGACCAGGCGCGCGAGCAGGTGCTGGTGCAGGCGTATCTGCTGTCGAACAAGGCGATTACGCGTGCGCTGCTGGCGGCGCATCAGCGTGGCGTTGATGTGCGCGTGCTGGCCGATCGCGAGCAGATGACGCGCTCCGGCGGCAGCCGCGTGCCCGAGGTCGCCAATGCGGGCATCCCAGTCTGGCTGGAGGTGCGCTATAAAAATGCGCACAACAAGGTCATCGTGATCGACCCGCGCGGCGCGCATCCGGTGCTGGTCACCGGCAGCTTCAATTTCACGCAGACCGCGCAGCGCGGCAATGCCGAGAACGTACTGATCGTGCGCGGCGACGCCGATCTCGCCCAGCGCTATGCCGCCAACTGGCAGAAGCATGCGGGTGACGCGTTGCCCTATCGAGCCCAACAACCGGCCGCCCAATGAACGGATTGCCGCTGAACCTGAACCACATCGCGCTGGGCCACATGATCGACGACATTGTCTTCGATCTGGGTGGCCCTCGCTTTATCTGGCAGCTGGGTGTGCTGCTGCTGGTGCTCGCGGCCGCCTGGCTGATAGCGCGGCCGATTTCGCGGCGCTTGCACACGGCCCATGTGAACGACACGTTCGCCCTGCGTTTTGCCTGGTCGAGCCTGGAGCGGGCGATGTTCCCGCTGATCGGCTGGCTGCTGGTGGTGGGCGCGCGCTACGCCCTGATCGGCACCATGCCGATCAGCGTGTTCCGGCTGGCTGCGGTGCCGCTGTTTGGCCTGGCGATCCTCTATCTCGGCTTCTACGTGCTGCGTCGCGTGCTGTCGGCCAACGGCGAACTGCACGGCATGCTGGTCGTCGCCGAGCGCGTGCTGACCACGCTCATGTGGATGGGCATGGTGCTCTACGTGCTGGGTGTGCTGGGCGATGTGGTGGACTATCTTGACGGCATTCGCTTTGCGCTGGGCGGCAAGCAGAAGGTGAGCCTTGCCGCCATGCTGATGGGCGTGGTCTGGATTCTCGTCACCGTGCTCGTGGCGATGTGGTTCGGCTCGTGGCTGGATAGCCGCATCACGCGTGCTTCCGCGATTGATGCCAACCTGAAGGTGGTGCTATCGCGCGTGACCAAGGCGGTGCTGCTGCTGGTGTCGTTGCTGCTGAGCCTGTCGCTGGTTGGCATCGACCTGACGGTGCTGTCGGTGTTTGGCGGCGCGCTGGGCGTTGGCCTGGGCTTCGGCTTGCAGAAGATCGCCAGCAATTACGTCTCGGGCTTCATCATCCTGCTCGAGCGCTCACTCAAGCTGGGCGATCAGATTACCGTCAGCACGTACACCGGCATCGTCACGCAGATCCGCACCCGCTATACCGTGGTGCGCAATGGCGACGGCGATACGCTGGTTCCGAACGAACTGATGGTCGCGCAGGCCGTGCAAAACCATAACGAGCGCGGCACCGTGCGCGTGGCGGTGCGCGTGCAGGCATCGTATGCCGCCGACCCCGAAGCCGTGCTGGCGCTACTGGTGCAATGCGCCGAGGGCATCCCGCGTGTTCTGCCCGAGCCGGCGCCCGCCGCTTTCATGGCTCTGTTCGCCGACAGCGGTATCGAGTACGAACTTGGCGTGTGGATCGCCGATCCGCACAATGGCAAGCTGGGCGTGCAGTCCGACCTGAACCGCGCCATCTATCGTCGCTTCAAGGAGGCTGGCATCGAGATTCCGTACCCACAACGCGAAGTGCGTGTCCTGGGCTCGCTGGCCTTGCAGGGCGCTTCAGGCACTTCGGGTGATGTGGCGGCCTCTTCCAGCGCACCCCTGCCGACTTAGCACACCTGCGGGCGGAACGGTGCCCACTTGCCTGAGGTCAAACCAGCGGTTTTCCCCCATGGAATCGAGGGGGTATTCGGTTAAAATGTTGGATGATCCCACGTAGGAATTGACGGCCCCGTCGCAAAGGCATCGCACTTGCGACAAGACGCCGCGAATACCTTGTATTGCGCTGGGGCGGAGGTCATATAAACGGCGGTCGGAAAGCTCGCCGATGTGACGCGCAAGCCGGGTGTCAACACCCGAATCCCCGCCAACACGACCCCATTGTCGTAACGCTGCGACAGTGGATGGCCTTAAGAGGCAGCAACGTCCGGATCGATTGATGGACCAAAGGCTGCTTTGATCACCCGAGTTGACCACGGAGAACACTTTGATCGACTCCTTTCTGACTTTCCTTGCCAACGGCACCCTGGATTGGGCCTGGTGGCAGATCCTGATTTTCACGCTGGTGATGACGCACATCACGATCGCCAGCGTCACGATTTTTCTGCACCGCTGCCAGGCGCACCGTGCGCTGGACGTGCATCCCATCGCCGGACACTTCTTCCGTTTCTGGCTGTGGCTAACCACGGGCATGGTCACCAAGGAATGGACCGCCATTCACCGTAAGCACCACGCCAAGTGCGAAACCGAAGAGGATCCGCACAGCCCGCAGACCCGAGGCATCCGCAAGGTGCTGATGGAAGGCGCGGAGCTGTATCGCGCTGAGGCCAAGAACAAGGAAACGATCCAGAAGTTCGGCCACGGTACGCCAGACGATTGGGTCGAGAAGAACGTGTATTCGAAGTTCACGTGGCAGGGCGTCGGTTTGATGCTGATCCTGGACGTGCTGATGTTCGGCGCGCTGGGCCTCACGGTGTGGGCGGTGCAGATGCTGTGGATTCCGATCCACGCTGCCGGCATCATCAATGGTTTGGGCCACTTCTGGGGCTACCGCAACTTCGACTGCGAAGACGCTTCGACCAACGTGTCGCCGTGGGGCATCATCATCGGCGGCGAAGAACTGCACAACAACCACCACACGTACGCTACGTCGGCCAAGTTTTCGGTCAAGTGGTACGAGTTCGATATCGGCTGGGGCTACATCCGCGCGCTGGAAATCGTCGGTTTGGCGAAAGTCAAGAAAGTGGCGCCCAAGGCCCGTTTTGGCGACGTGAAGCCGGTCGACCAGAACACGCTGGAAGCCATCATCGCCAACCGCTACGACGTGATGGCCCGCTACGCGAAGACCGTCAAGGCGGCCTACCGCCAGGAGCTGGCCAAGCTGAAGGACTCGCGCGCTGTCGAGTACCGCGCACTCAAGCCGGCCCGCAAGTGGTTCCACCGCGACGAGACGAAACTGGGCGCGCCGCAGCGCGAGCAGCTCTCCCAAATCGTGTCGGACCATTCGGCGCTGCACACCTTCGTTGAGATGCGCCGTGAGCTTGGCGCCCTGTGGGGCCGATCGAACGCCACGCGTGAGCAACTGCTGTATCAGCTGCAAGAGTGGTGCAAGCGTGCTGAGGAAAGCGGTATCCACGCGCTGCAGGAATTTGCTGTGCGCCTGCGCCGTTACGCCTGAGTTTCTTGTTTCATAGGTGAAGCCCCGCTCCGCAGCGGGGCTTTTCTTTTGGGTAAACTGCCACAACTTACATTTTTAGCAAGCCGCGACAATGTATCGCGGTGCCAGTCCTCCTCACACGCCGTCCGTTTCATTGCCGCGCCAGCTTCTTGGCGCTTTCACAGCGCGAATGGACGCGGAGACCACCATGGAAACCCACATCAAGACGGTTGAATTCGAGCGCCCGGATATGCTTTCCGAGGCGCAATCCGGCGCCAGTTGCGTGGCTCACGCCTGGGCCAAGGTGCCGCCGGTGCTGTCGCGTGAGGAACGCGACGAACTGAAGGCCCGCATCAAGCGCCTGCTCAAGGAACGCGAGGCCGTGCTGGTCGCGCACTACTACGTTGACGCCGACCTTCAGGATCTGGCCGAGGAGACCGGTGGCTGCGTGTCCGATTCGCTGGAGATGGCGCGCTTTGGCCGCGACCATTCGGCTAAGACATTGATCGTGGCGGGCGTGCGCTTCATGGGCGAGACCGCCAAGATTCTGAGTCCTGAAAAGACCGTGCTGATGCCTGATCTGGATGCGACCTGCTCGTTGGATCTGGGTTGCCCGCCGGATGAGTTCGCCGCCTTCTGCGACGCGCATCCGGATCGCACCGTGGTCGTCTATGCCAATACCAGCGCCGCCGTGAAGGCGCGCGCGGACTGGATGGTGACGTCTTCCATCGGCCTGAAGATCGTGCAGCACCTGCACGCGCAGGGAAAGAAGATCCTGTGGGCACCCGATCGCCATCTCGGCAGCTACATTCAGAAGCAGACCGGCGCCGACATGCTGATGTGGCAGGGCTCGTGCTTGGTGCACGACGAATTCAAGGGCGTGGAGCTTGACCTGCTGCGTGCCGAGCACCCGAACGCGAAGATTCTCGTGCATCCGGAATCGCCGGAATCGGTCGTGGCCCAGGCCGATGTCGTGGGTTCGACTTCGCAGCTGATTGCCGCAGCGCAGTCATTGTCGGCGCAGGAATTTATTGTCGCGACCGACAACGGCATCCTGCACAAGATGCGCATGGCCGCCCCGGGCAAGCGCTTCATCGAGGCGCCGACCGCCGGCAACGCTGCCACCTGCAAGAGCTGCGCGCATTGCCCCTGGATGGCGATGAACGCGCTGACCAATCTGGCCGAGGTGCTGGAAACCGGTCGCAACGAGATCCACGTCGATCCGGCCATCGGGCGGCAAGCCGTGGTCTGCATCGATCGCATGCTGGACTTTGCCGCGCGCGAGAAAGCCACGGTTCGCCCGCAAGGCGACCTGGCCGCGAACGCACAACTCTTTCAAGGAATCGGCCCGGCATGACGGCAACACAGATGAACACGACGCGTCTCGCCCCTGCGGCTGAGGCAATTTTCGATGGCTTTGGCCCGGCACTGCGCGAGGCGTTGTCCGCGAATGTGGCCGCAGCCATTGCCGAGGACGTTGGCACGGGCGACCGCACTGGCTTGCTGATCCCCGCCGATCGCCTTGCGCGCGCGCGCGTGATCGTGCGTGAGCACGCCGTGCTCTGCGGCACACCCTGGTTCGATGCGTGCATGCGCGCCGTTGACCCGACGCTGCGGGTCACGTGGCGTCAGCACGAAGGCGATCGCATGGCGCCCGATTCCGTGGTGTGCGAGATCGAGGGCCCGGCGCGTTCGCTGTTGACGGCTGAGCGCCCGTCGCTGAACTTCCTGCAGTTGCTGTCCGGTGTGGCGACGGCGACTTCGCGTTACGCCGCAGCCGTCGAAGGCACGCGCGCCCGCGTGCTCGACACACGTAAGACGCTGCCGGGCCTGCGCCTGGCGCAGAAGTACGCCGTGCGGATCGGTGGCGGCGAGAATCAGCGCTTAGCCTTGTACGACGGCATCCTGATCAAGGAAAACCACATCGCTGCGGCAGGTGGCGTGACAGCGGCCCTGCGTGCGGCGCAGGCGCTGAACGCAGGCGTGACGATTCAGG
The DNA here is from genome assembly GCF_056280165.1 of Ralstonia sp. 110700041-2. Classification (NCBI taxonomy): domain Bacteria; kingdom Pseudomonadati; phylum Pseudomonadota; class Betaproteobacteria; order Burkholderiales; family Burkholderiaceae; genus Ralstonia; species Ralstonia sp. 110700041-2. Next base: position 442,401 of record NZ_JBSFAI010000002.1, on the reverse strand, counting down.
TTGAGGTGGAAACGCTCGCGCAGCTGGATGAAGCACTGGCGGCGGGTGCCACGTCCGTGCTGCTCGACAACTTCGAACCGCCCGCGATGCGCGAGGCTGTGCGCGTAACGGCGGGCAGGGCGCTGCTCGAGGTGTCCGGCGGCGTAAACATCGAGACGATCCGCACCTTTGCCGAGACCGGCGTGGACCGAATCTCCGTCGGCGCGCTCACGAAGGACGTGCGCGCAACCGACTTCTCTTTGCGGATCGTCGACTAAGGCTAAGCCTCAGCGTTTCCGGGCGATCTGCCGATGGGTCGGCTGCATGACCGTCGGCAGTGCCTTGGGTAGCGTTTCGGGGTAGTCGCGCGAGAAATGCAGGCCGCGGCTCTCATGCCGTGACAGCGCACTGTCGACGATCAGCGAGGCGGCCTCGACGAGGTTGCGCAGCTCGAGCAGATCGTGGCTCACGCGGAAGTTGGCGTAGTACTCCGTAATCTCTTCGCGCAACAGCGCAATGCGGTGCTGCGCCCGCTCCAGCCGCTTGTTCGTGCGCACGATGCCGACGTAGTTCCACATCATGCGACGCAGTTCGTCCCAGTTGTGCGAGACGACGACTTCCTCATCGGGATCGGTCACGCGGCTCTCATCCCACGCGGGAATCTGCACCGAGGTCGGGTTCGAGGGCGGCTGCGCCAGGATGTCTTCCGCCGCGCCACGCCCGATCACCATGCATTCCAGCAGCGAATTGCTCGCCAGCCGGTTGGCGCCGTGCAGGCCGGTGTAAGCAGTCTCGCCAACGGCGTACAGGCCGGCGATATCCGTGCGCCCGAGGTGGTCTGTGACCACACCGCCGCACGTGTAGTGCGCCGCCGGCACGACCGGAATCGGTTGGCGCGTGATGTCGATGCCCAGCTCCAGGCAGCGCGCCATGATGGTCGGGAAATGTTCCTTGAGGAACGCCGGGCTCTGATGGCTGATGTCCAGATAGACGCAGTCCAGCCCACGCTTCTTCATCTCGAAGTCGATCGCGCGGGCGACGATATCGCGCGGAGCCAGTTCGGCGCGCTCGTCGTGCGCGGGCATGAAACGCGTGCCGTCGGGCAGGATCAGCTTGCCGCCTTCACCGCGCACGGCCTCGGTAATCAGAAACGATTTCGCGAACGGGTGGTACAGGCACGTGGGGTGGAACTGGATGAACTCCATGTTCGCCACGCGGCAGCCCGCTCGCCACGCCATGGCAATACCGTCGCCGCTGGCCGTGTCCGGATTCGTCGTGTAGAGATAGACCTTACCCGCACCGCCCGTGGCCATCACGGTTTGGCTCGCGGTAATCGTCTTGACATGGCCCGATGCAATGTCGAGCGCGTAGAGGCCATGGCAACGCATGCCCGGCCGACCCAGCTTCGCATCGGTAATCAGGTCGATCGCGAAGTGGTCTTCCAGCAGCGTGATGTTCGGGTGGTTGCGTACCTTCTCAACCAGCGTCGTGACGACGGCATGGCCGGTGGCATCGGCTGCGTGGATGATGCGTCGATGGCGATGGCCGCCTTCGCGTGTCAGGTGGAAGCCGAGTTCGGCCTGCTCATCGCGCGTGAAAGGCACGCCGTGGCCGATCAGCCATTCAATGGCCGAGCGCCCGTTCTCGACGATGTAGCGGGTAGCCGCTTCATCGCACAGTCCTGCGCCAGCGATGAGCGTGTCGTCGACGTGTTCGTCATGGCTGTCGCCCGAATCGAGCACGGCGGCAATGCCGCCCTGCGCCCAATCGCTGGCGCCTTCCGGCAGGCTGCGTTTGCTGATGACGACCACGCGGCGGTGATCGGCTAGGTGCAGGGCGACGGTCAGGCCCGCCAAGCCGCTGCCAACAACGGCAACATCGAAATTCATGGAAGACACGGAACGCGGTTCAGACGCAACTGGTGAATAACACAGTCGCGTGTCAATCGGAAAGAGGAGCAGTGTACACCGCAGCATGCGCCAAACCGCAGGCAACAAAAAACCCGCTTGAAAGCGGGTTTTTGCTGTCGGTCATGCCGACGGAAACAAGATACGCAATCCGCGCGGATTACTTGATCTTGGTTTCCTTGTAAGCGACGTGCTTGCGGGCGACGGGATCGAACTTCATGATCTCCATCTTTTCCGGCTTGGTGCGCTTGTTCTTGGTGGTCGTGTAGAAATGACCCGTACCTGCGGTCGATTCCAGCTTGATCTTGTCGCGTCCGCCTTTGCTGGCCATGTTTAACTCCTAATTAGACTTCGCCGCGTGCGCGCAGGTCCACGAGCACTTCGTCGATGCCTTTTTTATCGATCAGGCGCAGACCAGCGTTCGAGACGCGCAGGCTGACCCAGCGGTTTTCGGATTCGACCCAAAAGCGGCGATTCTGCAGGTTCGGCAGAAAACGGCGCTTGGTCTTGTTGTTTGCGTGGGAAACGTTATTGCCGACCATCGGCGCTTTCCCGGTCACTTGACAGACGCGTGCCATGGAGCACTCCTAACTAAATTCGTTGGCTACAGTTTGCGACCGGGCGCTGGGACCAAAACCAAGCGCAGCGCCACTGTAGAGGTGGGACTTCAGCGAAACGCGGATTATACACACAAAACCGCTGACAAATCAACGAGATCGATGGATTGCCGTTGGGCCCCGTGCGATGCGGCATCGGCACTACATTTTGCCGTGTTCGAGAAAGCCGTAGACGTGGTTGCGGCCGACGATCATGTGATCCAGGACGATCACGTCGAGCATTGCCAGCGCGCGGCACAGTTCGCGGGTCAGGATGACGTCGGATTCGCTGGGTTCAGTGTTGCCGGTGGGGTGGTTGTGGGCCAGGATCACGGCGGCTGCATTGTGATGTAGCGCGCGCTTTGCGATCTCGCGCGGGTAGACGCGGGCTTCGGTCAGCGTGCCGCGGAAGAGTTCTTCCCAAGCGATCAGCCGGTGCCGTACATCTAGAAAGAAACAGGCGAACATTTCATGCGGGCGGTGGCCGAGTGTCAGGCGCAAGAAATCCTTCACGCTTTGTGCGGATTCAAAGGTCTGACCCTGCGTGAAGTCTTCTTTCAGTGCACGCCGGGCAACTTCCAGCAGCGCGTGCAGTTGTGCGTATTTGGCGGGGCCCATGCCGTTGATCGACGAGAACTCCTGTTGAGAGGCATGACACAGCCGCGCGAGGGACCCGAAGTGCGCGAGCAGTTCGCGGGCGAGGTCGACGGCGCTTTTGCCTGGCACGCCCACGCGCAGGAAGATGGCTAGCAGCTCCGCATCGGAGAGCGCAGCGGGGCCGTGGGCGAGCAGTTTTTCACGCGGCCGCTCGTGGGCGGGCCAGTCGACGATTGCCATAGGGTTGGGATGCGCGGAGGAAAGGCCCTGCCAGCGGGAGTGCGGCGCGCGTCGCGCCTGCGGCAGCGCGGAGGGCTGACGTACAATAACGGGTTACTTTTTGGTCAAGCAGGTTGAGCGTGCAAAATTTGGTGAACGAGGCGTCCGCGGCGACGCCAAGCGGCACAGGTAAGGTGGTTGGCCCGGATTCCTTTCTGACGCTGCACTACCGCATCGCGCTGGAAAACGACACCGACATCGTTACCACCTTCGACGACAAACCGGCCACGCTGCTGCTCGGCCAGGGCCAGATGGCGCCCACGCTGGAGCAGGCGCTGCTTGGTATGCGCGAGGGCGAGCGCACGACGTTCCGGCTGGCACCGGAGCATGCGTTCGGCCCACGCAATCCGGAACTGCTGCAGCGCGTGTCGCTGGCCACGCTGCGGGAGAACTCCTCGTTCGAAGAGGATTACCAGCCGGGCGACCTGGTTGAGTTCAATGCGCCGAGCGGCGGCAAATATGCCGGTGTGCTCAAGGAAGTGGGCGAGACCTCGGCATTGTTTGACTTCAACCACCCGCTGGCCGGCCAGACGATCGTGTTTGAAGTCCAGCTGATCGGCATCCTCTGATATGAGCAACGCTGTGAACGCCCCGCTCGATCCCATTGATCCTGTCACCCAGGCCGACGCCGAGGTCTTGCTGGCGCAGCCGCGCGGCTTCTGCGCCGGCGTGGATCGTGCCATCGAGATCGTCGAGCGCGCGCTGGAGTTGTTTGGCGCGCCGATTTACGTTCGTCACGAGATCGTGCACAACGCTTATGTGGTTGGCGATCTGCGCAACAAGGGCGCGGTGTTCGTGCAGGAACTCGACGATGTGCCAGTGGGTGGCACGGTCATCTTCAGTGCGCACGGCGTGTCACGGGCGGTGCGTGAGGCGGCGGAAGCGCGCGGCCTGCGCGTGTTCGATGCGACCTGCCCGCTGGTGACCAAGGTGCACGTGGAAGTCTCGAAGATGCGTGCGCAGGGTTTCGAGATCATCATGATCGGGCACAAGGGCCATCCCGAGGTGGAAGGCACCATGGGGCAGGCCAACGACGGCATGCTGCTGGTTGAGTCCGTCGATGACGTTGCGCATCTCGAGGTGAAAGACCCGACGCGTCTGGCCTACGTGACGCAGACCACGCTGTCGGTGGATGAGACCCAGGAGATCGTGGCGGCCATCAAAGCGCGCTTTCCGGCCGTGCACGAGCCCAAGAAGCAGGACATCTGCTACGCGACGCAGAATCGCCAGGACGCCGTGAAGTTCATGGCGCCGCAGGTGGAAGTGGTGATCGTGGTCGGCAGCCCGAACAGCTCGAACTCGAACCGCCTGCGTGAACTGGCCGAAAAGCTGGGCGTACCTGCCTATATGGTGGATACACCTGAACAGGTGCGCCCCGAATGGGTGGCTGGCAAGCGCCGCGTGGGCCTGACCGCGGGGGCGTCGGCACCCGAAGAGCTGGCGCAATCGATTGTCGATCGGCTCAAGGCGCTGGGTGCACGCACCGTGCGCCCGCTCGACGGTATTCAGGAAAACATGTCTTTCCCCCTTCCGAGGGGGCTTCAAATCAATTGAATCCCTTTATGTAAATGCCCACTTAAAAGCGCACAAAAACGGTGCGCCCTAATGCGGTGCATAAAGCGCTTTTGAGGAATCGACGGCCACTTCTCCGGGAGTGGCCGTATTGTTTTGTGCGTCGCAAAAACCTCGTCAATACCGGCGAAGCCTTGATTTGCCGTGGCAATTGCCCGCCAAGCCGCATGAATAGGGGGTTTCCCCTACTCTGGCACGCTTCTTGATTAGCCTATGCGCCGTTCGCGAATGCCTGCGCGAAATGACGCCTGTTTGGGCATTGGGGAAAGCCCGTAAAGCGGCGTAGTTACAGTAAAAATCGTTGTTGCGACGCGTATTGCATCCGCAATAAAAGGGGATACAATTCGCGCGTTTCAAATTGAAACAATCGGCGCGGGGGGAGCGGCCGGGAGGCAGGACGCTCTTCTTGCTCTTGCGAGATCTAGGAGATCACTCATGCAAATTAAGTTTGCCAAAGTTCTGCCGCTTGCGGCTGCCGTGGCACTCGTAGCAGCTTGCGGTAAGAACGAGGAAAAGCCCGCAAACCAAGCTGCTGCACCTGCAGCAACGTCGGCTCCGGCGGCGGCTGCCGGCGGCGAGACCGTCGTCAAGATTGGTCACGCGGCTCCGCTCACGGGCGGTATCGCTCACCTTGGCAAAGACAACGAAAACGGTGCTCGTCTGGCCGTTGAAGAAGCCAACAAGGAAGGCCTGACCATCGACGGCAAGAAGATCAAGCTGGAACTGGTCGGTGAAGACGATGCAGGCGACCCGAAGACGGGCACCGCCGTGGCGCAGAAGCTGGTTGACGAGCACGTTGTTGCCGTCGTCGGCCACCTGAACTCGGGCGTTTCGATCCCGGCCTCGAAGATCTACAGCGATGCAGGCATCGTGCAGATCTCGCCGTCGTCGACGAACCCCGACTACACCAAGCAAGGCTTCAAGACGACCTACCGCGTGGTGGCCACCGACGCGCAGCAAGGCCCGGCACTGGCGAACTACGCCGCCAAGACCCTGGGCGCCAAGACCGTGGCAATTGTTGACGATGCCACCGCCTACGGTAAGGGCCTGGCTGACGAGTTCGAGAAAACCGCGAAGGCCGACGGCGTGAACGTCGTGGCGCGCGAGGCGACCAACGACAAGGCCACCGACTTCAAGGCCATTCTGACCAAGATCAAGGGCAAGAAGCCGGACGTGATCATGTACGGCGGCATGGACGCCACCGGCGGTCCGTTCGCCAAGCAAGCCAAGGAACTGGGCATCACGGCCAAGATCGTTGGCGGCGACGGCGTGTGTACCGACAAGGTGGCCGAACTGGCTGGCGACGCGATCGACAACATCGTCTGCTCGGAAGCAGGCCTGGCGCTGTCGAAGATGGAAAAGGGCGCGGACTTCGAGAAGAAGTACCAAGCGCGCTTCAACACGCCGGTGCAGATCTACGCACCGTTCACGTATGACGCCGTCAACGTGATCATCGACGCGATGAAGCGTGCCAACTCGACCGACGCTGCCAAGATCCTGGCTGCCATGCCGGCAACCAACTACAACGGCGTGATCGGCAACATCGCGTTCGACGACAAGGGTGACCTGAAGCAAGGTTCCATCACCCTGTACAACTACAAGGACAAGAAGAAGAGTGTTCTTGACGTTGTGAAGATGTAATCGAAGGGTTATCCGCCCTAAAAACGGCACCGCGACTACCCCTGCGGTGCCGTTTTTTATAGCCTCGCCAATGAAACAAGGCCCTCACCATGGGCGTGTCGGCAGGCCGCTTACCAGCAACCTCACCTTACCCATCCGATTGATCGCATACCTTGCGGGCACGTCATCCCGTCGCCTACAACAAAGCAAGGCATAGCAGGAGCTGTTCTCATGGATATCTTTATCCAGCAGATCGTGAACGGTCTGGTGCTCGGCAGCATTTACGCGCTGATCGCACTTGGCTACACCATGGTCTACGGTATTCTCGGCATCATCAACTTCGCCCACGGCGATGTTCTGATGGTCGGTGCAATGTCTGCCCTGACCGCCATCAACTTCCTCCAGAAGTACTTCCCCAATCTGCCTGACTGGCTCACGCTGGTGTTCGCGTTGCTGTTTGCCATGCCGGTCTGCGCCATCGTGGCTTACACCATCGAACGTGTCGCTTACCGGCCGCTGCGCAACGCGCCGCGCCTGGCGCCGCTGATCACCGCCATCGGCGTGTCGATCGTGCTGCAGACACTCGCGATGATGATCTGGTCGCGCAACCCGCTCACCTTCCCGCAACTGCTGCCTTCGAGCCCGATTGATATCGGCTCCACGGGTGCAACCATTACGGGCAAGGAAATCGTCATCATCCTGGTGTCGATCCTGGTCATGGTCGGGCTGATCCTGCTGGTCAACCGCACCAAGCTCGGCCGCGCGATGCGCGCGACCGCCGAGAACCAGCGTGTGGCAGGCCTGATGGGCGTCAACCCGAACTTCGTGATCTCTGCCACCTTCATGATTGGTGCTGCCATGGCTGCGGTTGCAGGCGTGATGATGGCGACCAACTACGGCAATGCTCACTTCTACATGGGCTTCATCCCCGGCCTGAAGGCGTTTACCGCCGCGGTGCTGGGCGGCATCGGCAACCTGGCAGGCGCCATGGTTGGCGGCATGCTGCTGGGCCTGATCGAAGCTCTGGGTGCCGGTTATATCGGTGATCTGACAGGCGGTGTGTTCGGTTCGAACTACCAGGATGTGTTCGCATTCATCGTGCTGATTGGCGTGCTGCTGTTCCGCCCGTCCGGCATCATGGGCGAACGCGTTGCGGACCGCGCATAAGAAGGGGAGCGCCATGACAGAAAATTTCAAAGCGCCGATGAAGACGCGCGCCGCGTTGTACGGCTTCCTGATCCTTGCGATCTTCGCGCCGTTCATCGTGGGCGCCGCAGGTGGCAACTACTGGGTGCGCGTGCTGGACTTCGCACTGCTGTACATCATGCTGGCCCTGGGCTTGAACATCGTGGTGGGCTTTGCCGGCCTGCTCGACCTGGGCTACATCGCGTTCTATGCGGTGGGTGCCTATATGATGGCGTTGCTGGGTTCGCCGCACCTGTCCAATCAGTTCGAGTGGATCCACAACCTGTTCCCCAACGGGCTGCACCTGATCGTATGGTGGGTGATTCCGCTCGGTGCCGGGCTGGCGGCGCTGTTCGGCATTCTGCTGGGCACGCCGGTGCTGAAGCTGCGCGGTGACTACCTCGCCATCGTGACGCTGGGCTTTGGTGAAATCATCCGGATCTTCATGAACAACCTCGACCGTCCGGTGAACATCACCAACGGCCCGAAGGGCATCAACCTGATCGAGCCGGTCAAGATCTTCGGGTTCGACTTCTCGAAGCGCCATGATTTCTTCGGCATCCGCTTCGACTCGGTCTACATGTACTACTACCTGTTCGTGATCCTGGCCGCGATCATCATCATCGTGTGCCTGCGGTTGCAGAACTCGCGTATCGGTCGTGCATGGGTGGCGCTGCGTGAAGATGAAATCGCCGCCAAGGCGATGGGCATCAACACGCGCAACATCAAGCTGCTGGCCTTTGCGATGGGTGCGTCGTTTGGTGGCGTGTCGGGTGCGATGTTCGCGTCGTTCCAGGGCTTCGTGTCGCCGGAATCGTTCGTGCTGTGGGAGTCGATCTACATCCTGGCGATCGTGGTGCTGGGCGGCATGGGCCATATCCCGGGCGTGATCCTGGGCGGCATTCTGCTGGTCGGTTTCCAGGAACTGCTGCGTGCGCTGGCCGAGCCGGTGCAGAACAAGCTGTTCGGCCATGTGATCGTGGAAGCGGAAGTGCTTCGTCAGCTGCTGTTCGGCCTGGCGATGGTGGTGGTGATGCTGTATCGCCCGTCGGGCCTGTGGCCCTCGCCGCGCAAGGAAGACCGTCCGCAAAAGCAGCGGGCTGGTGGACTGTCCCGTATCTGATGGAGGCACGCACATGAGCAATAACAACGTCCTCCTCTCGATCCGAGGAGTCCAGAAGCGTTTCGGCGGCCTGCAAGCGCTGTCCGACGTGAGCCTGGAAATTCGCGAAGGCGAAATCTACGGTCTGATCGGCCCGAACGGCGCCGGCAAGACCACGTTCTTCAACGTCATCACCGGCCTGTATACGCCTGACGCGGGCGAGTTCGTGCTGGGCGGCACGCCCTACCAGCCGACCGCCGTGCACGAAGTGGCGAAGGCCGGCATTGCGCGCACGTTCCAGAACATCCGCCTGTTCGGCGACATGACCGCGGCGGAAAACGTCATGGTGGGCCGCCACGTGCGCACCAAGGCGGGGCTGATCGGCGCGGTGTTCCGCACCAAGGCGGCACGCGAGGAAGAGCAGTCCATCGAAGACTGGGCGCATGATCTGCTGGACTACGTCGGCATCGGCAAGTACGCCAACTACACGGCGCGCAACCTGTCGTACGGCCACCAGCGTCGTCTGGAAATCGCCCGTGCCCTGGCCACGCAGCCCAAGCTGCTGGCTCTGGACGAGCCGGCCGCCGGCATGAACGCCACGGAAAAGGTGGAACTCCGTGGCCTGCTCGACAAGATCCGTTCCGACGGCAAGACCATCCTGCTGATCGAGCACGATGTGAAGCTGGTGATGGGCTTGTGCAACCGCCTGACCGTGCTGGATTACGGCAAGGTGATCGCACAAGGCTTGCCACATGAAGTGCAGAGCAACCCGGCCGTGATCGAGGCCTACCTCGGCGCGTCAGCGCACTGACGCAGAGGAACGGAATATGAAACCAGTAATGTTGAAGATCGACAGCCTGAAGGTCGCTTACGGCGGCATCCAGGCGGTCAAGGGCGTGGATCTGGAGATTCGCGAAGGTGAGCTGGTCACGCTGATCGGTGCCAACGGCGCCGGCAAGACGACCACCATGAAGGCCATCACCGGCCTGCAGGGCTGGGCCGGCGGTGACGTGCAGTATCTGGGCAAGTCCATCAAGGGCGTGCCGAGCTACAACCTGCTCAAGCAGGGCTTGGCGATGGTGCCGGAAGGCCGCGGCGTGTTCGCGCGCATGACCATCGTCGAGAACCTGCAGATGGGTGCCTTCACGCGCAACGACGAGGCCAACATCAAGGCCGACATCGACCGCATGTTCGGCATCTTCCCGCGCCTGAAGGAACGTGCAAACCAGCTGGCCGGCACGATGTCGGGCGGCGAGCAGCAGATGCTGGCCATGGCGCGTGCGCTGATGAGCCAACCGAAGCTGCTGCTGCTGGACGAGCCGTCGATGGGTCTCTCGCCGATCATGGTGGAGAAGATCTTCGAGGTTGTGCGCGACATCTCGGCGCAAGGCGTGACCGTGCTGCTCGTCGAGCAGAACGCGCGCCTGGCTCTGCAGGCGGCGCACCGCGGCTACGTGATGGACTCCGGTCTCATCACCATGAGCGGCGATGCCAAGCAGATGCTGGACGATCCGAAAGTGCGTGCTGCCTACCTGGGCGAATAAGCACCTTCAAGCACCATGGAAAAGCCCCGCAATTGCGGGGCTTTTTCTTTGCGCGTGCCCCACGTTTCAGGCGCATGCCACCGTGTAGATGTTCGGCCGATGCAATTGCATGAAACCGACGCCCCCAGGCACATCGGTAAAGCCATGCTTGCGATAGAGCCAGTCGGCGCCCGTGGTGACCAACACGGTCCTGCGCAGTGTCTGCAAGTCCGGGTGCTCACGCAGGAACTCCATCAGCGCGTGCGATACGCCTTTTCCACGCCAAGCCGGCACCACGAACACATCGCACAAGTACGCGAACGTCGCGCGGTCGGTGATGACCCGCGCAAAGCCCACGAGGTCGCCATGCGAACCATCGTCGTCCAACCGATAGGCGGCGAAGCACAGTGAGTTTGCGACCGACCGATCGAACACATCGCGCGGCAGGCCGAGAGCCCAGAACGTTTCCTGCGACAGGAAGTTGAAGATGTCGTCCAGCGGGAGCCACGCGGAATCATCGGACAAAACGATCCCCGTGGCCGGCACTTCTCGCGTCACGGCCATGGCAAACCTCAGGGTGGGAACAGGGGTATAGGGCGATGCAGGGCGACGCATTGCGCGCCGCCCCAGGGTATGCAGTACGCCTTAGGCGTGCGCCTTCAGCAGCGTGCGCAGCATGCCGATCATCGTGTCGATTTCTTCGGTCGTCACGTTCAGCGCGGGCATGAATCGGAGGATGTTCGGACGCGGGGCGTTCAGCAGCAAGCCCGTCGGGTTCATCCCGCGTGCAGCTTCGACCAGTTGGCCGCCGATGTCCTTGCCGAGCAGCAGCGCGCGCAGCAGGCCGTTACCGCGCTCGCCGGCCAGACCGAACTCTTCGCTCAGCTTGAGCAGTTGCGTGCGCAGATAGGCGCCGCGTTCTTCCACGCCAGCCAGGAAGCCCGGGGCCAGGAGTTGCTCGATCACCGAGCAGCCGACGGCCGTCATGAGCGGGTTGCCGTTGTAGGTCCCGCCCTGGTCGCCGGCTTCAAAGCTGGCGACTTCATCCGTGCACAGCAGGGCCGACAGCGGTACACCACCGCCGATGCCCTTGCCCAGCGTCATGATATCCGGCTCGATGTTCGAGAGCTGATAGGCGAAGAGGGTCCCGCAGCGGCCGCAACCGGCCTGCACTTCATCAACGATCAACAGGATCTTGTGCTTCTTGGTCAGCGCACGCAGCTGCTGCATGAATTCCGGCGTGGCCGGCAGCACGCCGCCTTCGCCTTGGACCGGCTCAAGCATCACGCCGACAGTCTCGTCGGTGATGAGCGCTTCCACCGAGGCAATGTCGTTCAGGATGGCTTTCGGGAAGCCCGGCACCTGCGGCGCGAAGATGGTGTCCCAGCCGGCCTTGCCCGACGCGCTCATGGTGGCGAGCGTGCGGCCGTGGAAGCTGTGGTCGAACGTGATGATCTGGAAGGCGCCGTTCTTATGCTTCTTGCCCCACTTGCGGGCGAGCTTGATGGCGCCTTCGTTGGCTTCGGCGCCGCTGTTGGCGAAGAACACCTTGTCGAAACAGCTGTGCGCCGTCAGCAGGCCGGCCAGCTTGGCCATCGGCTCGTTGTAGAACGCCGGGCTCGGGTTGATCAGCTTCCGGGCCTGCGCGTTCAGCGCTTCGATCATGCCGTCGTTGGAGTGGCCGAGGCAGTTGACAGCCCAGCCTTGCACGAAGTCCAGGTAGCGCTTGCCGTTGTGGTCCGTCAGCCACGAGCCCTTGCCTTCGGTGAAGACGATCTCGGGCCGGTTGGTGATGTACATCAGGGACTGGACGGGGTAGTCAGCAAACGCCATGGCAAAGCTCCAGAAAAAGGCGGCAGGAAGATGAAAAAGCGGAAAAACGCGAGTTGGAAAAAGACAAAGGCCACGGGGGTCGCCCCGTGGCCTTGTGATCGTCGAATCCTGTGAACCCGATATGCAATCAGCAGACAGCCGCGTGGCTTCCCGGAGGGAGCAACGTACGGCGGCGTCGGAGGTGCAGGGCTTGGTTCATAAGGCGCAAGAATAAGACGGATGCCAAGTCAAGTCAAAACGAAATTTTGGCCTTCTTTGGATTTGTGCAACGTCAGCCGGCCGGGTGGAGGTCCGCCTCTGAGGTGAAGGAATCGGCGAAGAACGCATCCGGGTGCATCCCGCACTGGGCGGCGAAATCCGCGCGGGCCGAATTGATCACTACCGGCGCGCCGCAGGCGTAGACCTCGTGGCCAGACAGATCGGGGTGGTCTGCCATCACGGCTTGGTGGACGAAGCCGGTGCGGCCCGTCCAGGCGTCTTCGGGCAGGGCGTTGGAGACGACCGGCACGTAGGTGAAGTTCGGCAGCGTGCGCGCCCATTCTTCGGCCTTGGCGTGCATGTACAGGTCTTGCGGGCGGCGCCCGCCCCAGTACAGCGTCATGGGGCGCGTGCTGCCGATGAACTGGGCATGCTCGATGATCGCCTTGATGGGCGCGAAGCCAGTGCCCGAGGCCAGCAGGATGATCGGCTTGTCGGACTCTTCACGTAGGAAGAAGCTGCCCAGCGGGCCTTCGAAGCGCAGGATGTCGCGCTCCTTCATGGCCGGAGCGCCTTCCTTGGCGCCGAACACGTAATCGGTAAATACGCCGCCCGGCATGTGGCGGATGTGCAGCTCGATCGGGCCGTCGTCGTGCGGCGGGTTGGCGATCGAGTAGCTGCGGCGCTTGCCGTCGCGCAGGAGGAATTCCACGTACTGCCCGGCCAGAAATTGCATACGCTCGGTGGCAGGCAGTTGCAGCTTGACGATGGTGACGTCCGGCGCGGCCTTTTCCAGTGACGCGACGCGGCACGGAATCTTCTTGATGGGGACATCGCCGGCGCCATGCACCTCACGCACTTCAATGGTGACGTCAGTGGCGGGTGTGGCGCAGCAGAACAGCGCCCGGCCTTCGGTGGCCTCCTGGGCGGAGAGCGCGTTGGGGGAGTGCGTTCCCTGGACGATGGAACCTTCGCGCACGTTGCCCTTGCACGAGCCGCACGCGCCGTTCTTGCAGCCGTACGGCAGGCCGATACCCTGGCGCAGCGCTGCTGCAAGGATGGTCTCGCCGTCTTCGGCCTGGAACTGGCGGCCGCTGGGCAACACGTTGATCTGGTAAGCCATACTACAATCCGAGAATATGTTGAAAAGAGTGTCTGGTCGCCCGTCTGGGCATGCAATGGTGGTCAATCCGGCAGCACGTCCGATGGTGAATCAGTTAGTCGTTCGGCCATCCAAATCCGCACTACGCTTGGGCCTTCCCCGCGTGCTGATCGTCGGCTGCGGCGACGTCGGGCAACGCTGCCTGGCGATGCTCCGCACGCGTTTTCGCGTCTTTGCCGTCACCTCGCGCCTTGAAGGTCGAGCTTCGCTGCGCGAAGCCGGCGCCGTGCCGATTGTCGCCAATCTGGACGATGCCGCATCGCTGCGCCGCCTGCGAGGGTTAAGCCCCCGCGTGCTGCATCTGGCACCGCCGCCCACTGTCGGCAACGATGATCCACGTACGGCCGCGCTGCTGCATACGCTGGCGCAGCCGTCCCCGAATTCCGCCGCCACAAAACGTCGCATTTTACCCGAGCGGGCGCGCAGGACGGGTGGCCTCACTGGCCGCTTGAAAACTCACCTCCAAGCGCGCGCGTTCGTGTACGCCAGCACCAGCGGCGTCTACGGCGATGCGGCTGGCGCCTGGGTCGACGAATCCCGCCCGGTGAAGCCAACCACGGCGCGTGCCCAACGCCGGGTCGCGGCCGAGCGGCGCGTGCGCTGGTTTGGCGCGGGCGGCGGCTGGCGCACGTCGATCTTGCGCATCCCCGGCATTTATGCGGCGGATCGGCTACCCATCGCGCGGCTCGAACGCGGTACGCCCGCCTTGCGCGCGGAGGACGATGTCTACACCAACCACATTCACGCCGACGACCTGGCGCGCGCGGTCATTGCCGCCCTGTTCCGAGGGAAACCGCAGCGCGTGGTGCATGCCAGCGACGCGTCCGAGCTCCGTATGGGGGACTACTTTGACGCGGTGGCCGACGCGCGCGGCTTGCAGCGGCCACCGCGCATTTCGCGAGCCGAGGCCGTCCAGAAGATCGAGCCTGCGCTGCTGTCCTTCATGAGCGAATCGCGCCGGCTGCGCAACACGCGGCTTGCGCGCGAGTTGCGCGTGGCGCTGCGCTACCCGACGGTGGCGGATTTCCTGAGCAGCGAGGTCTGACGTGAAGGCGCCTGAGCCCGCCCCTGCAACGTCGTCGCACGGCGCCTGGCTGCCCGTTGCGCCGCTGGCGCTTTGGCTGTCGGTGGCGGTGGTGGGCGTAGGCGCCTCATGGTTTGCCGCCTGTTTCGTGGCGGATTCGATGGGTGCGCGCGACATGCAGCAGATGGTCGATGCGCGGCGCCAGTTGGCTGCGCAGGTAGCGGAGGGAATGTCGAGCCAGATCACCGCCGACGTGGCCCTGCTGCGCGCGCTGCCGCAGACGCTCGCGCAGATCGACGCCATCCCGCGCGCGGTGGCGCGCGTCGACACCCGGCGCTGGAACCTGATGGACCAGGGCTCATGTGCCGAAGAGGCGATGTCGCACCCGGAAGTGGTCGACATCGATGCTTTCCTCAACGCCACCGCAGGCAATCTCGGGCTGGACTACGTGTGGGTCGTGAACCAACACAATTACGTGGTGCTGGCCAATAACGCCGGTCATGCCGATTCGTTCGTCGGCGTGCAGTTGAGCATGCAGCCGTACATGAAGGAGGCGATGCTGGGTGGCCTGGGCGAGCAGTTCACGATCGGCCCGGTGACGGGCGTGCCGGGCCTGTTCTTCGCCGCGCCGGTATATGACGCCGGAGGTTACCTGGTCGCAACAATGGGCACCAAGGTGAGCCTCGCGAGGCTGCAGCACTGGGTATCGCACCCGACATCGTTGGTGACCGATCCGAACGGCTTGATCATTCTGTCGACCGATGCATCGCTGGTCGGCAAGGTCCTGCCGGATGCTCGCCTGCAGCACATGGGCGCCAGCGACCGGTACAACGCCTACCAACGCGTCGACTTCGAGCCCTGGCCCTATCAGCCTACCGCGAAGGCGCATCGCGATGTGCCCGCCTGGGTGCCGGCCGAGGTGCGCGATACGCTGGCCTGGCGGGAGGGCAGTGCGATGCCATCGCTGACCGTGTCGCGCAATGCCAGTGCGGACCTCACGGTCGTCGTGGCCGAGCCGCTGCCGGCGTGGGGCCAGCAGATCGCCAACCATGCGCGCAACCGCATGATCGGCTTTGTGTTGTTCGTGAGTGTGTTGGTGACGTTCGCGCTGGTGGCGTGGTCTTTGGTGCGCGAGCGGCAGCACCACCGCGTGACGCGCCATCTGAACCAGCGGCTGCAGCGCACCAACAGCGCGCTCGCCAACGAGGCGCATTTCGATCATCTGACCGGTGTGCTGACGCGCCGCCGCTTCCTGGCGCTGTTCGATACGGTGCTCGCGCGTGCGCACAATCGTGCCGAACCACTTGTGCTCGTGCTGGCCGATCTGGATCACTTCAAGCGCATCAATGACACATGGGGCCACGCTGTGGGGGACATGGCGCTGCAGCGCTTTGCGTCGCTTGCCACAGGCGCGCTGCGCAGCAGTGATCTGGTGGGGCGCTTGGGCGGCGAGGAATTCGCCATGGTGATGGGCCGCACCACGCTGGAAACCGCCACCGAGGTGGCGGAGCGCCTGCGTACGGCGGTGGCCGAGACGGACGGAAGCTTCCCGACCGGGCTGTCGATGACCGTCAGCATGGGCATGACGGTCTGCCGGCCGGGCGATACCGCATCGGAGATGCTCAAGCGCGCCGATCTGGCGCTGTATCGCGCCAAGGAAAGCGGGCGTAACCGGCACGTGGCCGGCTGACATTACCGCGCGACGCGGCCTGCGCGCCGACGGCGCAGTTCAAGATGCGTGCGCGTGCCTGACAGCGGCACACGGCGGAAGCGCTCGCGGCGCTGTTCTTCATCAAAGAACGCGAGCGACGGCTTGACCAAATCGCTGCGCGAGACAATGCCCACCAGCGCGCGTGATTGTGAATCGGCCACCACCGGCAGCCGCTCCAGCCCATGCACTGCCAGGCGCGTGGCGACGATGCGGCAGGTCTCACCGGGCAGCGCCATCACGGGGGCATTCGCACCAAACAACTCGGCCACGGTGACGGCACCGCGCTTCTGGCCCGCCAGCAGCGCATCGCGGTCGAGCATGCCGATCAACGTGCCATTCGGCCCACCTTGCACCACGGGAAACGCTCGGTGCGCCTGCGTGGCGCCGAAGCGGTCGGCGAGTGTATCGGCCAGCGTGGCCTGCGCGTCGATGGTCTGCACCGAACGCGTCATCACCTCATCCACGGCGTGGCGCTCGAGCGGGTCGACAGCGTATTCGCGATAGATGTGGAAGCCGCGGCGCGCGATCTTCTCGGTCATGATCGAGCGCGGCATCGTCAGCACGACAAAGCCGTAGGACACTGCCACCGCCAGCAGAATCGGCAGCAGCGCGTTCACATCGTGTGTGAGGCCGAAGGCGAAGACGATGGCCGTGAGCGGGGCGCCCAGCACACCGGCCAGCATGGCCGCCATGCACACGAGCGGCCACAGGCCCGGGTCGCCGCCGGGCAGCACTGGGCCGATCAACACTCCCAAGCCGGCGCCCATCATCAGCAACGGGGCAAGCACCCCACCCGACGTGCCCGAGCCCAGCGCGATCACCCAGATGATGGCCTTGACCACCAGCAGCGCCAGCGCCACCCGGATGGCGAGATGGTTGTGCAGCAAATCGCCGATGACGTCGTAGCCGACACCCAGCGCACGCGGCTCGAAATAGCCGCCGATGCCGACCACCAGGCCACCGAGGGCCGGCCACCACATCCAGTGGATCGGCAGGCGGCCGAACAGGTCTTCGGTCTTGTACAGCGCCATCGACAGCGAGCGCGCCAGCGCGCCGCACAGCAATCCGGCGACCACGCACGAGCCCAGCGCAGGCAGCGTCGCGGGTGCGGTGTCCAGCGGGAAGAGGGGGCCGGGCTCCAGCACCAGTACACGCAGGAAGCCCGCCACCGCGCATGCCACCGCCACCGGCAGCATGCTGCGCGGGCGCCATTCGAACAGCAGCAACTCCACCGCGAGCAGCAGCGCGGCCACGGGCGTGCCGAACACGGCCGTCATGCCGGCCGTGGCGCCAGCCACCAGCAGCGTCTTGCGCTCGGCGGACGTCAGCTTGAAGAACTGCGCGAACAGCGAGCCGAGCGCGCCGCCCGTCATGATGATCGGGCCTTCCGCGCCAAACGGGCCGCCGCTGCCGATCACGATGCCTGACGACAGAGGCTTGAGCACCGCCACCTTCGGCGACATCTTGCTTTTGCCGAACAGGATGGCCTCGATGGCCTCGGGAATGCCGTGGCCGCGGATCTTCTCCGAGCCGAAGCGCGCCATCAGACCGACGATCAGCCCGCCGATAAGCGGTACCGCAATCACCCAGGCGCCGAGCGTGTTGGTGGCCGGCGAGCGGTCCGCCAGCGACAGCGTCTGGAAAAAGAACAGGTTGGTGAAGAAGCGGATTAGGTTGAGCAGCACCACGGCTGCCAGCGTGGCAAACGCCGCGATGACGACCGCCAGCGCAGTGGTGCGGAACAGCGTGGTGTCGGTCGCAAAGTCGCGCCGATGCGGTTGGTGTTCAAGGGCTTGCATGACGTTACTGCTCGGAGGCGGGTTCGGCGGGTTGATCGAGGTGCGGAAGCTTGAAAGCGCGGCGGAATGCCGACAGCTCGCTCTGGTGCAGCCCGGCCAGCAGTGCGACGAGGTTGTCGCCCTTCCTGGAGAGATGGACTTCGACCTGGCGTGCGTCGGTGTCGCTCTGGCGCCTTTCGACCAGACCCGCTTCTTCGCAGCGCGTGATGAGTGCCGCTGTGCCGTGCGGCGCGGCCTGCAGGCGCTCGGCCAGTTCGCCGACGGTGGCCCATTCGCGCCCGGCATAGCCTTTCACGTGCAGCAGCAACTGATACTGCAGGGGCGTGATGCCCTTGGCGTGGATCAGATCTTCGGAGGCGCGCAGGAAGCGACGCAGGTGGTAGCGGAAATCGGAGAGGTTCTCGAAATCCTGCTTGGACAAAGGGCGTGCGGGGGTGGACATGGCGGAATTAAAAGGTTCGTGGCGGAATATATCACGACATGACATATTTTGGAGAGCGAGCCCTGTTGCAGCGTTGCCAACCCGGCATGCGTTCTGAGTGACACCGATTGTTGATTGGCAATCAAGACTGTTTCGTCGACGGACGGGTTTTTCTGCAAAGGTAGAGCACGCACACTGCGGTCCATGCTCATTGCGCCGGTCGCGGACGCTCCGCCTTCAGCGCCCCTTGAACCGGCTACAACCATGTCCAACGCACTCGACAAACTGACATACGGCGGCTTCAGCATCGGCATTGAGTTGCCGCTCGACAATGATTGGTCTGCTGCCGGCGATGCGAAGCGCCTGCGTGACGGACGCCGCCACGGAGTGCCCGATATCGAACACCACGCAACCCTCGCCAAGCTCGCGGATTCGCTCGACTTTCGTGCCCTGTGGGTGCGCGATGTGCCGGTGTACGACCCCGCATTCGGCGATGCTGCGCAGGTGTTCGAAGTGTTCTCGTACCTGGGCTACCTGGCGGGCATCACGCGCAATATCCTGCTCGGCACGGCCGCCGTTGTGCTGCCGCTACGCGAGTCGCTGCTGACGCTCAAATCGGCCGCAACCATTCAGGAACTGAGCGGCGGTCGTCTGCTGCTCGGCGTGGCAAGCGGAGACCGACCCGTCGAATATCCGCTGTTCGGCCGCGATTTCGAATCGCGCGGTGCGAGCTTTCGTGACCAGACCGCGCGATTGCGTGACGGCGCACGAGGTAGCTTGCCCGCCGGCGTGGAGATTCTGCCGGCCATGCGCACGCCGCTTCCGCTGCTGGTGGCCGGCCTCGCGCAACAGACGCCGGCCTGGATCGGCACACACATGGACGGTTGCCTCGCCTATCCGGGCACGCCCGCCGACCACGCGCAACGCGCCGCCGCATGGCGTGCCGTTGCGGGTGACAAGCCCTACGTGAGCTTCATCCACCTCGACCTGGCGGATGATCCGCACGAACCGCTGCAACGCCATCGCTTTGGCGCACGCGCTGGGCGCATCGCACTCTCCGAGGAGTTGGCTGCAATGCGCGAGGCGGGTGTGCAGCATATCGGGCTGCATTTCCGCCGGAATCGTCGCCCGCTTGCTGAAACGTTTGCGGAAATCGCGGCAGAGGTTCTGCCCGCTTTCCATTCTTCCGCTTTGGAGTACACCGCATGAACCCCACCCACACTTCCGCCGAGCCCACACGCGGCAGCGCAACGCTGCCGCTGCTCGCGCTTGCCGCCGGCGCCTTTGGCATCGGCACCACCGAGTTTTCTCCGATGGGCCTGCTGCCCGTGATTGCCGACGGCGTGCATGTATCGATTCCGCAGGCAGGCATGCTGATCAGCGCGTACGCCATCGGCGTGATGGTGGGCGCCCCGATCATGACGTTGCTGCTGGCACGCTGGCCGCGACGCAAGGCGCTGATCGCGCTGATGAGCATCTTCACCATCGGCAATTTGCTTTCGGCCCTCGCGCCGGATTACACGACGTTGCTGCTCGCCCGGCTCGTCACCAGTCTCAACCACGGCGCATTCTTCGGGCTTGGCTCGGTGGTGGCCGCCAGCCTTGTGCCGCGCGAGAAGCAGGCCAGCGCCGTGGCCACGATGTTCATGGGCCTGACGATCGCCAACGTTGGCGGCGTGCCGGCCGCGACCTGGCTTGGCCAGGTGATCGGCTGGCGCATGTCGTTTGCCGCCACGGCAAGCCTTGGCCTGATCGCCATTGCGGGCTTGTTCACTGCGTTGCCGAAGGGCGATGCCGGCAAGATGCCCAACCTGCGCGCCGAACTCGCGGTCCTGACGCGTCCCGTCGTGCTGGGCGCGCTCGCCACCACGGTGCTCGGCGCGGGCGCGATGTTCACGCTCTACACGTATGTTGCTCCAACGCTTGCGCAACTGACCGGTGCCTCGCCGGCGTTTGTGACGGCCATGCTGGTGCTGATCGGCATCGGTTTTTCGATTGGCAACATCGCCGGCGGTCGCCTAGCCGATCGCTCGCTCGACGGCAGCCTGATCGGCTTTCTGTTGCTGCTGATCGTGACGATGCTCGCGTTCCCTGTGCTCGCCAAGACGCACATCGGTGCGGCCGCCGCGTTGCTGGTGTGGGGCATCGCCACCTTCGCGGTCGTGCCGCCGCTGCAGATGCGCGTGATGCGTGCCGCGGCTGAAGCGCCGGGCCTTGCATCGTCGGTCAACGTGGGCGCGTTCAACCTCGGCAACGCGCTGGGCGCGGCAGCGGGCGGTGCGGCCATCTCCGCAGGTCTGGGCTATGTGGCGGTGCCCATTGTCGGCGCGGTGATCGCCGCGGCTGGCCTCGCGCTGGTCGGGCTGCATGTCGTGCAGCGCCGGACGCGTCTGGCCATGAACCCCTGATTCGACTTCCGGTTGGAGCACAAGATGAACAGGATTCCCGCTTTCGGCCTCGGCACGTTCCGCCTGAAAGGCCAGGTTGTCATCGACTCGGTCCGCAATGGCCTCGAACTTGGCTACCGCGTCATCGACACCGCGCAAATCTACGGCAATGAAGCGGAGGTAGGCGAGGCCATTGCTGGCTCCGGCGTGCGCCGCGAAGACCTGTTCCTGACGACCAAGATCTGGGTCGACAACTACGCCCGGAGCAAGCTGGTGACGAGTCTCGAAGACAGCCTCGCCAAGCTGCGCACCGACTACGTCGACCTCACGCTGATCCACTGGCCGGCGCCCAACAACGGCGCGTCACTCGAAGAATGCATGACCGCGCTGGCCGAAGCCAAGGCCCCGGGGTTTGACGCGCGAGATCGGCGTCTCGAACTTCAACATCGCGCTGACGCAACAGGCGATGGCGGCGGTCGGCAAAGACGCCATCGCCACGAACCAGATCGAGCTGAGCCCGTATCTGCAGAACCGCAAGCTCGTCGATTTCCTGCAGCGCGAGGGCATTCACGTCACGTCGTACATGACGCTCGCCTACGGCAAGGTGCTGGGCGATCCGGTGATCGGCGCGATTGCACAGCGGCACGAGGCGACACCGGCGCAGGTCGTGCTGGCCTGGGCCATGCAGCTGGGCTATTCGGTAATCCCGTCGTCGACCAAGCGCGAGAATCTTGCGAGCAACCTGCGTGCACAAACGCTGCAATTGATGGCCGACGACATGGCGCAGATTGCCGCGCTTGAGCGCAACGGCCAAGAGGTTTCACCAGAGGGGCTTGCGCCGCAGTGGGATTGAACATCCCGCGACCGACGCAATAGAAAAAAGGCCAAGCAACGATCAATTGCTTGGCCTTTTTTTGCGGCAGCCAGGCGCCTGGCCCGCCGCCGGATCAGTCGTCCAGTTGCGACAGGTCGCGCACCGCGCCCTTGTCGGCCGACATGACCAGCTTGGCGTACGCCTTGAGCGCCGCCGATACCTTGCGCGGACGCGGCTGCTCGGGCTTCCAGCCCTTGGCGTTCTGCTCTTCGCGGCGACGCGCGAGTTCTTCATCCGACACCAGCACGTTGATCGTGCGGTTGGGGATGTCGATGCGGATCTTGTCGCCGTTACGCACCAGGCCAATCGCGCCGCCTGCTGCTGCTTCCGGCGAGCAGTGACCGATCGACAGGCCAGACGTACCGCCCGAGAAGCGGCCGTCCGTCAGCAGCGCACAGGCTTTGCCCAGGCCCTTGGATTTGATGTAGCTCGTCGGGTACAGCATTTCCTGCATGCCGGGGCCGCCCTTCGGGCCTTCGTAGCGCACGACCACCACGTCGCCAGCCTTGACCTTGTCAGCGAGGATGTTCTCGACGGCTTCGTCCTGCGATTCCGTCACGTGTGCCGTGCCTTCGAACACGAGGATGCTGTCGTCCACGCCAGCGGTCTTCACCACGCAGCCGTCCAGCGCGATGTTGCCCCTCAGCACGGCCAGGCCACCTTCCTTCGAGAACGCATGCTCGTTCGAGCGGATGCAGCCCTCTGCGCGATCCAGATCGAGGCTCGGCCAGCGCGTGTTTTGGCTGAACGCAACCTGCGTCGGGATACCAGCCGGGCCGGCACGGTAGAACGTCTGCACGGCTTCGTCCGACGTGCGGACGATGTCCCACTGGTCCAGCGCATCCTTCATCGTGGGCGCGTGCACGGTTGGTGTATCGGTGTGCAGCTTGCCGGCACGGTCCAGTTCACCCAGGATGGCCATGATGCCGCCTGCGCGGTGCACGTCTTCGATGTGGTACTTGTTCGTGTTCGGCGCGACCTTGCAGAGCTGCGGCACGACGCGCGAAAGGCGGTCGATGTCCGCCATCGTGAAGTCGATCTCCGCTTCCTGCGCGATGGCCAGCAGGTGCAGGATCGTGTTGGTCGAGCCGCCCATCGCGATGTCGAGCGTCATCGCATTTTCGAACGCCTTGAAACCGACCGAGCGCGGCAGCACGCGCTCGTCTTCCTGCTCGTAGTATTGGCGGGCGAGTTCAACGATGCGGCGGCCGGCGCGCTTGAAGAGCTGCTCGCGGTCTGCGTGCGTGGCGACCACGGTGCCGTTGCCCGGCAGCGACAGGCCGAGCGCTTCGGTCAGGCAGTTCATCGAGTTGGCCGTGAACATGCCCGAGCACGAACCGCAGGTCGGGCACGCCGAGCGCTCGACTTCCGCCACTTCCTCGTCGGAATACTTGCTGTCGGCCGCGATCACCATCGCGTCGATCAGATCCAGCTTCTTGATCTCGATGGCTTTGGTGACGGGGTTGGCCAGGCGCGTCTTGCCCGCTTCCATCGGGCCGCCCGAGACGAAGATCACCGGAATGTTCAGGCGCATGGCGGCCATCAGCATGCCCGGGGTGATCTTGTCGCAGTTGGAGATGCAGACCATGGCATCGGCGCAGTGCGCGTTGACCATGTATTCCACCGAGTCGGCAATGATGTCGCGGCTGGGCAGCGAATACAGCATGCCGTCGTGGCCCATGGCGATGCCGTCATCCACGGCAATCGTGTTGAATTCCTTGGCCACACCACCCGCGGCTTCGATCTCGCGCGCGACGAGCTGCCCCAGGTCTTTCAGGTGCACGTGGCCAGGAACGAACTGGGTGAACGAGTTGACCACCGCGATGATCGGCTTCTGGAAATCTTCGTCTTTCATGCCGGTGGCGCGCCAGAGCGAGCGTGCCCCCGCCATGTTGCGGCCGGCGGTGGAGGTTTTGGAACGGTATGCGGGCATTGTGCGTACTGAAGAAGTTTCGAAATGGGGGAGCGGGCCACGCGGATACTGGCCCTCATGCCCGTGCGATCAACCTCTTGAGCCGCGCCCGGGGCAAAACAGTCATTATCCCACGCCGCGCGGGGCGTGTTGCCGGCTGCCGTTGCGTTGCCGAGCGTCCAATGAAAAAGCCGCTTCTGCGTGAACAGAAGCGGCTTGAATTCTGGTGCCCGAGGCCGGAATCGAACCGGCACGCCTTGCGGCGGGGGATTTTGAGTCCCCTGCGTCTACCAATTTCACCACTCGGGCAGGTGCTGATGAGCCAGCAATTATGCCAGAAGTCCGGCCAAGCGAACAAGGCGGCCGGAAGACGCTCAATCTGTGTGGTGGTTGTTCTGCTGCTCGAGCACGCGCAGCAGCGACGCCGTATCGTCATACCCCCAGCCATTGGCGACCAGCGTATTGAGCTGCGAGGCCACCAGCTCCATCGCCGGCATCTGCAGGCCGAGTTCCTGGGCGATCTCGCGCACCAGGCCGAAATCCTTGTCGTGCAGGCGCGCTTCGATGCCGGCGGCAAAGTTGCGCTCGGCCATCTTGGGCCCTTCCAGGTCGAGCATGCGGCTGCCCGCGAAGCCCGGGCCGATGGCCGCCAGCACGCGCGACGGGTCGGTGCCCTGGGCGCGCGCAAACAGCATGGCTTCGGCAATGCCCTGGATATTGATGACCTGCACGATCTGGTTGCACGCCTTGGCGACCTGGCCGGCACCGTAGTCGCCGACGTGCGTGATCGTAGTGCCCAGCAGCTGCAGCAGCGGGCGCACGCGCGCCAGCACCTCGGCCTTGCCGCCGACCATGATCGACAGCGTGGCCTTCTGCGCGCCTGCGGTGCCGCCTGAGACCGGCGCATCCAGGAACTCCAGACCCGCCGCTTCCAAATCGGCCGCGATCCGGCGCGTGGCCACGGCGGAGATCGTGCTGTGATCGATGCACACCGCACCACGCGGCGCGCCATGGATGACACCGTCCGGCCCGAGCAGCACGCCTTCCACATCGGCTGTGGACGTGACGTTGGTGAAGATGACCTCCGCGTCGCGCGCCGCTTCGGCAGGGGCGTTGCACGGCTCGGCGCCGAGGGCGCGGGCGTTGTCGACAGCTTCCGGACGGCGCACATAGGCGCGCACCGGGTGCCCGGCGGCAATCAGGTGTTGGACCATCGGCGTGCCCATGTTGCCGAGGCCGATGAAGGCAATGCGTGTCATGGCGAATCTCTGCGTATTACGTCTTGCGTATCGATATTGATTTAGCGCGGGCCGGCGTAAGCGAAGCGGCCGTTCTTGATGATGCCCATCACGCGCGAGCGTTGATCGAAGCCCTGATGATCCTGGGTATTCAGATTCAGCACGCCGTTGGGCACAGTCAGATCGCGCGTGGTTTCCAGCGCATCGCGCAGGGCGGCGCGGAAGGCAGGTGTACCAGGCTTGGCGCCGGTCTTGAGCGCACGGGCCGTGGCATTGTCGAGCAACTGCCAAGCGCCCCATGCGTCGCCCGCGAACTGCGTGACGGTGTTGGGGCCATACTTGGCTTCATAGCGATCAGCAAATTCCACAGCCACCTTGCGCACCGGATGGCCGGCCGGGAGTTCGCGCGCGACCACCACGGGGCCGGTCGGGAAGAGCGTGCTTTCCACATCCTTGCCGCCCACCTTCAGGAACTCCGTACTGGCGATGCCATGCGTCTGGTAGATGCGGCCCTTGTAGCCGCGCTCGACCAGCGTGCGCTGGGGCAGGGCGGCCGGGGTGCCGGCCCCGGCAATCAGGATGGCGTCGGGCTTGGCGGCCATCAGCTTGAGAATCTGGCCGGTCACGCTGGTATCCGTGCGCGCAAAGCGCTCGTTGGCCACCACGCGCAACTTGCGCACGTCGGCCAGCTTCGAGAATTCACGCCACCAGCTCTCGCCATACGCATCGGTAAAGCCGATGAAGCCGACGGTGTGCACGCCGTTGTCTGCCATGTGCTGGGTGACGAGCGTGGCCATCTGCGAATCGTTCTGCGGCATCTTGAAGGCCCAGCGGCGCTTGGCGTCCTGCGGCTCGACGATGGAGGCAGATGCTGCCAGCGTGATCATTGGCGTTTGCCCTTCGGCCACTGCATCGAGCGAAGCCAGCGCCGTCGGCACGATCGTCGGCCCGACGATCACGTCTACCTTGTCTTCGGCGATCAGTTTGCGCACGTCCCGCACCGCCATCGACGGGTCGGAGGCGTCGTCCAGCACGATGACCTGCGCGCGCTGGCCGCCGATGGTCGCTGGCCACATCTGCACGGTGTTCTTGCTGGGAATGCCGATGGCCGCGGCTGGGCCGGTGGTCGACAGCACCACGCCCACGCGGATGTCGGCTCGGGCAGGCAGGGCGAGTGCGGCAGCGCTGGCAAAGAGGGCCATGCCGCACAGCAGGCGACGTCGGGTCGTCATGAAATCTCCGGGAAGTTCAGGCATTGCGAATGCGGGCGAATCACAGCTCGTATGCTTCGTGATCGCCCGACATGAGTTGTTCGACCAGCTTGCGCGTGAGCGTTGGCGCAAACAGTTCGATGAAGGTGTAGACGAAGCCGCGCAGGTACGCGCCTTGTTTGACGCCCAGGTGCGTGACGTTGGTGCCGAACAGGTGGCCGGCCGGAATGGCGCGCAGGTTGCGGTCGCGCTCGGCATCAAACGCGACGCCGGCCACGATACCCACCCCCAGGCCCACTTCCACGTAGGTCTTGATGACGTCGGCGTCGATGGCTTCGAGCACGATGTCGGGCTTGATCTGGCGCAGCTCGAACGCGTGGTCGATCTTGGGCCGGCCGGCAAAGTGGTGGTCGTACGTGATGATCGGGTAACCCTTCAGGTCGTCCAGCGTCAGGTGCTGGCGCGACAGAAGCGGGTGGTCAGGCGGCGTCACCACCACATGCTGCCACTGGTAGCCCGGGATCGAGATCAGATCCTTCACGTGCGACATGCCTTCGGTGGCGATGGCAAGGTCGGCCTGGTCGTGCAGCACCATCTCCGCAATCTGCGCGGGCGTGCCCTGCTGAATGGAAAGGCGCACCTTGGGGTACCTGCGCGTGAATTCGGCAATCGCCTTGGGCAACGCATAGCGCGCCTGCGTGTGCGTGGTGGCGATGGTGAAGTTGCCCTGGTCCTGCGCGGCGTAGTCCTTGCCCACGCGCTTGAGGGTTTCCACCTCTTCCAGCACGCGCTCGACTGAAGCCAGGATGCGCCGGCCCGGTTCCGTGAGGCCCCGGATGCGCTTGCCGTGACGGGTGAAGATATCGACACCCAGTTCCTCTTCCAGCTCGATGATGGCTTTGGAGACACCTGGCTGTGATGTATAGAGCGCTTTTGCGGCCTCTGTCAGGTTGAATTTCTGCCGCACGGCTTCGCGCACGAAGCGGAATTGGTGGAGGTTCATGGCTGCGCGGTCAATAAGAAGAACGGGTGCGAACTGAACGCTACTTATAACCGACGCCATATAAACAAACAATTTTTTATTGGTTTGGGATATGAGGCCAGTTCATTACGATGCTCGAACTTCGTGATAACACGCCCTCACTGTCCCTGCGCCATGACGCTTGCCTATACAATTTCCGGTCTGCTGGTCGGCCTGTTGGTCGGCCTGACGGGCGTTGGCGGCGGCTCGCTGATGACGCCGCTGCTGACGTTGATGTTCGGCTTTTCGCCGGCGACCGCTGTGGGCACCGACCTGGCCTTCGCCTCGCTGACCAAGGGTGTCGGCACGATCGCACACCGCAGCCACGGTCATATCCGCTGGGACATCGTTAAGCTGCTCTGCCTGGGCAGCCTGCCCGCCGCGCTGGTGACGGTGCTGGTACTCAAGCGCATGGGCAATCTCGATGCCGAGTGGATGCACCTTATCCGCGTGACGATTGGCGTGTCCGTCATCCTGACGGTGATTTCGCTGCTGTTCCGCCAGCGCGTGCTGGGCTGGCTGGCCCGCAACCCGCGCTATCGCTTGCAAGGCATCACGCTGGCCGTGGCCACGGTGATCGTCGGCGTGGTGCTGGGCGTGCTGGTGACGGTGTCGTCCATCGGCGCGGGTGCTGTGGGCGCGACGCTCATCCTCATCCTGTATCCCGAATTGAAGAGCGCCGAAGTGGCCGGCACCGACATCGCCTATGCCGTGCCGCTGACCGCCGTGGCGGGCCTGGGCCACATGTACCTGGGCACGATCGACTGGAACCTGCTGGTGTCGCTGCTGGTGGGCTCCATCCCGGGTATCTGGCTGGGCGCGCGCCTGTCCAAGAATCTGCCGGAACGTCTGGTGCGCGGCGCGCTTGCCGCCA
This sequence comes from Ralstonia sp. 110700041-2, assembly GCF_056280165.1. NCBI lineage: Bacteria > Pseudomonadati > Pseudomonadota > Betaproteobacteria > Burkholderiales > Burkholderiaceae > Ralstonia > Ralstonia sp. 110700041-2. The sequence continues at coordinate 414,376 of NZ_JBSFAI010000002.1, read as the reverse complement.
CGCTGACGATCACGGCCATCAAGCTGGTGTCGTGATGCATGACTTCATGCCGGCCCTGCTTGACTGTGGCTGCTGTCGTTGAATCGGCGGCAGCGCCATAACGAAACGCATTCCCCCAATTGAATCGCACGCCGGCCCAGCCGGATTGGACCGAACAGTCATGTACCAATACGACGCTTACGATCACCGCCTCGTCGCCGACCGCGTCGCGCAGTTCCGCGACCAGGTGCGCCGCCGCATTTCGGGCGAACTGACGGAAGAAGAGTTTCTGCCGCTGCGCCTGCAGAATGGTCTGTACTACCAGCGCCACGCCTACATGCTGCGCGTGGCGATTCCGTATGGCCACCTGCGCGCCAAGCAACTGCGCATGCTCAGCCACATCGCCGCCGAGCACGACCGCGGCTACGGCCACTTCAGCACGCGCCAGAACATCCAGTACAACTGGATCGAGCTGGAGCAGGTGCCCGACATCCTGGCCAAGCTGGCCTCGGTGGAAATGCACGCCATCCAGACCTCGGGCAACTGCATCCGCAACATCACGACCGACCAGTTTGCCGGCGTGGCACCGGACGAGGTGATCGACGCGCGCCCGCTGGCGGAAATCCTGCGCCAATGGTCGACGTTCATCCCCGAGTTCGCGTTCCTGCCGCGCAAGTTCAAGATTGCCGTGTCGGCCTCGCGAGACGACCGCGCCGTGACGCAACTGCATGACATCGGCGTCTACGCCTATGAGAAGGACGGGCAGACGCTGCTGCGCATCCTGGCCGGCGGCGGCATGGGCCGCACGCCGATCCTGGGCGCAATCATCAAGGAAGACCTGCCGTGGCAGCACATGCTGTCGTACATCGAGGCCGCCGTGCGCGTGTACAACCGCTACGGCCGCCGCGACAACAAGTACAAGGCGCGTATCAAGATTCTCGTGAAGGCCATCGGCGCTGAGGAATTTGCGCGCCAGGTGGAAGAAGAGTGGCAGCACATCAAGGACGGCCCGTCGACCATCACGCAGGCCGAGTTCGACCGCGTGGCGCAGTTCTTCGCGCCGCCCGCGTATGAAAAGCTGGCCGACACCGACGCTGCCTATGAAAAGGCGCTACTGGAGAACAAGGCGTTCGCCCGCTGGGTGAGCCGCAACGTGCATCCGCACCGTGTGCCGGGCTATGCCGCTGTCACGCTCTCGCTCAAGCCGGGCGCGGCGCTGCCCCCGGGCGACGCCACGGCCGAGCAGATGGCGCTGGTGGCGGATTGGTCCGAGCGGTTCGGTTTTGGCGAGGTGCGTGTCGCGCACGAGCAAAACCTGATCCTGCCGGACGTGAAGAAGCACGACTTGCTGGAGCTGTGGCAGCTGGCAAAGGAGCACGGCATGGCCACCGCCAACATCGGCCTGCTGACCGACATCATTGCGTGCCCGGGCGGTGACTTCTGCTCGCTGGCCAACGCCAAGTCGATCCCCATCGCGCAGGCGATTCAGGCGCGCTTCGACGATCTCGATTACGTGCACGACCTGGGCGAGCTGTCGCTCAACATCTCGGGTTGCATCAACTCGTGCGGTCACCACCACGTCGGCAACATCGGCATCCTGGGTGTCGATAAGCACGAAGAAGAGTGGTACCAGGTGTCGCTGGGCGGCGCACAGGGCAACGACTCGGCGATCGGCAAGATCATCGGCCCGTCGTTCAAGGCCGAAGAAATGCCCGACGTGATCGAGCGCATCATCGATACCTTCGTCGCCAACCGCACGGAAGACGAACGCTTCATCGACACCTATCACCGCATCGGCATGGCCCCGTTCAAGGAACGCGTCTACGCCCGTGCAGAAGCCTGAAAGCCGAGGGAAACGAACATGAGCAAGATCATCAAGCTGCAAAACGGTGCCCCGCAAATCGTGGCTGACGAATGGACCGTGCTGCGCACCCCGGAAGGTGGTGAGCTGACGCAAGCCGATGTGGACGCCGCCGCGCACGCCATCGTGCCGCTGCCCTATTGGGAAGCCCACCGCGACGCACTGCTCGCCCGCGCCCGCGCCGGCACACTGGCCGTCTGGCTCGCTCCGGACGACGAGCCGTTCGCGCTGGAGGCAGACCTGCCCAGCTTGTCGCTGGTGGCGGTGGATTTCCCGGTCTTCCGTGATGGCCGTGGCTACAGCACCGCGTTCCTGCTGCGCCAGCGCCTGGGCTTCACGCGTGAGTTGCGTGCCATCGGCGACGTGCTGCGCGATCAACTGGACTTCATGCGCCGTTGCGGTTTCGACGCTTACGCCGTGCGCGCAGACAAGAACATCGACGATGCACTGAACGGCTTCGGCGAGATCAGCGTGCGCTACCAAGGCGCCGTCGACGAGCTGCGTCCGTTGTTCCGCCGCGAGCGTGCTACCGAGGCGAGCGCAGTATGAGCGAGTTCCAAGAGGCTGCCCTGTCCGAGGTGCCGGTGTCCGCTATCGGGCGCCCGGTGCTGTGGACGCGTCCGGTCTACACCGGCACGGCTGAAGCCCTCGCTGCGAAGGAAGCCGCGCTGTTCGAGCGCCTGGCCGAGATTGCCGCCAGGCACGGCGTGGCAAAGTTCGCCACCAGCCTGGCAGCCGAAGACATGGTCGTGACCGATGCGATCCTGCGCAGCCCCCAGGCCGTGCGGGCGCACCTGCCGATCTTCACGCTGCAGACCGGCCGTCTGCACGCCGAAACGCTGGCGATGCTCGAGCGCATCCGCGAGCACTACGGTTATGTGATCGAGCAATACGCACCGGATGCCCGCGCAGTGGAAGCCTACGTCCGTGACCACGGCCTGAACGCCTTCTACGACAGCATCGAACTGCGCAAGGCCTGCTGCAACATCCGCAAGGTGGTGCCGCTGAATCGCGCGCTCAAAGATGCCGACGCATGGCTGACGGGCCAGCGACGCGAGCAGGCCGTCACCCGTGCCGACCTGCCGTTTGCTGAAGACGACGACGCCCGCGGCATCGCCAAGTACAACCCGCTGTTCGACTGGTCCGAGCCTGAAGTCTGGGCCTACCTCGAGCAGCACAACGTGCCCACCAACGCGCTGCACGACAAGGGCTATCCCAGCATTGGCTGCGAGCCTTGCACGCGTGCGGTGCGCGCTGGTGAGGATGTGCGCGCCGGCCGCTGGTGGTGGGAATCGCGCGACAGCAAGGAATGCGGTCTGCATGCGACGAATCTGTCGCAAAAGAGCTAAGGAAAGGAACATGGGAGTCATGAGCGAAATCCCCGGCACGGCATTGACGCCTGTGCAGAACGAGCACCTCGACTGGCTGGAAGCCGAGTCGATCTACATCATCCGCGAGGTGGTGGCCGAGTGCCGCAACCCGGCGCTGCTGTTCTCGGGCGGCAAGGATTCGATCGTCATGCTGCATCTGGCGCTCAAGGCCTTCCGCCTGGGCGAGCGCAAGATCGAGCTGCCGTTCCCGCTGGTGCACATCGACACGGGTCACAACTACCCCGAGGTGATCACCTTCCGCGACGAGCAGGTCGCCAAGCTGGGTGCTCGCCTGGTGGTGGGCCATGTGGAGGATTCCATCAAGCGCGGCACCGTGCGCCTGCGTAAAGAGACCGATTCGCGCAACGCCGCACAGGCCGTCACGCTGCTGGAGACGATCGAATCGCACGGCTTCGACGCCCTGATGGGCGGTGCCCGCCGCGACGAAGAAAAGGCCCGTGCGAAGGAGCGCATCTTCTCGTTCCGCGACGAGTTCGGCCAGTGGGATCCGAAGGCCCAGCGCCCGGAACTCTGGAGCTTGTACAACGCACGCATGGCGCAGGGCGAGCAGATGCGCGTGTTCCCGATCTCCAACTGGACGGAACTCGACGTGTGGCAGTACATCGCCCGCGAGAACCTCGCCCTGCCGCCGATCTACTACGCGCACGAGCGTGAAGTGGTGCGCAAGAACGGCCTGCTGGTGCCCGTCACGTCGATCACGCCCAAGGCCGACGGCGACGTGAGCGAAGTCCTGTCGGTGCGCTTCCGCACCGTGGGCGACATCAGCTGCACATGCCCGGTGGCGAGCACCGCCGCCACGCCGGCCGAGATCATCGCCGAGACGGCCGTGACCGAAATCACCGAACGCGGCGCCACGCGCATGGACGACCAGACGAGCGAAGCCTCGATGGAAAAGCGCAAGAAGGAAGGGTATTTCTGATCATGACGACGAATTCGACGCACCCAGCGACGCATCCTGCATCGCACCAAGGCCTGCTGCGCTTCATCACCGCCGGTTCCGTTGACGACGGCAAGAGCACGCTGATTGGCCGCTTGCTGTACGACAGCAAGGCCGTGCTGACCGACCAGTTGCAAGCGCTGGCCAACGCCAAGAACAAACGCACTGCCGGCGAGCAGATCGACTTCTCGCTGCTGACCGACGGCCTGGAAGCCGAGCGCGAGCAGGGCATCACGATTGACGTGGCGTACCGCTATTTCTCGACCGCGCGCCGCAAGTTCATCATTGCGGATACGCCGGGCCACGAGCAGTACACGCGCAACATGGTGACCGGCGCCTCGACCGCGCACGCCGCCATCATCCTGATCGATGCCACGCGTGTGACGACCGTTGACGGCAAGACGGAGTTGCTGGCTCAGACCAAGCGCCATTCTGCCATCGTGAAACTGCTGGAACTGCAGCACGTGATCGTGGCCATCAACAAGATGGACCTGGTCGACTACAGCGAAGCGCGCTTCAACGAAATCCGTACCGCCTACGATGCACTGGCCGCACAACTCGGCTTGCGCGACGTGCGCTACGTGCCGGTGTCTGCGCTGCGCGGCGACAATATCGTTCATGCGTCCGAAGCCATGCCGTGGTACCAGGGCGAGCCGCTGCTGGCGCTGCTGGAAGACTTGAAGGTGGAAGAGACCGCCCCGGCGGGCGACGATGCGCTGCGCTTCCCGGTGCAGCTGGTGGCGCGCCAGGACGGCTCGCAGGCCGATGATTTCCGCGGCTACATGGGCCGTGTGGAAGCCGGCACCGTGCGCGTCGGCCAAGCCGTGCGCGTGCTGCCCGCCAACCGCGAAACCACGGTGGCCGAAGTGCTGACGCCCAATGGCGCAGCTGATTCCGCCGGCCCCGGCGAGACCATTACCGTGCGCCTGGCCGACGACGTGGACATCTCCCGCGGCGACACGATCGTCGCTGCCCCGACCACGGCAGCCAATGCCGCCAAGAAGCTGCATGCCGACCTGTGCTGGTTCGACGAGCATGAGCTGAATCCGGCCCGCAAGTACGTGCTCAAGCACACGACCGCCACCGTGTTCGCACGCGTGTCGGATGTGGAGCGCGTGCTGGACGTGCATACGCTATCGCACGAAACCGGCCGCAAGCAGATCGCGCTCAACGATATCGGCACGGTCAACATCAGCCTGCAGAAGCCGATCGTCTGCGACGCATATGGCGACAACCCGGCCACCGGCGCATTCATCCTGGTGGACGAAGCCACGCACCATACGGTGGCGGCTGGCATGATCCGTGCATTTTCCTAATGTGGATGGCGCGTGCTAAGTTGCGCGCCGCAGGAAAAAGCAAAGGAATCCAGGCAATGGAAGCGAAGACCCCCAAAACACTTGGCCACGTGAGCCTGATTGGTGCGGGCCCCGGCGCCGCGGACCTCATCACGGTGCGCGGTGCACGATTGTTGGGCGAAGCCGAGGTCGTGCTGCATGACGCACTGGTCTCGCCGGAGGTCTTCCAGTACTGCCCGCAGGCCGTGTTGATTGCCGTCGGCAAGCGCTGCGGCAAGCGTTCGACCGCGCAGCGCTTCATCAATCGCCAACTCGTCGATCTGGCCACCAAATATCAGCGCGTTGTGCGCCTGAAGGGGGGCGATCCGATGCTGTTCGGCCGTGCCGACGAGGAACTGCAGGCGCTCGAGCAGGCCGGCATCGACTACGAAGTCGTCCCGGGCATTACGGCGGCGCTGGCAGCCGCGTCCGCCATTCGTCAACCCTTGACCAAGCGCGGCGTTGCCCGCAGCGTCGCGTTTGTTACGCAAGCCAAGGCGACCGACCCGGACACGCCGCAACCCGAAGGCGCCGTGCCGGAACCCGTAGCGCAGGCCGATTCGCTCGTCTACTACATGGGCCGTGATCAGGCCGCCTCCATCGCAGCAGACCTGATCGCACGTGGCCGCGCGCCGTCCACCCCCGCTTGGGTGGTCGAGGCTGCCACCACGCCCGAGCAGCGCTCGGCGTGCTTCACGCTGCAGCAGATGGCCAATGGCGCCGCCGCGGAGTGGATCAACGCCGAGCATCCGAGCCTGCTGATGATCGGCGACGCGTTGGCCGTGCGGGCATCGGCGGCCGCATCCGAACCCGCGCTCGACGCGCATCCCCATAGCTTGGCCGCCTGAGCTGCGCTCGGCGCGCCAGCGCTTTCTCTCACTCCCCCTTCTTCACGCAGTCAAAACCCGCCCGGGTACAGCGACAACGCTGCCGGGCATGAGATGCTTTGACCTATTTCATTCTCCGGGGGGAGATCAGTGCCATGCCGCACGTCATCATCGAATACACCGCCAATGTCGAGGCCGATGCGCGCATTCCTGAGCTGATGCGCGTGCTTAACGATGTGCTGATCGGCTATGCGGATGTGTTTCCCATTGGTGGCATCCGCACGCGCGCGCTGCGCCTCGACCAATACCGCATGGCCGATGGCGCGGAAGACGATGCCTTCATCCACGTGACGTTCCGCATCAAGGCGGGGCGGCGCAAAGCCGTGACGGGGCCGATCTGTGCAGCGATGTTCGCCGCCATGCGTGCGCATCTGGCCGACGTGTTTGCGCGCCGTTATCTCGGGTTGACACTGGAGCTGGTGGAGTTCGGCGCGCATGGCTTTCACGTCGAGAACAACGTGCATGCGCGCTTCGCGCGCGCGGCAGAACCGCAGTAGGGCGTCTGGTTTAGCCCAGTTGCCGGACGCAGTAACCCGCGATGGCGTCGAGTACAGCGTCGTCTTCGCCAACGGCGTCGGCGCAGCGGATGGAGAGGGCGGGATGCGCCTGCGTGCATTGCGCGACCAGCGCAGGCAGATCGCGCCGCAGGTGGCCGCCCTGGCCGAAGAACACGGGCACGATGGTGATGCTCTGCGTGCCGTTTGCGGCCAGGTCAGCGATGGTGCCCGGCAGATCGGGCGCCATCAGTTCGAGAAAGGCGAGGCGCGTGTCAACGTCGGGCTGCTGCGCAGCCAAACGCTCGCGCAGGCGGTCGAACGGTTCACGCCAGCGCGCGTCGCGCGCGCCGTGCGCAAACAGGACAAGTGCACGGCCAGCCATCAGTGGCGCTCCACCCAGCGCAGGCTGACCAGCGCCAGTGCCAGATACAGCGCGCCCGGCACGATGGCCGTGAAGATGGCCGGCCACGTGTTCAGCAGGCCGACGTGCGAGAAGAGGTTGTTCACCAGCTGGAACGACAACCCGAGCATGATGCCGCCGAACACCTTCAGGCCGACCGCACCTGCACGTGCGTGCAGATACGCAAAAGGTAGGGCCAGCGCCATCATCACCAGCACGGTGAACGGATAGACCACCTTCTTCCACAGCGCGATCTCGTAGCGCTGCGTGTCCTGCTTGTTGTCGCGCAGGTGGCGGATGTACTGGAAGAGGTCCAGCGTGGCCATGCGGTCGGGCGTGACCATCAGCACCGACAGGATCTGCGGCGTGAGTTCGGAGCGCATCTCCTGGTGCGGCAGCTTGGTCTGCTCGCCGCGGAAGTCGGGCGCCAGCGCGTCCGGCGCGCCGGGCACGGCCTGCACCGTGTCTTGCGGGGCAACCGTGCCGGGCTTGCGCGGGAATTCAACGAAGCGTGTCTCCGTCACGTCGTTCAGTTGCCAGTTCTGGTGGCCCTGGTAGCGCGCCTGATCCGCCACGCGAATCGAACTCAGGCGGTAATCCGAATCGAACTCATAGATGCGCAGGCCCTTGATGGACTGGTCCGGCTGCAGCGCGCCCACGTTGACGAAGCGGGTGACTTCGCCGCCCGTGCCGTCCGGCTTTGCGGGGCCGCGGTCCTTCACCCACACGCCCGAACGGAAGCCGGCCGACACCGTCGCGCCCAGCGCTTCCAGTCGCACTTTCTGTGCGTACTCTTCCGCTTTCGGCCCGATGAATTCACCAAAGAGGTACGTGACGAGCGCCAGCGGCAGCGCAATCTTGAACAATGACAGTAGCGCACGCCGCGTATCGAGCCCGGCCACGCGAAAGATCGTGAACTCCGACTGGCTGGCCATCTGCGAGAACACGTAGATGGCGCTGATGAGCGCGGCCACCGGAATCACTTCGTACACACGTGTCGGCGCCTGCAGCATCACGTGGAAGAACGCGACCAGCGTGGTGTAGCGTCCGACCACCGAGCCCAGCTCGCCCAGCATGTCGAAGAAGATGAACAGCGCCAGCACCGCAAACAGGATGAAGACGAACACGCCGTAGATCTGACGCGCGAAGTACTTCTCATAGACCGGCATCTTCATCACGCACCCGCCTTCTTGGGTGCGAAGCCCAGCAGGGCAGAAATGCCCTTCAGGCCGGCCGCGCTGTAGTGGCGGAAGCGGAACAGCAGCACCGCACAGATGAAGGCGGCCAGGTGGATCGGCCACCAAGCCATGAACACGTTCATCTTGCCCTGCGAAACCCACGCTTGCGACAGGTTCAACAGGTTCGAATACGTCAGGTAGATCAGCACCGCGAAGATCATCGGTGTGTAGCGGCCCAGGCGCGGATTGACATAGGCCAGCGGAATGGCGATCAGCACAAAGTTTAGCGCCAGCAGAGGCAGGCCGATCCGCCATACCAGTTCGCCCAGGTTTTCGGGCGTCGGGTCGGCGAGCAAATCCTTTGTGGAGCGGCTCTTGGTCGGCAGGTTGGCGTCTGCCTGCGGTGGCTTGTTGGCGACCTTCACGCCGTATTTGTCGAATTCGACGATGCGGTAGTCGAGCTTGCCGGGGGTGCCTTCATAGCGGCGGCCCTTGTCGAGCACGACAAAGCGGTCGCCATTGGGCATGGTCTTGAATTCGCCGGTCTTGGCCACCGCCACGCCGATCTTGTCCTGCTCGGCATTGGCGACGAACAGGTTGCGGGCGTGCTTCATGCCGCTATCGACGCCCTCGATGAAGAGCACATAGTTGCCGTGCGCGGGCTCGATGAAGCGGCCGGCGGAGATCATCGACAGCACATCGCGTTGCTCGAATCGGTCTCGAAACAGCGCGCTCTGCTGGTTGGCCCACGGCCAGCCGAACAGCGCCAGCAGCGCCACCAGCACGATGAACGGCAGCGAGAAGCGCAGAACCGGTCGGATGAAATCCGTCAGGCTGATGCCCGAGGTGAACCACACCACCATCTCGGAATCCTTGTACCAGCGCGTCAGCACCAGCAACACCGAGATGAACAGCGTGGCGCACAGCAGAATCGCCAGGTAGCCCAGCGTTGCCAGGCCGATAAGGAGCAGGACGTCATTCGGGTTGGCCTCGCCGTTGGCGGCCATGCCGAGAATGCGGATCACCAGGGTGGTCAGCATGAACGTCAGCAGCACGAGGAAGACGGCGCCGGCGGTAAAGGACAGCTCGCGTCGCAGGGCTTGTTCGAAAATCATGCGGATGCGGGAAGGGGGAGGGCGAGGTCTGGGCCAAGGTTGGGACGATGCGTGCCCCATCCAGGTTCCATCGGAGCCCCCGCGCAAAATGGCGGATAATGTGGGCTTTCGTTGACTCGCCTCATAGAGAGAAGCGCGATGGAATTTAGCACAAAAGCCCTGGACTGGGCCAAAGCGGGCGCCCTGGCTGCCAAGAGCGATTGCCTCGTGATCGGTCTGTTCGAGTCGCAGACCTTGGCTGGCGCCGCAAAGGCGCTGGACGTGGCCACCAAGGGCCTGGTCGCCCGCCTCGTCAAGCTGGGCGACTTCGAAGGCAAGCGCGGCACGTCGCTGCTGCTGCACGAAGTGGCCGGCGTGGGCGCTGCCCGCGTGCTGCTGGTCGGCCTGGGCAAGGAAGCCGACTTTACCGACCGCGCTTACGCTGAAGCCGTGCGCACCGCACTGCGCGCGCTGGCCAGCACCAAGGCCGCCAGCGTGACATGGACGCTCACCGAGCACACCGCGCGCGACAAGGACACCGCCTGGGCCGTGTTGACCGCCGTCACGCTTATCCGCGAAGCCAGCTACCGCTTTATCGAGCGCCATCCGGAACTCAAGAGCAAGCGCGACAAGAACGGTACCGGTTTGCGCAAGCTCGTGCTGGCCGTGCCGGCTGCCGACGCCAAGACAGCCAGCGTGGCTGCCGCCCGCGGCACCGCCATCGCCAACGGCATGGACCTCACGCGTGATCTGGGCAACCTGCCGTCCAACATCTGCACGCCGACGTACCTGGCCAACACCGCACGCCAGATCGCCAAGGATTTCAAGCTCAAGGTTGAAGTGCTTGGCCGCAAGCAGATCGAAGCCCTGAAGATGGGCGCCTTCCTGGCCGTGACCAAGGGCAGCGTCGAGCCGCCGGCGTTCATCGTGCTGCGCTACGAGGGAGGTCCGGCCAAGCAGGCCCCGGTGGTGCTGGTCGGCAAGGGCATCACGTTTGATACGGGTGGCATCTCGCTCAAGCCGGGCGAGGGCATGGACGAGATGAAGTACGACATGTGCGGCGCCGCTTCGGTGCTGGGCACGTTGCGTGCCGTGGCCGAAATGGGCCTCAAGCAGAACGTCATTGCCGTGGTGCCGACCTGCGAGAACATGCCCAGCGGCATCGCCACCAAGCCGGGCGATGTGGTGACCAGCATGTCGGGCCAGACCATCGAGATCCTGAATACCGACGCCGAAGGCCGCCTGATCCTGTGCGATGCGCTCACCTACGGGGAGCGCTTCAAGCCGGCCGTGGTGATCGACGTGGCAACGCTCACGGGCGCCTGCATCATCGCGCTCGGCCACATCAATACCGGCATGTATGCCCGCAGCGACGCGCTGGCCGATGCACTGGTGGCGGCGGGCAAGCAGTCGCTCGACACCGCGTGGCGCATGCCGCTGGACGAGGAATACCAGGAACAGCTCAAATCCAACTTTGCGGACATGGGCAACATCGGCGGTCGCCCGGCCGGCAGCGTGACGGCCGCCTGCTTCCTGGCGCGCTTTACCGAAAAGTACGACTGGGCCCACTTGGATATCGCCGGTACGGCCTGGAAGAGCGGTGCAGCCAAGGGCGCCACGGGCCGCCCGGTGCCGTTGCTGACGCGCTTCCTGATGGACCGCGGTTGATCAGCCGGAGGCACTGCACCGTATGACCCGCGTCGATTTCCACAGCAACGTGCCCGGCAAGCTGGCGTATGCCTGCCGGCTCGTGCGCAAGGCCTACGGCGCGGGCCAGAAAGTGATCGTGGTCGGAGATCCGGCTGCGCTGGAGGCGTTCGACACGCAGTTGTGGACATTCAGCCAGCTCGACTTCCTGCCGCACTGCGGCCTGCGGCATCCGCTCGCCGCGCAGACGCCCATCCTGCTGGCTGATGCAACCGAGCCCCTGGACGACGCGCCGCATCACGACATCCTGGTCAACCTCTCGCCTGAGCCGCCTGCGCTGTTCGCGCGCTTCAGCCGGTTGATCGAAATCGTGGGTGATGACGATGCCGACCGCGCCGCCGCGCGCGATCGCTTCCGTTTCTACCGCGATCGCGGTTACCCGATCCAACACCACGACGTGGGGCGCGCATGACCGACGGACGCTATCCCGGGTCCCCGGCGGACAACAACATCCCGGTTCTGACGGAGATCGTCGAACTGGAGGACGCTGCGCCCGCTGTAGCGCCTGCCGCGCCGCCGCGCACGCCTGCTGGAGCGTCCAACGCGGATGTCCCGCCCGCCTTGCGCGAGCAGGGCCTTGCGCCCACGTCGGCCATGCCGCCCGCCGGCACGGATGCTGCCCGCGTGATGGGCGACGTGATGTGGCGTTTTCAATCCGAATGGCCGGCGTTGATCGAAGCGCAGTGCCGTGCCGCCATGGAGTCGCGCCTGTCGCTGCTGAGTGAACAACTGGCGGCGGAGTTGACCCGCACGCTGGAGGCCCGCCTGATGGATTGGCTGGGCGCCGCGCTGGACGACGCATTCGCCGCGCAGCAGAAGCCGCAGCAGCGCTGATCGCACAAAGAAAAACCCGCCGTCTGGCGGGTTTTTTGTTGGTTTCGCCAACCACTCAGTCCGTTACCGCGCCCTTGCTGGCCGTTGCTGCCAGTTTTGCAAACTTTGCCAGCACGCCACGCGTATAGCGCGGCGCAGGTTGCTTCCACGCGGCGCGGCGGCGGGCAAGCTCGTCGTCCGGCACGTTCAATTGCAGCAGCCGCTGGTGCGCGTCGATGGTGATCGAATCCCCTTCGTGCACCAATCCAATCGTGCCTCCCACGTAGGCTTCCGGTGCGACGTGGCCGACCACCATGCCCCACGTACCTCCCGAGAAGCGTCCGTCGGTAATGAAGCCGACTGACTCGCCCAGGCCCTTGCCGATGATGGCCGAGGTCGGGGCCAGCATCTCCGGCATGCCGGGGCCGCCCTTCGGCCCCAGATAGCGCAGCACCAGAATATCGCCGGCCTTGATCTGGTCGCCCAGGATCGCGCTCATCGCACTTTGCTCGTCCTCGAACACGCGGGCCGGGCCGGTGATGACGGGATTCTTCAGCCCGGTGATCTTCGCCACGGCGCCTTCTTCGGCCAGATTGCCCTTCAGGATGGCGAGGTGGCCTTCCTTGTAGAGCGCCTTGTCAATCGGCAGGATCACGTTCTGATCAGCGCGCGGCTGGTCGGGCACGTGGGCGAGTTCTTCCGCCAGCGTCTTGCCGGTGATGGTGATGCAATCGCCATGCAGCAGGCCGGCGTTGAGCAGCAGCTTCATCACCTGCGGGATGCCGCCGGCCTCGTGCAGGTCGGTGGCCACGTACTGGCCCGACGGCTTGAGGTTACAGATGACGGGCACGCGCTGGCGCACCCGCTCGAAGTCGTCGATCGTCCATTCCACTTCCGCAGCGTGAGCGATGGCCAGGTAGTGCAGCACGGCGTTGGTCGAGCCACCGGTTGCCATGATGACGGCGACAGCGTTCTCGATGGACTTGCGCGTGATGATGTCGCGCGGCTTCAGGTCGCGGCGCACGGCATCAACCAACACGCGAGCGGATTCGGCGGCGCTGTCGACCTTCTCCTGATCGGGATTGGCCATCGTCGATGAATACAGCAACGACATGCCTAGCGCTTCAAACGACGAACTCATCGTGTTGGCCGTGTACATGCCGCCGCACGAACCGCTCGACGGGCAGGCGTTTTTTTCGATGCCCTCGAAGTCTTCCTCGCTCATGCGGCCGGCGGTGAATTCGCCCACGGCCTCGAACGACGAGACGATGGTCAGGTCCTTGCCCTTCCAGTGCCCCGGCTTGATGGTGCCGCCGTACACGTAGATGCCCGGCACATTCGTGCGCGCCAGGGCGATCATGCCGCCCGGCATGTTCTTGTCGCAGCCGCCGATGACGACGACACCATCCATCCATTGGCCGTTGACGCAGGTCTCGATGCAGTCGGCAATCACTTCGCGCGAGATCAGCGAGAACTTCATGCCTTCCGTGCCCATCGACATGCCATCGGAAATGGTGGGCGTGCCGAAGATCTGCGGATTCGCGCGGGCGTCCTTTATTGCAGCCACGGCGGCATCGGCCAGCTTCTGCAGCCCCGAATTGCACGGTGTGATGGTCGAATGGCCGTTGGCCACGCCGATCATCGGATTGTTGAAGTCGTCTTTTGTGTAGCCCAGCGCGTAGTACATCGAGCGGTTGGGCGAGCGCGCCACGCCCTGAGTGATGTGCTGGGAACGCTTGTTGTCTGGCATGGGGGTCTCCGTGGGGTCGGCTCTATCGTTGTAGTCAACGGCTTGGCGCCCAGCATGCGCTTGGAGAAACGACGCGTCAAATATATTATTCAGCGATTATTGAGTCGAATAATGTATCAATCGCTGATATGGATTTGCGCCAGCTTCGCTATTTCGTGACCGTTGCCGAGGAATTACATTTCGGGCGCGCCGCCGAGCGGCTTTCGATGACGCAGCCGCCGCTGTCGCAGCAGATTCGCGCGCTCGAAGACGAATTGGGCGTCACGCTGTTCCATCGCACGCAGCGCTCCGTGGCGCTGACGGCTGTCGGTGCGCGCTGGCTGGTTGAGGTGCGGCGTGTGCTGGCGGAGGCGAATGCACTGCCCGGGCTCGCGCAGCGGCTGGCGCGCGGCGAGGTCGGCTCGCTGTCGCTGTCCTTCGTCAGCACCGCCGATTACGGCATCCTGCCCGCCTTGCTGCGGCACTTTCGCGACGCGCGGCCCGATGTGCAGCTTCTGCTGCGCGAGGCCACCAGCGATGTGCAAATCGAAGCGCTCCTGGCCGGCGATGTGGATGCCGGCGTCGTGATTGCGCATCACGCCGGCTCCGTGCCGGGCGAGCTGGAATACCGCCCGCTGGTGCGCGAGCGTCTCGTGCTGGCGGTGCCCGCGTCGCGCGCGGCGCAATGGGGCGTGGCGCCGGGCCAGGCGATTGCGCTGGCAGATGCAGCGGCCGAACCGCTCATCATCTTCCCGCGCCGGTCCGCGCCCGCGCTGTATGACATCATTACCGGCTATCATGCCGCGCACGGCGGCCGTCCCGAACACCCCGGCGCTGCCACGCGCATCGGCCAGGAAGCCATCCAGATGCAGACCATCGTCAGCCTTGTTTCCGCCGAGATGGGCGTTGCGCTGGTGCCGGCATCGCTATGCAACCTCCAGCGTACCGGCGTGGTCTATCTCGAACTCGCCGCGCCAAGTCCGATCATCGAGACCGGTCTGGTGTGGCGGCGCGATGCGGCTTCCCCGGTGCTGCCGTGGTTCGTGGCCAGTGCCGAAGCGGTCGCCAGGCTGCAAGAAGACAACCAAACCTGAAACCCACAGGATTCATGCTCATCCATCCGCAATTCGATCCCGTCGCCCTGCATCTTGGGCCGCTCGCCATCCGCTGGTACGGCCTGATGTATCTGGCGGCGTTCATCATGTTCCTGTGGTTCGGCCGCCTGCGCACGCGCCAGCCGCACACCGCCGCCGAAGGCTGGGCCGGCCGCGACCTTGACGACATGCTGTTCTACGGCGTGCTCGGCGTGATTCTCGGTGGGCGCCTCGGCTACGTACTGTTCTACAAGCCGGACTGGTATTTTGCCCACCCGCTCGACATCTTCAAGGTCTGGGAAGGCGGTATGGCGTTCCACGGCGGCTTCCTCGGTGTGGTCGTGGCGATGATGCTGTATGCGCGCATGCGCGGCCGCTCGTGGATGCAGGTGACCGATTTCATCGCGCCGATGGTGCCGTGCGGCCTCGCAGCGGGGCGCCTTGGCAACTTCATCAACGGCGAGCTGTGGGGCCGTGTGTCGTCGCCCAATCTGCCGTGGGCGATGATGTTCCCGCAGGCACAGGGCGAAGACCGTGAATGGTTGCTTTCGCATGCGCAAGAGGCCGTCACCAGCGGCCTGCAGGCCGTTTTTGACCAGTACCACATGCTGCCGCGCCACCCCTCGCAGATCTACCAGTTCCTCGGCGAGGGCGTGCTGTTCTTCATCCTGCTGTGGCTGTATGCGCGCAAGCCGCGGCCGATGGGCGCGGTGTCCGGCGCATTCCTGCTTGGCTACGGCGTGTTCCGCTTCGCCGCGGAATTCGCGCGTGAGCCGGACAACTTTCTCGGCCTGCTCGCGGCGAACCTGTCGATGGGCCAGTGGCTGTCGCTGCCAATGATCCTGATCGGCATCGCCATGCTGGTCTGGTCCTATCGTCGTGCAGGCAACGGTGAAAAAAACCAGGCGCACGCCTGACGCAGCAACCGCGCAAAGAAAAAGCCACCGAACTTCGGTGGCTTTTTTCATGGAGCGGATCGCTGCTTATTTCAGCATCTGCACGGCGCCGGAAACCGTCACCGTGACCTGCGCCTTGCCGCCCTCGATGGGCACCGGCGCCGAATCGAACGATGCCGGAGCGGCTGCCATGCGCATCATCGGACGCGGGCCTGGGTTGTTGCTGCCCTCGCTCACGTGCACGTCGCGGATCGTGTAGCTCGTGTAGCCAAACAGCTTGGTGGTCGTCAGTGCCTTGTCGCGGAACGAATTCACAGCCTGATCGATGAGCTTGGCTTCCGCCGCTGTACGCGCCTCGCGCGAGAGCGTGAAGTTCACGTTCTGCACCTGCATCTGATTGGCCAGCTGGCCCGCCAGCTTGGACGCCGCTGCAAAGTCCTTCGACGTGATGCGTACTTCGGCACGGCCGCGCCACACGCTGATCTTGCCGTTGCGATCGGTGTTCGGATAGATATTGAAGCCGCCCGTTTCTGCCTGCACGCCGGAGGTGCGCTTTGCCTGGTTGATCACGTCGTCGGCCTTGCGCGACAGTGCGGTGGAGATCGCGCCCGGGTCTGCCCCTTCCTGCTCGGCGCTCAGCGTCAGTGTGACGGTGTCGGTGGGGACTTCCGTCACGGCCTGCGCATCCAGCGACAGCACGCCAGAATGATTCGCTTCAGGAGCGGCTTGCGCGAAAGCGGTCGTCATCATTGCGGTCCCCAAAATGGTTGCGGCCAGGACAGATTTCATTGTGTTCTCCCAAAAAGCAATGTGATGCGTCTGACTGGCTGTTACGCGCATCGTTCATCACGTTTGTAACAATTCCCTGCCGGCGCCAGCCATTCACTCAGGATCGCGCATCAATTTGGTCGTGATGTAACGCCATTGCGCGGGCGTGATGGGCGTGATGGACAGGCGGTTGCCGCGTTGCAGCACCGTCATGTCGGCGAGCTGTTCTTGTGCGCGCAAGGTCGGCAGATCGACCAGCGCGCATTTGCGCACGAACTTCACGTCGACGAGCATCCAGCGCGGCGCTTCCGGCTTCGATGCAGGGTCGTGGTAGTGGCTCTTGACGTCGAACTGCGTGGGATCTGGGTAGCTGGTCGAGCAGACTTCCGCCAGCCCCGCGATGCCCGGCTGCGGACAGGACGAGTGGTAGAACAGCACGCCGTCGCCGATGCGCATGCGGTCGCGCATGAAGTTGCGTGCCTGATAGTTGCGAACGCCAGTCCAGGGCAAGGTGCCCTCGGCGTGCAGCGTGTCGATGCTGGCCTCGTCGGGCTCGGACTTCATCAACCAGTATTGGGTGGCCATCGTTGGGATGCGCGGGCGACGTGCGGAAGTGACGGTGTGCGCAGCATAGCAACACGGCCGCGGCGTTGCCATTGGCGGTGCGGCAACGGGGGCGTATCGCAGATAGGCAAAGAAAAAGGCGGTAGCGCATATGTGCACTACCGCCTTTTGTTGGGTCCCCACCTTGGCCGCTAGACCCGCATCCTGAACCCAAGTGAGGTTCAGAGTGGCAGCGGAAGCCGCATTTCGGGTACATCACCGGCGCAGGGAGCCCACGACTTGCGTCGCACGCTATGCACTGGAAGACGCGCTCGCCCACACGGCATATCCCGCACCAAGCAATGCTTATCGGTTCAAGGAATTAATGGCCATGGCGAACCAGGCAGGGAAACTGTCAGACGCATCATCACGCTGTGTTTCGAGCGCATGGCGATGCGTCTGAGAGATTCATCGCAGGCAACCGTTTTTCTCTACCCTGCAGCCGCTAAAGCCTTATACCATAAGGGTTTGCAGGAGATTTCGGAAGCCATTGCGTGACACTATACACCCGTTCGCATCCGAACCCAAGCCCGGATGCGATCCGGTTACAAACCCGTTTTGACCTTCGCTAAATCACTTCGCCGTACTGGCGCAGCGCCTCGTCGGTGCGGGCGTTCAAGTCGGCCAGTCTGGCGCGAATCGTGTCGATCGGCAGGGCGGAATCTGATGCGGCCTGGCGTTGCATCGACAGCAAATCCGATGCGATGCTGATGGCGGCCATCACGGCGACGCGCTCGATGCCCTTGGTGTTCGAGCCGTTCTTGATGCGCGTCATCTGGTTGTCGACCATGGCGGCGGCTTCACGCAGGGCGGCTTCGTTATCGACCGAGACTGCAAATTTGTAGGGCTGCCCGGCGATGTTCACTTCAATTTGCTTGCTGCTCATGCTTAGGTCTCCGAATGCGGGGCGGCCGCTGTTTCATCGGCCCCTGCGGCCTGGCCGAGGAGATCAAGCTGGCGCGCGTCGGTGGCCGTGGGCAGCTTGTCGAGAATCGATTGGATGCGCAGTTGCGCTTCTTCGATCTTGGCATTGAGCACGCTGCGATCGGCGACCATCGCGTCGCGCTCGGTCTTGGACGCCTCGGCTTCCGCCTGAAGCCGCTCGACTTCGGCGCGCAGGCGCTGGTTCTCGGCGGCGAGCGCATCGGCGTGACGCAGCACGCGCGCGATCTTGCCGGCAAGTTGTTCGAGTTCGTTCAGCATTGGGTGTCAATCAGAATCGAGTGGGGGGATTTTAGCCGATCATGCGCTTCGCGCCTGTCCTCCATACGGATGCGCAATATGCGGGGGAATGAGGCGACGCGGCGGGCACAACGGGCGGTGGGTGTGTTTTTACCGCGACTGCGACGGGTTTGGAATGCCTTTTCCGTTAAACTTCGCCCCGTCCTGGTGCCCGCAGCACCATCTGCAGTTAAACGGGAAGCAGGGAGCGCGCGCCCCAAGCGATGCGCCAACCTGCGCTGCCCCCGCAACGGTAAGCGAACGTCGCGTGTACCCGCCATCTCGCGAAGAAGATGGGTGCCGCGCGGTCTGTCCATACGCCACTGTTCCTTTCGGAATGGGAAGGCGGACAGGCCGCTTCGCCAGCCCGGATACCGGCCAGGACGGTGGATCTCAGAGCCGATGTGCAACCCTGGAGGGAACCGCATCGAGATCCTGCTGCCAGCGACCCGCGGGGGAACGGGTCCGGCTGACGCTTCTTGTCTTTTCAACATGAGCTTGACTACAAAGCGGCCACTCCGGATGCCCCGGACGGCCATGCGCGCGCTTGCCAGCGCACGATTGGGGGTTGTTGCGGGGGCCATGGCAGGTGCGGTTGCGCCGGCCTGGGCACAAAGCAATACACAAGTAGCCAGCACGCCCGTCGGCGAGCTGAATCCGACAGTGGTGACCGCCTCGCGCAGCGAGCAGCCCCTGTCCGATGCACTGCCGCATACGACGGTCATCAGCCGCGCCGATATCGAGCGCTCGCAGGCGCCGGACGCCGTGACGCTGCTGCGTCGCGAGGCCGGCATCGAAATCGCGCAGAGCGGCGGCCCAGGCACCAACGCCAGCCTTTTCATGCGCGGCGCCGGTTCCAATCAGACTCTGGTTCTGATTGACGGTGTGCGTGTGGCGTCCGGCACCTCGGGCGGCGCGCAGATCGCGCAATTGATGGCCGATCAGATCGATCACATCGAGGTTGTGCGCGGCAACGTGTCTGCGCTGTACGGCTCCGATGCGATTGGCGGCGTGGTGCAGATTTTCACGCGCAACGGCCGTGGCCATGGCCCGCTGGCCAATGCAGAGATCGAGTACGGCGCCCGCAATACCAAGCGCGCGCAGGCTGGCATCAGCGGCTCGCTGGGCGAGAACGGCGATACATCGTTCGCGGTGTCGGTGTCGGAATTCAAGACCAACGGCTTCTCGACCATCAACCCGCAGCAGGCGCCCAAGGCCAACCCGAACGACAACCCGTACACGAACAAGAGCGTGTCGGCGCAGTTGTCGCATCGCTTCTCGGCAGACTGGCAAGCGGGCCTGACGTACTTCCAGACCTGGGGCGATGTCAGTTACGACAACGCCTTCGGCAAGCCGACCGATGACAACGTCGCACACAACGTAGTGCGCTCGATGTCGGCCTACGTGGACGGCAAGGTAACGCAGGATTGGAAGACGCGCCTGACGCTGTCGCAGGGCGATGACCGCAGCTTGAATTACACGAACGGCGTGTTGCAGGTGCCGGCGCGCTTCAACACACGCAATCAGACGGCGAGCTGGCAGAACGACTGGGCCTTCATGCCCAATCAGCTGCTCAAGGTGGGCCTGGAGCATCTGCAGACCAGTATCGACAGCGATGCCTACAACGTGCCCACGCGCAACGTTGATTCCGGCTACATCGGTTACGAAGGCAAGTTTGGCCCGCACCAGTTGCAGCTGAACCTGCGCCGCGACCGCTACTCGGACTTCGGTGGCGCCAACAGCTACTACGCCGGCTACGGCTTCGCATTCAACCCGCAATGGAAGGCGGTTGCGAGTGTGAGCAATGCCTTCCGCGCACCCAGCTTCAACGAGTTGTACTACCCGTTCTTCGGCAACCCGAACGTGCAGCCCGAGAACGCGCGCTCGGTGGAAGGCGGCGTGGAATACAGCGGCGCGATCGGCCTGGTGCGCGTGACGGTGTTCGAGACGGACTACAGCAACCTGATCACGGCGGTATGCGATGCAGATTTCAATTGCTCGGCAGCCAACGTCAACCGCGCACGCGTGAACGGGCTGGAGACGTCGTATCGGGGTTCGATCTATGGCGTGGATCTGCGTGCGAGCTTTACCATGCAGAACCCGCAGGACCTGTCGGCCAACCAATTGCTCTCGCGCCGCGCACGGCACTTCGGCAGCGTCTCGGCGTACAAGACGTTCGGGCCGTTCTCGGCGGGCGTGGAGTGGAATGCAGCGGGTGACCGCCAGGATTCGACCAAGACGCTCGGTGGCTATGGCCTGCTGAACCTGGTCGGCCGCTACCAGATCACGCCTGACTGGGCAGTGTCGGCACGTGTTGAAAACGTGACGAACAAAAACTACCAGTTGATCTATCCGTACAACACGGCGTCGCGTGGGGTGTTCTTCACGCTGTCGTGGCAACAGCACGAACCGAAGCGATGACAACACCTGCACTGCCCGCACGCGGTTTTGCCTGGCGACTGTGGTCGCTGCTGGCACTCGCGTGCGTGGTGGTGCTGGCGGCGTCGTTGATGCTCGGCAGTGTGAAGCTGTCGCTCGCTGAAGTCTGGCGGGCGCTGATCGGCGGTGGCGATAGCCTGGCTGCGGGCATCGTCATCGAATTGCGCCTGCCGCGCGCGGGCGCTGCATTTGCTGCTGGCGGGCTGTTGGCCTTTGCCGGGGCGCTCATGCAGATGCTGCTGCGCAATCCGCTGGCCGATCCGTATGTCCTGGGCGTGTCCGGTGGCGGGGCAGTGGCGGCGCTCACGGCGATGTTGTTTTCGCTGCCGTGGTGGTTGGTGCAGACGAGTGCCGGCGCGGGAGCATTGCTGTCGATGGCGCTGGTGGCGGCGTTGGCGCGTCAGCACCTGTGGCGCGGTGAGCCCGGCGAGGCCAATGCGCGCCTACTGCTCGGTGGCGTGGTGATGGCCTCCGGCTGGGTCGGCCTGATCACGCTCATCTTGACGGTGGCGCCCGAGAACAAGCTGCGCGGCATGATTTTCTGGATGGTCGGCGACCTGGGTGGCGCCGATCGTTATGCGGGCGCGTTGATGGCGCTCGTGGCGGCGGTGGCCGTGGTGTTGCCGCATGCGCGCGACCTGAACGTGCTGCTGACCGGCGAAACCCGCGCCCGTGCGCTTGGGGTGCCCGTGGCGCGCGTGCGTGCGTTGATCTACGTGGTGGCGTCGCTGTGCACGGCGGTAGCGGTGACCATTGCGGGCTCGGTCGCTTTTGTCGGCCTGCTGGTGCCGCATATGGTGCGCCTGGCGTGGACCCGCGACGTGCGCATCCACTTGCCCGCTACGGCGATGGCCGGCGGCGGGCTGCTGATGCTGGCCGACCTGATCGCCCGGACGCTGATCGCCCCAACGCAACTGCCGGTGGGTGTGATCACCACCATGCTTGGCGTGCCGACGTTTCTCTACCTGCTGATGCGGAGCACGCGATGAGCTGGTTGCGTCGTGCACGTCGGGCCCCTGCACCGGATGCATTCGCGCACTTGGATGCAGCGCCCGAACTCGCGCTGCGCGACCTGCGCGTGACCATCGACGGGCGCGTGTTGATTGAGCGGTTGTCGTTGACGGCCAACGCGGGCCAACTCTGGTGCGTGGTCGGCCCGAACGGCGCGGGCAAGTCGACATGGCTTTCCGTGCTGGCTGGCCTGCGTTCGGCGGACGGCGGCAGCGTCACGCTCGACGGTGTAGCACTTGCCGATTGGCCGGCACTGGCGATGGCGCGTCGTCGCGCGTTTCTGCCGCAGACCTTGCATGACTCGTTCCCCATCACCGTGTACCAAGCGGTGATGACCGGCCGCCACCCGCACCTGGCGCGCTGGGAGTGGGAGGGCGACGCCGATGCCCGCGCCGTTGACGCAGCGGTGTCTGCGCTGCAGTTGCAGCCGCTGGCACAACGCGATGTGCGCACGCTTTCCGGCGGTGAACGTCAGCGCGTGGCGATGGCTGCCGTGGTGGCGCAGGAGGCGCGCGTGCTGCTGCTTGATGAGCCCGTCGCGCACCTCGATTTGCATCAGCAGGTTGCCGTGCTTCGCCTGCTGCGCGAAGGTTGCCGCAAACATGGCTGGCTGGTCGTGCTGACCGTGCATGACTTGAACCTCGCACGCCGTTACGCCACGCACGCGCTGCTGATGGACGGCGAAGGGCAAACCACTGCCGGCATCGCCGTCGATGTGCTGACCCCCGAACACTGCGCACGCGTGCTGCGCACGCCCATTGCCGAGGTGGCCGACGGCCGCCGCACGGCCCTGATTCCTGATGACCCCGATGACGACTGAAGACAACAACGATGGCCTGAACCAGCGCCACCGCTCCCGCATGCAGCGCAAGAAGGCCGTGGTGGACGCCAAGATTGCCGCCGCCACGGACGTGCGCGGCGTACTGCTCGTTAACACCGGTAACGGCAAGGGCAAATCCAGCTCCGGCTTTGGCATGGTGATCCGCGCCATGGGTCACGACATGCAGGTCGGCGTGGTGCAGTTCATCAAGGGCGCAATCCCGACGGGCGAAGAGCGCTTCCTGCGACGCTTTCCCGAGCAATGCAGCTTCCACGTGATGGGCGAAGGCTACACATGGGAGACGCAGGACCGCACGCGCGACATCGAGAAGGCGCAAGCTGCATGGGCCTGCGCACGCGAGCTGCTGAGCGATCCCACCGTCGGCCTGGTGCTGCTGGATGAGCTGAACATCGCCCTCAAGTACCACTACCTTGACGTGCAGACGGTGCTGGCCGATTTGCGCGCGCGGCCGCCCGCGCAGCATGTGGTGATTACCGGGCGCGGTGCGCCACCCGAGCTGATCGAGGCGGCGGATACCGTGACCGACATGACGCTCGTCAAGCACGCCTTTTCCCGAGGCATCCAGGCCCAGCCCGGAGTCGAATTGTGATGAACCAAACCATGCACATTCCGCCATTTGACGATGCGTTGCGCGTGCGCCTGCAGGCGGCCGTGGACAGCAAGACCAAGCCGCTCGGCGCACTGGGCCGGCTTGAATCGCTGGCCGTGCAGATCGGCCTGATCCAGAACACCGACACACCGCAGCTGACGCGCCCCGCGATGGTGGTGTTTGCCGCAGACCACGGCATCGCGCACGCAGGCGTGAGCGCGTACCCTCAAGCGGTGACCGCGCAGATGGTGCTCAATTTCATCGCGGGCGGTGCAGCCGTCAACGTGTTCTGCCGCCAGCATGGGTTTGCGCTGGAGGTGGTAAACGCCGGTGTCGCCGCACCGTTGTGGGCGGCAGATGCGCCGGGCCTGGTCGATGCACCTGTCGGCCCCGGCACACGCAACTTTGCCGACGAGAGTGTTGAGCAAGCCGCCATGACCACTGAGGAGCGCGACCGCTCCATGGCGCTCGGCGCGCAACGCGTGGCACACCATGCTGCGCTTGGCACCAACGTGATCGCGCTGGGCGAAATGGGCATCGCCAATACGGCGTCTGCCGCGTGCCTGATGGCGCGCTTATGCAATTTGCCGGTCGCGCAATGCGTTGGCCGCGGCACCGGGCTCGATGATGACGGCCTGGCCCACAAGCGCGCCGTGCTGGAATCTGCGATGGCCAGGCACGCTGACGCAAGCGAGCCGCTGGACGTGCTTGCGTGCTTCGGCGGCTTCGAGGTCGCGGCGATGGTGGGGGCGGTGCTTGAGGGGGCGCAGCGGCGCATGGTCATCCTCGTCGACGGGTTTATCGCGACGGCCGCCGTGCTGGTGGCCGCGCACGTGGCGCCCGATGTGCTGCGCTTCTGCGTGTTCGGGCATGTGTCGGACGAGCGCGGGCATCGCGCCTTGCTGGAGCTGCTCGATGCGCGGCCGCTGCTGTCGCTGTCGTTGCGGCTGGGCGAGGGCAGCGGTGCGGTGTTGGCGTATCCGGTGGTCGTGTCGGCGGTGGCGTTCCTGCGCGAAATGGCGACCTTCGCCAGCGCAGGCGTGAGCGAGCGCGCATCGCCATGAACGCGTTGCGCGAACATTGGCAGGCGCTGTGGACGGCCGTCGGGTATTTCACCCGCATCCCCGTGCCGGCGTCGGTTGGGTTCTCGCAAGCGGGCTTGAATCGCGCGGCGCGCTACTTTCCGCTGATCGGCTGGTTGGTGGGCGCCGTGGCAGCGGCGGTGTATTGGCTTGTGTTGCGCACGGTGCCCGCGCAAGGTGTGGCGGTGGCCGTGTCGATGGGGGCTACGCTGTTGCTGACCGGCGCGTTTCACGAGGACGGGCTGGCCGATTGCGCCGACGGCTTTGGCGGCGGCTACACGCCTGAAGACCGGCTGCGCATCATGCACGATTCGCGCATCGGCGCGTTCGGGGCGATTGCCGTGTGCATGGCGTTGCTGCTGAAGTGGCAATTGCTGAGCGCGATGGCGCCGCACAGCATAGGCATCCTCGTTGCAATGGTGGCTGCGCATGCTGCCAGCCGGGCCGCAGCTGTCAGCCACCTGCTCACGCATGACTACGTGCGGGCGGAAGGCAAGGCCAAGCCAGTTGCGCAACGCATGCGATGGAGTGACGCGTTGTGGGCTGGCGTATTCGGTGTCGTGCCGTTGCTGTGGTTCGGGCCGATGTGCGCGGCGCTCATCGTTGTCGGCCTGATCCTTGCGCGCTGGCTGCTGGGTCGCTATTTCGTGCGCCGCATCGGCGGCATCACAGGCGATTGCCTGGGCATGGCGCAGCAGATTTTCGAGCTGCTGATCCTGTGGGGGGTGCTGGCATGGATGTCATCCTGATCCGCCACGCGCGGCCCGCCATGTCGGCGGGCCTCTGCTATGGCCGCACCGATCTGGAGTTGGTTTCGCCCATGGACCCGGAGCCGTCGGCCATCGTCGAGAAACTCGCCGCCCACACTCCGCATCGTCTGCTGGCAAGCCCGTTGCGGCGCAGCCGCCTGACGGCCGAAGCCATGGCGCAAGCGGCGCAGCTGCCCGCCATTGAAATCGATGCGCAATTGATGGAACTCGATTTCGGCGCTTGGGAAGGCTGCCAGTGGGATGAGATCCCGCGCGCGGAAATCGACCATTGGGCGCGCGATCTCGTGCACGGCAATCCGCATGGCGGAGAATCGGCGGCGGATCTGCTGGCGCGCGTGACGACCTGGGCTGAAGCAACCACCGCGATGCCCACGTCTTGCGTATGGGCGGTGACGCATGCCGGCTGTATGCGTGCACTGGCGGCGCATTGGCTGCAGCGGCCATTAATCGAGACCCTGCAATGGCCGTTGCAATGGGGGGCAGCCTGCGGTTTTCGGGTGCTGCCCGGCACGTTGCCTGTGTTGCTGTTCTGGAACCGTTGAGCGGCGCGCGGTTTAACGACCCGGCCCGTTGGTGGCCTGTGAACCGAGGCGCCGTATGCGGGCTTGTTCCAGGTCTTCGCACAACAGGGTCGCGGCTTCCACAAGGCGTGGGCCAAAGCGGTTGATCAGGTCACCGTTGATGCTGAAAAGGTTGCCGCGCTGCACAGCGAGCAATTGCGGCCAGCGCTTCCATGCGTCGAGCGTATCGATCGGACGGCTGCCTTGCGTGGCGCCCATGCTGGCGGTCAATAGCACTTCCGGGTTGGCTGCGATCACCGCCTCGGGCGAGACTGTCGGCACCAGCAACGGCTCTCCCGCAAACACATTGCGGCCGCCGCACAACGCGAGCATGTCAGAGAAGATGTGCTGGCCATTGAGCGTCATCAGCGGCTGTTCCCACACCTGATAGAACACCGAAACCGCCGGCCGGCTCGCGTAGCGCTGGCGCAGCGTATCGGCGCGTTGGCGGAATTGCTGGGCCGCATCGTGCGCGCTCGCGCGGGTGTCGAGCAGCGTGCCGAGCGCCTCGATCGAGCGCGGAATATCGCTCATGCGATGCGGCTCGGAGAAGAACAGCGGTATGCCGAGCGCGCGCAGGCGGTCGATCTGCTTCTGCGCGTTGCCGTGGCGCCAGACCACCACCAGATCGGGTTTGAGGGCGGCGATGCGCTCCAGATCGAGCGAGCGGTTGTCGCCTACGTGAGGAATGTCGCGCGCGGGCGGCGGGTAGTCGCTGTAAGCCACAGTGCCAACAATGCGTGCTCCGCCGCCCGCCGCGAACAGCAACTCGGTCGCATGCGGCGCGAGGCTGACGATGCGTTGTGCGGGGCGCTGCAGCGTAACGATGGCACCGCTATCGTCTGTGACGGAAATGGCCGCACATGCCGGTACGGCAGCGATCGTGAGCGCAATGGCGGACAGGCCGCACACATACAGGCGACGGGTGAGGCGAGAGAGACGAGTGGGCATCGGGGGGAGGTCAAGCGGAGTGCGACAGCGATGCTAGCGCATCGGCAAGGCGTTGCCATCCGGGCTCATCCGGGGGCAGGCCGAAGCGCAAGCCGCTGATGGGCGCATCGAACAGGCGGGTCCAGATGCCGAGGCGCGCCAGGCTTGCATGCAGCGCTTGCGCGCGTGGGGCGGATGCCCAGGCAAACAGCGGGGTGGCGGCATTCGGCAGCCCGTGGCGATCAAGCAACGCCGAGAGCCGTGCGCCGGCAGGCTGGAGTTGCGCGCGCGTTGAAACTTGCCAAGCGGTATCGGCCAGCGTCGCACGTACCACAGCACGGGCGGGGCCGTTGACGGTCCAGTGCCCCAGCGCCTCGCGTAGCGCAGACACCAGCTCAGGCGCGGCCAGCGCGAAGCCGATGCGGGCGCCCGCCAGCCCGTAGAATTTGCCGATCGAGCGCAGCACGACAAGCCCCGGCACGCCAGCCAGGGGCGCCAATGTGGGGCCATCGTTGAACGCCTCGATAAAGGCCTCGTCCACGATCAACGTACCGCCGCGCGCATGCAGGCGCCTGTGCCAATTGCGCAGGGTTTCGGCGGGCAGAAGGCGTGCCGTGGGGTTGTT
The DNA here is from genome assembly GCF_056280165.1 of Ralstonia sp. 110700041-2. NCBI lineage: Bacteria > Pseudomonadati > Pseudomonadota > Betaproteobacteria > Burkholderiales > Burkholderiaceae > Ralstonia > Ralstonia sp. 110700041-2. Next base: position 387,140 of record NZ_JBSFAI010000002.1, on the reverse strand, counting down.
CGGATTGACGACGACCAGGTGCTGCACGTCGTTTGGCACGTCACCGAGGAAGGCGGCTTCGGGCAGTGGTACGACGTCGTGGCCGGCGCGCGCAAAGGCCGGCGCATATTCGCTGTAGCCGATCTGCGCGATGCCGGCTCGCCCTCGCGGCAGCAGGGATGGCAGCGTGCGGATCGCCGCCTGCGACCCTGCAATCGGCAGCACGCCGCGCGCATCGATCACGCCGTAGTGCGCGGCGGCCTGCGCTTCGAGGCCATCGTCTTCGGGCAGGCGCAACCACGCATCGGGTGGGATCGACGGGATGGGGTAGCCGTGCGGATTGATGCCCGTGGACAGATCCAGCCAGCCGCCTTCAGGCTCTCCGTACTGTGCGCGTGCTGCGGCGAGATTGCCGCCGTGGACGATGCCGCTCATGACAAGCCCCACGCCGATGTTGCGATCAGGCCAAGTACGCCGAGCCACAGCCACAACGTGCGCGATACGAGCGTCAACGCACGCGTGATATCGACAGCGGTTGCCGGCTTGCCGGTGCCGAGCGGCGGGCGCGCTTCTTCCACGCCTTCGTAGCGTGCTGCGCCGCCAAGCCGGACGCGCAGGCTGCCCGCGCCGGCGGCCATGACCGGGCCCGCGTTCGGGCTCGACCATTGCGGGGCTTGCGTGCGCCAGCAGCGCAGCGCATCGGCGGTGTGGCCAAGCAGCGCGTAGTTCATCGCCGTGAGTCGCGCGGGAATCCAGTTGAGAACGTCGTCGATGCGTGCGGCTGCCCATCCAAAGCCGGTAAAGCGCGCATTGCGGTAGCCCCACATTGCATCGAGCGTGTTGGCCAGCCGGTACAGCATCACGCCGGGCGCGCCGGCCACAACAAGCCAGAACAGCGGCGCGAAGACGGCATCGCTGCCGTTCTCCAGCGCCGATTCCACGGCGGCACGCGCAATGGGCTCGTCGCCGGCTTGTGTGAGATCACGCGAGACGATGCGCGAGGCGAGGGCGCGTGCGCGGGGCAAATCCGCATCGCGCAACGCAAGCGCGATCGGCGCAATGTGTTCATACAGGCTGCGCGCGCCAATGGCGAAATAGAGGGCGATCGCATCAAGCGCCACCACCAGCCGTGGCGACACATCGCCCGCCATCACGACGAGCCATGCCGCCAGCAGCACGAACGGCAACACGGCGACTGCCCAAGCGACGAGACCGACGATGCGCGACCTGGCCAACGCAGCCGGTGCGCGGTTCATGCAGCGCTCAATCGCTGCGGCGATGCGCCCGAAGCCGACCAAAGGATGCCAGCGCGACACCTCGCCGAATACCTGATCGAGCAGCACGCCCGCGAGTGCTGCCAGCGTCACGAGGGGCCACCCGAGATCGAACACGCCGCCCGACGGCAAGCTCACGTTGCGGTGCCGAGTGCCGGCCCTTTCACCACCATCGGAATGCCGGCCACCAGCAGATGCACGTTGTCGGCCAGAGCGGCGAGGCGTTGGTTCAGCCGGCCCAGTTCGTCCACGTAGAAGCGCGTGACGGCACCCATCGGCACCACGCCCAGGCCGATTTCGTTGCTCACGAGGATGACCTCGCCGGGCAGCAGCGGCAGGGCGGTCAGCAGCGCGTCGATCTCGGCCGTCCAGGCTTCGGGCGGCGTGACGAGGCCTGTCTCGGGATATTCATGATGTTCGGAGAAGAGCAGATTGTTGAGCCACAGCGTCATGCAATCGACCAGCACACAGCCACCGTGCTGCGCGTGCGTGTAGAGCGCTTCGGCCAGGTGCATGGGCTCTTCGACCAGCGCCCAATTGGCCGGACGCCGCGCGCGGTGCAGGGCCACGCGCAACTGCATCTCCTCATCGTCCTCGCCAGCGGTGGCAACGTACGTGACCGGCCCGACGCATTGCAGCGCGAGCTGTTCGGCGTGGTGGCTCTTGCCCGAGCGGGCACCACCGAGGACAAGTGTGAGACGGCGTGACATTCCCGCATTTTAGCGAGGGCGCGGCAGCCAGGCATAACAAGGTGGGTGCGATAATCCGCGCATGTCGAAAGCTCCATTTTCTGTGCCGCCGGACTCGCTTCGGGGCACGCTGATGATCCAGGGCGCCACGTCCGATGCCGGCAAGAGCACGCTGGTCGCCGGCCTGTGCCGTGTCGCGCATCGCGCCGGTGTGCGCGTGGCGCCGTTCAAGCCGCAGAACATGGCGCTCAACAGCGCCGTCACCGCAGACGGCGGCGAGATCGGCCGCGCGCAGGCGTTGCAGGCGCAGGCGGCGGGCGTCGTGCCCACGGTCGACATGAACCCCGTCCTGCTCAAGCCCAACAGCGACACCGGCGCACAGATCATCATCCACGGTCAGCCGCGCTGCGACCTCGACGCCCGTGCGTACCACGACTACAAGCCCACCGCCATGGCCGCTGTGCTCGAATCGCACACGCGGCTGCGTGGGCAGTACGACCTCGTGCTGGTAGAGGGCGCCGGCAGCCCGGCGGAGATCAACCTGCGCGACCGCGACATCGCCAACATGGGCTTTGCCGAAGCCGTCGATTGTCCCGTCGTGCTCGTCGCCGACATTGATCGCGGCGGCGTGTTCGCGCACCTTGTTGGCACGCTCGCCTGCTTGTCTGACAGCGAACGCGCGCGCGTGACGGGCTTCATCATCAACCGGTTCCGCGGCGACATTTCATTGCTGACGCCGGGGCTCGACTGGCTGACCGCGCAGACGGGCAAGCCGGTGTTTGGCGTGCTGCCATATCTGCCCGGCCTCCATCTCGACGCAGAAGACGCGGTGCAGACGGCGCAGCGTGCAGCCTCGCCCGATGCGCTGCGCGTCGTTATTCCGGTGTTGCCGCGTGTGTCCAACCACACCGATTTCGATGCGCTGCGCGCGCATCCGCAGGTGGACGTTCGACTGGTCGGCCCTGGCCAGCCGATTCCGCCCGCCGACCTCATCATCCTGCCCGGCAGCAAGAGCGTGCAGGCGGATCTCGCCTGGCTGCGCGCCAATGGCTGGGAAGCGGCCATCGCGCGACATCTGCGCTATGGCGGCAAGCTGATCGGCATCTGCGGCGGCATGCAAATGTTGGGGCGGTGGTTGCATGATCCGCTAGGGCTTGAGGGCGCGCCCGGTAGCGTCAAGGGACTCGGCTATCTCGATTTCGAGACCACGCTGGAGACCAGCAAGAAGTTGCGTCAGGTGCGCGGCAGCCTGGCGGAAGGCGGTGCGGCCGTCGCCGGCTACGAAATCCACATGGGCGTGACTGCGGGGCCAGCCTTGGCATGCCCCGCCGTGTTGCTCGATGATGGCCACGCAGATGGCGCGATCTCGGCCGATGGGCAGATCTTCGCCACGTATCTGCATGGTCTGTTCGATGCGCCACAGGCGTGCTGCGCGCTGCTAGCCTGGGCCGGCGTGGGTGATGCGCAGGCGCAGGACTACGCCGCATTGCGTGAGGCTTCGCTCGAGCGTCTGGCCGACACCTGCGAAGCGCATCTCGACCTTGCCGCGTTGCTGCGAACGCCGCCACGTGCAGGCTGAGCCATAATTACCGATGGACAGATCTGTCGAGTGATCAAATCGACACATGATTCAACGAGCGCAAGGAGGCGGGCATGCCGGTGGCCGTTGTAGCGAATCCGAAGGGCGGGGTGGGCAAGAGCACGCTGGCCACCAATCTGGCCGGCTACTTTGCCGCGCGGGATCACGCCGTGATGCTGGGCGACACCGACCGCCAGCAGTCCTCACGCGAATGGCTCGCCTTGCGCCCGGAGACCGCCAAGCCCATCCGCACATGGGAAATCAACGCCGACCACATCGCCAAGCCGCCCAAGGGGACGACGCACGTGGTGCTCGATACGCCGGCGGGCCTCCACGGCTGGCGGCTGGGGGATCTCGTCAAGATGTCGGGCTACGTGATCGTGCCGCTGCAGCCTTCCATGTTCGACATCCTTGCCACGCAGACCTTCCTGCGCAAACTGGCCGATGAAAAGCCCGTGCGCCATGGCGAGGTCAAACTGGGCGTGGTCGGCATGCGCGTGGATATGCGCACGCGCGCCGCTGAACAGCTTCAACGTTTCGTACAGGGGCTGGAAGTGCCCATCCTTGGCTATCTGCGCGATACCCAGAATTACGTGCAACTGGCCGCGCATGGCCTGACGCTGTGGGACGTGGCGCCCTCGCGTGTGGCAAAGGATGTGGAGCAGTGGAGCGGCATTCTCAATTGGCTCGGGGAATCGCCCCCGCAGGCCAGGGTTGCCGACACGTCGGCGGCGGCATGAAAAAAGCCCGGCACTGCCGGGCTTTTTCGTGGAACGAGGCTGCGTCGCTCAGATTTCGAGGTTATCGATCAGGCGCGTCTTGCCGAGCTTCGCGGCGGTCAGCACGACCAGCGGCTCGCCGGCGGCGATGTTCTCGGGTGTCGGCTTCTGCAGGTCGGAGCGGCGGCGCACGGCCACGTAGTCGGGCTGCCAGCCGCGGCCACGCAGATAGTCCATCGCCTTGGTGGTTACCTCTTCGTGCGACGCCTGGCCTTGCAGCACAGTTTCGAGCACGTCCTGACGCACCTGATGCAGCGTGCGGTAGAGCTCGGGCGCTTCGGCGCGCTCTTCGTTGGTCAGGTAGACGTTGCGCGACGATAGCGCCAGGCCATCATCCGCGCGCACCGTTTCGGCCGGGACGATATCGACCGGCAGCGCAAACTGATGCGCCATGCGGCGCACGATCATCAACTGCTGGTAGTCCTTCTTGCCGAACACGGCCACGCGTGGTTGCACGCAGCAGAACAGCTTCATCACCACCGTGCAGACGCCCTTGAAGAAGCCAGGGCGGAATTCGCCTTCGAGCGTGTCGCCCAGATCATGCGGCGGTTCGACACGGTATTCCTGCGGCTCGGGGTACATGTCGCGCTCGGTGGGCGCGAACAGCACGTACACGCCTTCCTTTTGCAGTTTTTCGATGTCGTCCTGCAGGGTGCGCGGGTATTTGTCGAAATCTTCGTTCGGGCCGAACTGCAGGCGGTTCACGAAAATGGACGCCACCACCGGGTCGCCATGCTGGCGCGCCAGGCGCATCAGGCTCAGGTGGCCCTCATGCAGGTTGCCCATGGTCGGCACGAAGGCGACGCGGTTCTGGCCGCGCAGTTGGTCGCGCAGTTCCTGGATCGACGAGATGACTTTCATAGTTGTTGTGTGATTCGGCCCGGGTCAGGCCGGACGAATTACGTCGGAGAATAGGCGAGGCGCACGTAAATGGGCGCGTACGGTTCGGCCTGCGTGATTTCGAGCAGCGATTCGCGCGAAAGCTCAAGCATGGCGACAAAGTTGACGACCACGATGGGTGCGCCCTTGCCGGACTGGATCGCTTCTTCGAACAGCTCGGTGAACTCCATGAACCGCGCGTGCTGCAGGCGACGCAGGATCTGGCTCATGTGCTCGCGCACCGACAGCTCTTCGCGCGAGATCTTGTGGTGCTGCGTGAGCTTGGCGCGGCGCAGCACGTCGGCCCAGGCGACACGCAGGTCGTCGGAATTGACGTCGGGGTAGCGCGGCGCGAGGCTCTGCTCGATATAGACCTGGGCGCGCAGGAAGTCGCGGCCCAGTTGCGGCACGGTGTCGAGCTTCTGCGCGGCGAGCTTCATCTGCTCGTACTCGAGCAGGCGGCGCACCAGTTCGGCGCGCGGGTCTTCGGGCTCGTCGCCTGAGTCGGTCTTCTTGACCGGCAGCAGCATGCGCGACTTGATCTCGATGAGCATGGCCGCCATCAGCAGGTATTCGGCGGCCAGCTCCAGGTTGGTCGCGCGAATCTGCTCGATGTATGCCAGATATTGCCGGGTGACCTGCGCCAGCGGAATGTCCAGCACATTGAAGTTCTGGCGACGGATCAGGTACAGCAGCAAGTCCAGCGGCCCTTCAAACGCTTCGAGAAAGACTTCGAGCGCGTCGGGCGGGATGTAGAGATCCTGCGGGAGCTTGAACAGCGGCTCGCCGTAGAGCCGCGCAAAGGCGAGGCCGTCGACCTGCGCGGGCGTGGAGTCCTGATCGGGCGCCACGCTGGGCAGCTCGACGGGCAGTGGCAGCTTGTCCTGCGCGGAAGTGGTCATGCGGCGGTGAGCCTGGCGGGCCGAGGGCCGGTCGGCCGATCAGTCCAGCGAGTAGACGTACGGCTTTTGCGCCACGCGGGCGGACTTGGCACGTGCGCGCTCTTCCAGGTCGATCGGGTCCTTGTCCCACAGCAGGGACCGGCCTTGGCGCTGCTGCGCTTCCAGGTCGGGCTTCTGGGTCTTGAGTTCTTCCAGGAACTGGGTGATCTCGGACTTGTACAGGGCCATGGCAGTAAGTGATGGTGGGTGATCTTGCCCGCACGGAAAGGTCCCGGGCGGAAAACCGGCGCATTTTACCGTATTGGCCGTCCTAACGGCCTTGGGCACGGCACGTGCGAAACCCTTCCGGCCGATCCGGAAGGCCGCATTCGTTGCATTTGCCTGGGCACCCGCCGGGCCCGGTATGGTCAAATACGCCTTTCCTTTGATTCAGCCGGCCCGTGGGGCGGCACCACGCTTGCCACGATGACCGGCTCCAATCGACCATCGCGACCGTCACGACCACCACGCTTTCGTTTCCTGGGTTTGCCCGCCGCCGCGCTGGCGGCAGGCTTTGTGCTGTCCCTCGCCTGTGCCGCGGCGCACGCTGAATACGACGTCAAGATCGATGCGCCGAAGTCCATTCGCGACTTGCTGGAGCGCCATCTGGACCTGTCGCGCTACAAAGACCGCAAGGACATCACTGACGACCAGCTCCAGTACATGGTCGAGACCATTGGCGACCAAGTCACCAAGCTGACGGCCACCGAAGGCTATTTCGTGCCGAAGGCGACCGCGAAGCTGGACGGCCCGCCGGACCACCGCGTGGTCAATGTGAAGGTCGAGCCCGGCCCGCGTACCACCATCGACACCGTGGCGCTCGACTTTACCGGGGCCATCACGCAAGACGCCAAGCGCATCGACGAATTGAAAAAGTCGTGGAGCCTGCAGCACGGCATGGCCTTCCGCCAGTCGGGCTGGGACAAGGCCAAGGACGACGGTCTGGCGGCGCTGCAGAGCAAACGTTATTACGCGGCCAGGCAGACATCGTCGCAGGCGCGTGTCGATCCGGACGAAAACAAGGCAGACCTGTCGGTGGGCTATGACAGCGGTCCGGCTTACACGCTGGGGCCACTGGAGGTGCAGGGCTTGTCGCGTTATCCGCTCAGCATCATCAACCACGTGAACCCGCTGCGCGTGGGTGAGGATTACTCTGCTGATCGTCTGCAATCGCTGCAGGCCGCCATCCAGGGGCAGCCATATTTTTCCAATGCGATCGTCGACCTGGGTGACGATCCGAAGAACCCGGTCAACGCGCCGGTGCGGGTGCGCGTGCGGGAGTACCCGCCCAATCGCATCACCGGCGGTGTGGGTTACGGCACGGACACGGGCGCCTCGCTGGAAGGGCGCTATCAATATCTGAACCTGTTCAGCAAGGCGTGGGTGCTCGACACGCAGGCCCGCATCGAACAGCGCCGTCAGTACCTGTTTGCCGGCGTGACCGTGCCGCCCGACGACAAGCAATACGTCAATAGCTTCTACACCAGCATGGACCGCACCGATACCTCGGGCACCGACACGCGCAGCTATCGTTCCGGCTTCAAGCAGACGCGTGTGCGCGGCATCTATGAGACGTCGTTCACCGTTGATTTCTACTACGACGACCTGCGGCCCGACGGCGCCGAGCGTCAGTTGAGCAAGGCGCTCGTCCCGGGTTTCGCGTGGACGCGCCGTGACGTGGACGACCCGCTGTTCCCGCGCCGCGGCAACATCATCACCACGCAGATCGGCGCGGCAGTGAAAGGCGTGTTGACGGACCAATCGTTCGTGCGGTCGTACAGCCGCATCCGCCAGTTCGTGCCGGTGGGGCAGCGCGATATCTTCGTCGCGCGCGGTGAGTTGGGTGCGGTCATCACCGCTGGTTCCGGCGACGGCGTGCCGGCCACGCTGCGCTTCCGCACGGGCGGCACACAGTCGGTGCGCGGCTACGACTTCCAGAGCATCGGTAACGACGTCAACGGCAGCACGCTGCCGACCAAGTTCCTCGTCACTGGCGGGTTGGAATATCAACGCTGGTTTCTGCCGCAATGGGGTGCCGCCGTGTTCTGGGATACCGGCACGGCCACCGACAACTGGTCGGAGCGCCGCTGGTTCAACGGTGTGGGTGTCGGCGTGCGCTGGAAGAGTCCGGTCGGGCCGATCCAACTCGATATGGCCTATGGCATCCAGCAGAAGCAGTTCCGGCCGAGCGTGTCGCTGGGCATCGCGTTCTGAATATGACGATGACCGATCCGCAAACGCCTGAATCCAATCCACCCGAAGCACAACACCCCAAGCGTCCCACGCGTGGCTGGGGCTGCCGCACGCTGCGCTGGCTCGGCGGCTTGGTCGCCTTTTTGCTGGTGATCGTGCTCGCGCTGGCCGGCTGGCTGGTGTGGGCCATCCATTCGCAATCGGGCACGGCGCAGTTGTGGGCGCTCGCCACGCGCTTTGGCAACGCCTATGTGTCGGGCAAGCTGGAGGGCGGCACGGTGCGCGATGGCGTGTCGCTGCGCGATCTGCACGTGCGCGCGGGCAGCACGGAAGTGCGCATTGACCATGTGGAAGGCCGCTGGGCCATCACGCGCGGCCCATGGCATGCGCACTTCGCGTATCTCCGTGCCGGCAATGTCGATGTGATCCTGCATCCGACACCGCCCATACCGCCGAGTGGTCCGCCGAATTCGCTGGTGTTGCCGCTGGCGCTGGATGTGGACCGGCTTGCAGTCGATCGCCTCGCCATCCGGCAGGGCACGTCGACCACCGAGCTGAAATCGATTGCCGGCAGCCTGCATACCGACGGCACGCATCACAACGTGCTCCTCGACGGTATGGAGACGCCCGCCGGCAAGCTCGCGGCCACGCTGCGCATGACCGGTACGCGGCCGTATCCGCTCACCGGAGCCGCGACGCTGGCCACTCAATTCGAGGTCAACGGGCAGAAGCAGGATGCGTCAGTGTCGGCGCAACTGTCGGGCTCGCTGGAAACGCTGCATATCGACGCGACCGGCACCGGCGCGAAGCTGACCGCGCAGGCGCTGATTGACGCCACGCCGTTCGGCGCGTTGCCTCTGTCGCGCGCAGTTGTGTCGGCGGAACACGTGAATCCGCGTGCGTTTGCGCCGGGCGCGCCGGAAGCATCGTTGTCGATCCACGCGGACCTGCGCCCCGACGAGAAGGCCAAGACGCTGACGGTGGCTGGCCCCATCGAGATCGACAACGCGCAGCCCGGCACGCTCGACAAGCAGAAGCTGCCGCTGCAATCGCTGCGTGCACAGGTGCGGCTGAACGAAAACGATCAGCAACTCACCGGGCTGGATGTGCGCCTGCTGGGCGGCGCGGTGCTCACGGGCGGGGCAGATGTACAGAAGGGGCATGGCGCGCTGCGCGTGGATGTGCGCCAGCTTGATCTGCAAGCGCTGCACGCATCGCTGGAGAGGACGAAGCTCGCTGGCCCCATCACCGTGGATTTTGCGGGCGGCACGCAGCGTGTGGCGCTGGATCTGGCGGGTGGCGACATGCGCGCGCAAGCGAAAGCCGTGCTGGATGCGGCGCAGGTTGCGGTGGAGAGCGCCCAGGTGTCGCTGGGGCGCTCGCGGCTGACGCTGGCGGGCACGCTCAAGCACGACGATGCGCAGTCTTTCGCCTTCAAGGGCAACCTGGCGGAGTTCGATCCGTCGCGGCTGGCAAAGGTGGCCAAGGGCCGCATCAATGCCGAGTTCGATGCGCGCGGCACGCTGGGTGAGCCGATTGACGCCGCCGTCAAATTTGCCGTGCGCGATAGCAATTACGCCGGCTTGCCGATGACCGGCGACGGCAATGTCCACCTGCGCGGTGAACGCCTGCTGCCCAGCGACGCCAGGCTCGACGTGGCGGGCAACAAAGCCAGCCTGCGGGGCAGCTTTGGCGGGGCGGCCGACCGCATGCACGTCGACATCGATGCACCGCAACTCGCACGCCTGCAGCTTGGGGTGAGTGGGGCGCTCATCCTGTCTGGCGATGTCTCCGGCACGATCAAGCGCCCGCAAGTGGATGCCACGTTCCGCGCCAATCAGCTTGCCTATCAAGGAAACAAGATCGACACCGCCAACGGCCGGGCGCAGATCCGCGACGGCATCGATGGGCCCTTGCTGTTCGAGCTGACCGCGCAGCGTGTGACGGGCCCGAGCCTGTCGTTGCGAGAAATACATGCCACGCTGGAGGGCACGCGCCGCGCCCACCGCTTCCGCGCCGACGCAGACGGCAACGTGCGCAACCAGCCGTTCAAGTTCGCCCTGGCAGGCGACGGCGCGCTGACGCCCGGCAAGGACGGCGATGGGTGGGATGGCACGATCTCTACGCTGTCGGCGCAGGGTGCGCCCAACCTGCAACTCACGGCACCGGTGCGGCTGTCGGTGGCGCCGGGCCGCCTGATGATGGGCCGCGCTGACCTGACGCTGGACCAGACCCCCATTCACATCGAACGTATTGAATCCACTCAGGGACACGTGCGCAGCGCAGGCCGTGTCGACGGCTTGCAGATCGCGCGGGTACTGGAGCTTGTGCGCACCTGGACGGGCCAGGCTCCGCCGGTACGCACGGATCTCGTCATCGACGGGCAATGGGATCTGGATCTCGGCAGCACGGCCACCGGCGCGGCGCGCATCGCCCGCCGCAGCGGCGATCTGTCGATCAACGCTGGCCGCGGTTTCACCCCATTGGGCTTGACCGAAGCGACCGTGGAAGCGCACGGCGAAGGCATGCGCCTCGGGCTGCGCGGCAATGTGCAGTCAACGCGCGTGGGCAACCTTTACCTTGATGCGGGTGTCGGGCTCGTGCGTGATCCTGGGCCGGGCACCTTGGCGCTCATGGCGCCCACGTCGCCGCTCTCCGGCGGCTTGACGATCAGCCTGCCGCACCTCAAGAGTATCGGCGACCTGCTGGGGCCGGACGTTGCGACGGACGGGCAGCTCGCGGCCAGCCTGACGTTTGCCGGTACAGTGGGCGCGCCCAAGGTGAGCGGTTTCCTGACCGGCCAGGACGTCGACGTGGCGCTGTACGACCAGGGCATCCGCCTGACCAAGGGCGTGGTGCGCGTGGCGCTCGACCAGAACGTGGTCGACCTGCAAGAGGTGGTGTTCCACGGCGGCGACGGCACCCTGCGTGCGCAGGGCCGCGTGCAACTCGGCGAGGCAAACCCGAACCTGGCCGGCACCATCGTTGCCGACAAGCTGCAGCTCTTTGCCGATCCGGACCGCACGCTGGTGCTGTCGGGCCAGGCGCGTATTGCCAACGATAACGACCGCGTGGCCATCACCGGCAAGTTCAAGGTCGACCGGGGCTTGTTTGATCTGCCGAAGGACGGCGCGCCCTCGCTGGGCGACGACGTGGTCATCGTCCGCCGCGCCGACGCCGCCCGCAACCAGGCCGAACGCGGTGTCAAGCGCGAAGAAAAGCCGGCTGGCCGCTTCAGCCCGGTGGTCGATGTCGATGTCGATTTTGGCGACAACTTCCGCTTCAAGGGTGCCGGTGCAGACCTGTCGCTTGGCGGCCAGATGCACGTGCACAGCGAGCCGCTCGTACCCCTGCGCGGCACTGGCACGATCTACGTGCGCCAGGGCAGCACGTATGAAGCGTTCGGCCGCAAGCTGGCCATCGAGCAGGGCGTGCTGAATTTCGTCGGGCCTATCAACAATCCGTCGTTCAACATCACCGCCATGCGGCGTAACCAGGAAGTCGAAGCCGGCGTGCAGGTGACCGGCACGGTGCGCCAGCCACGCGTCAAGCTCGTCTCCGAGCCCAACGTGCCCGATGAAGACAAGCTTTCGTGGCTGATGTTCGGCTACAGCGCATCGAACGCCGGTCTGGGCCAGCAGCAGGCGATGTCCGGCGCGGCCCTCGGCCTGCTGGGCAACGTAGCAGGCAAGAACGTGGCGCGGCGCTTCGGGCTCGACGAGTTCTCGATCGGGCCGTCCGCCGCAGGCCTGACCGATCCGCAGGTGGTGAGCCTGGGCAAGGTCATCTCGGAGCGCATCACCGTCGGCTATGAGCAAAGCCTGTCGACGGCCGATTCCATCGTCAAACTGACGTGGCAGTTTTCGCGGCGGTGGTCGGTGGTGGCACGCGGCGGTACGATCAATGGCGCGTCGGTCCTGTTCAACAAACGTTGGTAAACGGTTGGCCCGGCTGCCAGAATGGCGGCGGGTCCATGTTTCGCACGAGGAGTTCCATGCCGCATCTTCGTCAACTCGCACAAGTGGGAGTCACCATGGGCGTTCTGGCTTCATTGCTGGCGCTGTTCGGCTGCGATCAACAAAAGGTCGACCAGGCCGTGGATCGCGTGGGTGATGCCGCCAAGCGGGCGTGGCAATCGGCCAAGCCGGACAACCTGCTGTTCAAAGGCATCGTGGTCGGGCAATCCACCGAGGACGATGTCAGGGCCACGGCAGGCCAGCCCGAGACGATCTGGGAGAACGAAGGCGGCACGCGGCAACTGGAGTATCCGCGCGGACCAGAAGGGACTTCAACCTGGATGGTGGCGATCGGGCCTGACGGGCACGTGCAGAAGATCGAGCAGGTGTTGACGGCCGAGAATTTCGGGCGCGTGCGGGTGGGGCAGGCCAAGGACGACGTTCGCCGGATGCTGGGCAAGCCGGGGAAGGTGGAGCTGTTTAAGCTGAAGCAGGAAGAGGTTTGGGGGTATCGGTGGATGGAAAGCGCTACCGAGCGGGCCTTCTTCAATGTGCACTTTGGGCCGGATGGGCGGGTTACGACGACTTCGCGCAGTGATGATCGGTTGAATGGGGGTTAAGGGTTTTCGGTGTTTGGCCCCGGGGTTTTTTGTGGTGTATCTCTTGTTTCATCCCCTGCCGGGACCGAACGGGGAGTGGACCACCAAGGCCCATCCCCAAAACAACCATTACCGCACCCGCATCCCCGGCACCGCCCCAGAATGCGGCTCAAGAATATAAAGCCCAGGCTGAGCCTTCTCATCGGCAGCCGAAGCCGCCAACACCATCCCTTCCGACATCCCGAACTTCATCTTGCGCGGTGCCAGGTTGGCAACCATCACGGTCAGCTTGCCCACCAGATCTTCCGGCGCATATGCCGACTGGATACCCGAAAACACATTCCGCGTCTGTCCTTCGCCCACATCCAGCGTCAGCTGCAGCAGCTTGTTCGATCCTTCCACGCGCTGGCAGGCGACGATCTTGGCGACACGCAAGTCGATCTTGGCGAAGTCGTCGATGGTGATGGTGTCGGCCATCGGCTCAATGGCGGCAGCACCGTTGGCGGCGGCAGCAGCCGGGGCTTCTGCGGTGGCCTGCAGCGACTGACGATTTGCCTCCACCAGCGCATCCACCTGCTTCTTGTCCACGCGCGTCATCAGGTGGGAGTACGGCTGGATCGGCTTATCCGACGAGAGCTGCGAATCGATCGAACGCCACGTCAGCGGCTCAACGTTGAGGAACGCTTCGATGCGCTCGACCGTGGTGGGCAGAATCGGCTTGAGGTACACGGCCAGCAGGCGGAACGCTTCCAGCGCGACCGAGCATGCGGCGTGCAGCTTTTCGCGGTTGGCTTCATCCTTGGCCAGATCCCACGGTTTCTCGGTGTCGACGAAGGCGTTGACGGCATCGGCCAGTTCCATGACGGCACGCAGTGCCTTGCTGTACTCGCGCTTCTCGTACAGATCGGCGATTTGCGGGGCGGCTTCGCGCAGTTGCACCATCAGCGGATGGCCCAGCGCGGCGTCGCTCACGCGGCCTTCGAAGCGCTTGACCAGGAAGCCCGCCGAGCGGCTGGCGATGTTGACGAACTTGCCCACCAGATCACTGTTCACACGGGCGATGAAATCGTCCAGGTTCAGGTCCAGATCTTCCATCGTCGCGTTCAGCTTGGCCGCGAAGTAGTAGCGCAGCCATTCTGGGTTCAGGCCGGTGTCGATGTAGCTTTGCGCAGTGATGAACGTGCCGCGCGACTTGCTCATCTTCGCGCCGTCCACCGTCAGGAAGCCGTGGGCGAACACGTTGGTTGGCGTGCGGTGGCCGGAGAACTTCAGCATCGCCGGCCAGAACAGCGTGTGGAAATAGAGGATGTCCTTGCCGATGAAGTGGTACTGCTCGGTGGTCGAGTGTTCGTTGATCCACGCGTCGAAATCCAGGCCGCGCTTGGCGCACAGGTTCTTGAAGCTGGCGTAGTAGCCGACCGGCGCATCCAGCCACACGTAGAAGTATTTGCCCGGGGCGCCCGGAATTTCGAAACCGAAGTACGGCGCATCACGCGAGATGTCCCAGTCCGAGAGCTTGGCCTCGCCTTCCTCGCCGAGCCATTCACGCATCTTGTTGGTGGCTTCGGGCTGGGCCAGGTCGGCCACCCAGTCGCGCAGGAAGTTCTCGCAGCGCGGGTCGGACAGCTTGAAGAAGTAGTGTTCCGACGACTTGCGCACCGGGGTCGCGCCCGACACCACGGAGTATGGGTTCTTCAGGTCGGTCGGCTGGTAGGTTGCGCCGCAGACTTCGCACGAATCGCCGTACTGGTCTTTCGCGCCGCACTTCGGGCATTCGCCTTTGATGAAGCGGTCTGGCAGGAACATCTCCTTGACCGGGTCGTAGAATTGCTCGACCTCGCGCACGTCGATCAGGCCGGCTTCCTTGAGCTTGAGGTAGACGTTTTGGCACAGCTCCTTGTTTTCGTCGGAGTCGGTGCTGTAGTAGTTGTCGAACGAGACCAGGAAGTTGTCGAAGTCGCGCTTATGTTCCGTCCAGACGCGTTCGATCAGCTGGCGCGGGGTCAGGCCTTCCTTCTCGGCGCGCAGCATGACGGGCGTGCCGTGCGTGTCGTCGGCACCCACGTAGTAGGTCTCATGACCGCGCATGCGCTGGAAGCGTACCCAGATATCGGTCTGGATGTACTCGACCAGGTGGCCGATATGGATCGGCCCGTTGGCATAAGGCAGGGCGGAAGTGACGAGGATGCGACGTTCGGACATGGGCAGGCCAGAAAGGTGCGGGCGGGCCGCGAACAGGGCGCGGCGCGCGGATAAACGCATATTTTAGCGCGCCCGGCGGTATCAGGCCGTTCCCGGACGAATCTGCGGAACGTGGGTGTGATCGTGGAGTTCGGCCTATGCGTCACGATGCCGCGCATCGTGTGACCCAAAAAAAGCGCCGGTCAGAGCCGGCGCAGCTTTCCACAACGGAAAAGGAGGAGAAATCAGGTACCGCCCGGGAGGTCAGCCACGCATCGCGAGCCAGCAACGTGTGGCAAGCGGCACCTGTTTTCTATGACAGGGTTACCCTTGAATTGGTTTCAAATAAATTTCGACGCGGCGATTTTGGGCGCGGCCGGCCTCGGTGGCGTTGTCGGCAACGGGCTGATTCTGGCCGCGGCCTTCAGCGGAAAGGCGGTTGCGGGCCACGCCGCGGTCCGTCAGGTAGCTCGCCACGCTCTGCGCGCGCTTTTGCGACAGCGTCAAGTTGTAGTTCGGGTTGCCGGTGCTATCCGTGTGGCCGACCACATTGGCGGCCAGCTCCGGATGCTGCGTGAGCGTTTGTGCCACGCTATCCAAGGGGCCGCGGAACGACGGCTTGATCACCGCGCTGTCGGTGTCGAACGAGACCTGGCTCGGAATGTTCAGCTTGAGCGAGCCGTCGGGCTGCTCCGAAATCTGCGTGCCCGTGCCGGCCGTATCGCCAGCCAGCTTGGACTTGATGGCGCCCCAGTTGTAGCCGACAGCTGCACCGGTGGCCGCGCCCAGCGCACCGCCAATGGCGGCGCCCTTGCCGTTGCCGACCAGCGCGCCAATGCCAGCGCCCACGGCCGCGCCAACGCCGGTGCCCATGGCGGTCTGGTTCTGCTGCTCGGTGGCGCAGCCGGCGGCCAGCAGGGCGATCAGCGAGACGGAAATAAGCTTGGCTTTCATGGTTTCTCCTACGGGTAACGGGATCGGTTCTTGTGGGTTTGCCGATATCCGGCGCATCGGAGGGATATTGAGGGGGAATCGGACGAACGGTGCGCCGGCAAAATACAATAGCAAAACAGTAGATAGAGTGGCCAGGGCGCCGCAAAGTTCATGCCGCGTCACCGTTGGCCCGTCCCCCATTCGCATTAGATTTGTGGAGCAAATGTTGAGCGTAACCATCGAACAGATCACCGAAGCCCTGCGCGGCGTGGTGGATCCCAATACCGAGCACGACCTCGTGTCGTCCAAATCGGCGCGCAACATCCGGGTCGATGGCGGCGAGGTGTCGCTCGACGTGGAACTCGGCTACCCCGCCAAGAGCCAGTTCGAGCCGATCCGCAAGCTCGTGATCGGGGCGCTGCGTCAGGTGCAAGGTGTCGAAAATGTGAGCGTGCAGGTGTCGATGAAGATCGTGGCGCACGCGGTGCAACGCGGCGTGCACCTGATGCCGAACGTGAAGAACATCATTGCCGTGGCGTCGGGCAAGGGCGGAGTGGGTAAGTCGACTACCGCGGTGAACCTGGCGCTGGCGCTGGCTGCGGAAGGCGCCAACGTCGGCATTCTCGACGCCGATATCTACGGCCCTAGCCAGCCGATGATGCTGGGCATCCAGGGCCAGCCGGAGTCGGCCGACGGCAAGACGATGGAGCCGATGGAGGGGCACGGCCTGCAAGCCAACTCCATCGGCTTCCTGATCGAACAGGACAACCCGATGGTCTGGCGCGGCCCGATGGTGACCTCGGCGCTCGAACAACTGCTCAAGCAGACCAACTGGCGCGACCTGGATTACCTCATCGTCGACATGCCGCCGGGCACGGGCGATATCCAGCTCACGCTGTCGCAGAAGGTGCCTGTGACGGGCGCGGTGATCGTCACCACGCCGCAGGACATCGCGCTGCTCGACGCCAAGAAGGGCCTGAAGATGTTCGAGAAGGTGGGGATTCCCATCATCGGCGTGGTCGAGAACATGGCGGTGTACTGCTGCCCGAACTGCGGCCATACCGAACACATCTTCGGCGCCGGCGGCGGCGAGAAGATGTGCGAACAGTACGGCGTGCCGTTCCTGGGCAGCCTGCCGCTGAACCTGTCCATTCGCGAGCAGGCCGATTCGGGCCGCCCCACCGTGGTGGCCGACCCCGATGGCGCGATTGCCGGCGTGTACAAGCAGATCGCGCGCCGCGTCGCCATTGCCGTGGCCGAGAAGGCGAAGGACATGACGAGCAAGTTCCCGTCAATCGTCGTGCAGAACACCTGAGCGCCAAGCCATGGATGCCAGCGAACCGTTGTCCAACGATCGTCAGACGGAGCGCCCCTCCGTAAAGGTGGCAGTGGTGCTGTGTCGCCGCCCGACGGCCAACCGCTGGCAGCCGTTCCAGTGGCGGCTTGAGGCTGTCGTGCCCGACCTGGGCGAATACGGCACCGCACCGCGCTGCCTCGATCGCGCTGAGGATGAGAAGGGCGAAGAGCGCTGGCTCACGCCCGGCTTCTCCGTCACGCTGTTTCGCGACGAGGCCGAGGGCTACTACCTGAACGTGACCTCCGCCGCGCCCTGCTGGTTCGTGCTGTGGCGCCTGGGCGAGTCGGGCACGACCGACGAGGGCCGGGCGATTCCGCATACGGTTTCGCTGAGCTACAACGAGGCTGGTCGCTGGCTCGACGGCGGCGAGACGGTCGAAAACGTGCCGTTGGATGCCGCTGCGCTGGAGTGGCTGCAGGCGTACGTGGCCGAAAACTACCGGCCCGAGCCGAAGAAGCGGCGCCGCCCGGAGTCGTTCCTGCCGCCGGAAGACCGCGCGAAGTTCTGAGCGAGACTGCTGTGAGCGACGAAACCTTCCTCTCGCGCTGGTCGCGCCGCAAGGCCGCCGAACGGCGGGGCGAGCCCGAACCGGAAGCGGCATCGCCCGCCGAGCCGGCCCCCGTCGTCGTGCCTGAAGCGTCGACGGTCGAGCCTACGCCCGAAGCGGCACCCCCGCTCACGCTGGAAGACGCCTCCAAGTTGACGCCATCCGATGATTTCTCGCCCTTCGTCGCGCACGGGGTGGACGAAGCCGTCAAGCGTGCCGCGCTCAAGAAGCTCTTCGCCGATCCACACTTCAATGTGATGGACGGGCTCGATACCTACATCGACGACTATTCTCAGCCCGACCCGATCCCGCCCGAGATGTTGCGCGAGCTGCGGCACACGGCGGAACTGCGGTTGTTCGAGCCGCTGGACGAGGATGTGGCTGCGCCGCCAGGAATCGAACCGGTATCGGCCGCTGCACCTCTCGTGACGGGCGAGACGCCGCCTGAACCTGCCGATGCCGAGTCGCCCCGCGTTGATGACCCCGCCCAGGCAACCCCGCATGGCGGCGTTAAGCCGCCGTCCGTAGAATAAAAAGAAGGCCGCGCGGCAAAGACCGTGCTGCCATGTCTCCACAGCCTGCGCCATGCACGTGGGCGCTCACGCACAAATCCATGCCGACACTGCTCTGCAGTTGCAATCACACCATGCCGATCGATGCCGATGCGGTGGGCGACGCCCTGCGCGCGTCTGACGCCGCTATCGACGCCCCCAGCAAGACGCACCACCTGCTGTGCCGCCGCGAGATCAGCGCGTTCACACAGGCGCTGGATGGTACGGAAGACGTCGTTGTTGCCTGCACGCAGGAAAAGGCGCTGTTTGCAGAAGTGGCCGCGCAGCATGAGGGTGTGACCGCACCGATCCATTTCGTCAACGTGCGCGAAACGGGCGGGTGGTCGGCAGGCGCTAAACGCGATGCGCGCGGTTTCCGTGCCAAGACAGCGGCGCTGCTGGCCGTCGCTGGCTTGCCGGCGCCGGAGCCAGTGCCGGTGGTCGACTACCGCTCCGACGGCAACGTGCTGATCATCGGTCCTGCCGAGCGTGCCATGCCGTGGGCGGAACGGCTGGCCGACCAACTGAGCGTGGCGGTGCTCGTCACCGGGCGCGATCGCGCAAGTGGTCCGTTTGTCCCGCCGATGGAGCGCCGCTGGCCGGTCCACGCGGGCGAGCTGGCGCAGGTGAACGGCTGGCTTGGTGCGTTCGAGGTGCAATGGCGCAACCGCAACCCGATTGACCTGGACCGCTGCACGCGCTGCAACGCCTGCATCGATGTCTGCCCGGAAGGCGCCATCGACGCGCTGTACCAGATCGATCTGGATGCATGCCGCGACCATCGCGCGTGCGTCAAGGCGTGCGGCGATGCATTGGCCATCGATTTCAGCCGCGTGGACGCACCGCAGGCGCTATCGGGCCAATTCGACCTGATCTTCGATCTGAACGATGCGCCGGCGTTTGCCCAGCACCAGCCGCCGCAGGGCTACTTCCATGCGGGCGCAGACGCGGGCCGCCAACTGACGGCATCGCTGGCGTTGCTGCAAATGGTGGGGGAGTTTGAGAAGCCCAAGTTCTTCCAGTACAAGGAATCGATCTGCGCGCACGGGCGTAACGGCCAAGTGGGCTGCAACGCTTGCGTGGACGTGTGTTCGGCGTCGGCGATTGCGTCGCAGTGGAAGGACGGCCGCGGCAGCGTGCACGTCACGCCCAATCTCTGTGTGGGCTGCGGTGCGTGTACGACCGCGTGTCCCACCGGCGCCATCACCTATGCCTATCCGAGCGCGCCGTACCAGGGGCGCAAGCTGAAGACGCTGCTCGGCACGTATGCATCGGCGGGTGGGCGTGATGCCGTGGTTCTGCTGCATAACGGTGGGCGGGGCCGCACGCTGATCGAGCAACTGGGCCGTGCCGCGCGTATCGGCAAGGCCCAGGGCGTGCCGGTGAATGTGCTGCCCGTCGAGGTCTTCCATGCGGCATCGACGGGATTGGACCTGTGGCTCTCCGCATTGGCTTACGGCGCCGCGCGCATCGCCATCCTGCTGACGGAAGACGACGCGCCGCAGTACCGCGCGATGCTCGCCGAGCAGGTTGCCGTGGCGCAGGCGGTTCTGCAGGGGCTGGGTGAACCGGCAGACGGGGCGGGTGTGGTGCTGATCGACGTGGCGGATGCGGCGGCGCTTGATGCACGCTTGAGCCACGCCGACGTGTCGGGCCCGGTGCGCGGCTTTCGCCGTGATATGCCGGCGGCCACCTTTGCGGTGGCCGCTGCCAAGCGCGAGGCACTCGATTTCGCGCTCGACCATCTTGCACGCCACGCCAAGGCCACCGAGGCCATCATCCCGCTGCCAGCCGGTGCGCCGTTTGGCGCCATCACCGTGAACCGCGAACGCTGCACGCTGTGCATGGCGTGCGTGGGCGCGTGCCCGTCGCAGGCGCTGCGCGATCAGGCCGAGCGGCCCGTGCTGGCCATGATCGAGCGCAACTGCGTCCAATGCGGCCTGTGCGAGACCACGTGCCCTGAAAGCGCCATCGCCCTCGTGCCGCGTTTGAACCTGTCGGCAGAAGCCCGCCAATCGGCCACGCTCAACGAGGCGCAGCCGTTCCACTGCATCCGCTGCAACAAGCCGTTCGGCACCGCGCAGATGGTCGCGACGATGCTGGCCAAGCTGGGCGCGCATCCGGCGTTCTCCGGCGCCGCCGCCGAGCGCCTCAAGATGTGCAGCGATTGCCGCGTGATCGACATGATGCAGCACGGCGAACGCCCGGGCGCCCCGCACTGAAGACTGCGCATTGAAGACCGCACACTGAAGCCGATTCCCGATCCCATGACCGACGCCCAGCCCCTGCAATTCCAGCCCGCCGCCACGCCCGCCGACAGCGCAGAGGATCTCGCCCGTGCCGACCTGTACGGCCTGCTGGCCACGCTGTTCTTCCACGCGGCAGACGCCGATTTGCTGCAGCGCATCGCGGCCGCGCCGCTGGACCCGATAGGCGACGGCGATATCGCCGCAGCCGATGCGCAAGCCGCCGCCAGTAGTGCTCTCACCCAGGCCTGGCGAAAGCTTGTCGCCCGCGCGGGCCAGACCACCGCCGAGCAGGCCGACGACGAATACACCGAACTGTTTATCGGCGTCGGCAAGCCCGAAGTGTTCTTGTACGGCTCGTACTACCAGGCCGGTTTCATGAACGAGAAGCCGCTCGTGGTGTTGCGCGACGATCTGCGCCGCCACGGCCTGGAGCGCGCCGAGGGCATCACGGAAACCGAAGATCACCTCGCGACCCTGTGCGAGGTCATGCGTTACCTCATCGCCGGGGACGACGTTGCCGTGGCCCGCATCGGAGAGCAGCGCGCATTTTTCCAGCGTCATCTGGCCCCGTGGGTCGATACGGCTTGCGATGCTGTATTGCAGCATCCGCGCGCCGCGCTCTATGCCGATGTGGCGGGATTGGCAAAAGCGTTTTTTGACGTGGAGCGGCTCGCCCTTGAATTGGCATGACAGCCGTCGTCTCGGTTGCCTAAAAAATAAGCGGACGCCGAAGAGCCACGCCGGGCCAGCGTCACGGCGCTCCGGTTCAAATCCGACTCATTGAAAAAATTCATCGGTAAATCGTCAGGAAAATCCCTCGGTGAGGGGTTTTGGGCATGGTTTTCCCATGCCGTTACTCCTAAAATGTGTTGGAAAATTCCTATTACATTCGGTCATCGGTTTGAAAGAGCCGGGGAGCATCGAAATGCCAGGTTTGAACACCGCCCCTCACGTGCGCCCAGAAGCGGATTCCGCTGATGTTGCACCCACTCGCCGCCGCTTCCTGATGGGGGCGGCGGTCGCCGCCGCGGCTGCAGGCACTGCCGCGACAGCCGGCCATCTCGTGCAAGCGCCCACTGCTCCGTCCACACCCGCAACCGACGCCGCGGATGACGGCGCCACCGGTTACCGGCTGAGCGAACACATCCGCAAGTACTACAAGACGACGTGGATCTGATGCGGCTGCACGCGCGCCGCTGTTGCTCCATCGTCATTGCACGCACCCCACATCTTCAGGTGACCTCATGCTTCTGACCCGCAAACCGGCGGTACAGGACACCAAAGCCGCACCGGCTCGACGTTCAAACGGACAGGGCGCCGCATCGCTTGCTGGCAGTCTGGCGCGCAGTCTGGCCGGTGCACTGCCGACCATGGACCGCCGCACCTTCCTCAAGCGCTCTGGCATCGGCGTGGGCGCAGGCCTGGCCGCAACGCAGCTTTCGCTGGTGAAGAAATCGGTGGTGGGTGAAGCCCAGGCGGCCGAGGGAAAGGGAGACATCGTCGTGCGTCGCACGGTGTGCTCACACTGCTCGGTTGGCTGCTCGGTGGATGCCGTCGTGCAGAACGGCGTGTGGGTGCGCCAGGAACCGGTATTCGACTCGCCGATCAACCTGGGTGCGCACTGCGCCAAAGGCGCTGCCCTGCGCGAGCACGGTCACGGCGAATACCGCCTCAAGACGCCAATGAAGCTCGTCGACGGCCGCTACCAGCGCATCAGCTGGGACCAGGCGCTCAATGAGATCGTCGCCAAGATGAACACCATCCGCCAGGAGACCGGACCGGATTCGTTCTTCTTCGTGGGTTCGTCCAAGCACAGCAACGAGCAGTCGTACCTGATGCGCAAGTGGGTGTCGTTCTTCGGCACCAACAACTGCGACCACCAGGCGCGCATCTGCCATAGCACCACCGTGGCCGGCGTGGCCAACACCTGGGGCTACGGCGCGATGACCAACTCGTACAACGACATGCAGAACGCCAAGTGCGCGTTGTACATCGGCTCGAACGCGGCCGAGGCGCACCCCGTGTCGATGCTGCATCTGCTGCATGCCAAGGAAACGGGCTGCAAGGTCATCGTGGTGGACCCGCGCTACACGCGCACGGCGGCCAAGTCGGATGAGTACGTGCGCATACGGTCGGGCACCGACATCGCGTTCCTGTTTGGCGTGCTGTATCACATCTTCAAGAACGGCTGGGAAGACAAGCAGTACATCCATGACCGCGTCTACGGCATGGACAAGGTGCGCGATGAAGTGCTTGCCAAGTGGACGCCGGACAAGGTCGAGGAAGTGTGCGGCGTGCCTGAGGCACAGGTGCACAAGGTGGCCGAGATGATGGCAATGAATCGCCCCAGCACGCTGGTGTGGTGCATGGGCCAGACGCAGCACAGCATCGGCAATGCCATCGTGCGCGCGTCGTGCATTGTGCAGCTGGCGCTGGGTAACATCGGCAAGTCGGGCGGCGGCGCCAATATCTTCCGCGGCCACGACAACGTGCAGGGTGCGACCGACGTCGGCCCCAACCCCGATTCGTTGCCTGGGTACTACGGCCTGGCTGCCGGCGCGTGGAAGCACTTTGCTGGCGTGTGGGGCGTGGATTACGACTGGATCAAGGGCCGTTTCGCCTCGCAGGCCATGATGGAGAAGTCGGGCACCACCGTCTCGCGCTGGGCCGATGCGGTGCTGGAAAAGAACGAGCTGATCGACCAGGACCACAACGTTCGTGCCGTTTTCTACTGGGGGCACGCTCCGAACTCGCAAACGCGCGGGATGGACATGAAGCGCGCGCTCGACAAGCTTGACCTGCTGGTGGTGGTGGACCCATACCCGTCGGCCACGGCGGCCATGGCCAACATGCCCGCCGCCGATGGTACGCCGCCCAATCCGAACCGCGCTGTCTATCTGCTGCCCGCCGCCACGCAGTTCGAAACGTCGGGCTCGTGCACCGCATCGAATCGATCGCTGCAATGGCGCGAGAAGGTCATCGAGCCGCTGTTCGAATCGCAGCCCGACCACGTGATCATGCAGGCGTTTGCCGATCGCCTGGGCTTCGGCAAGGAGCTGTCGAAGAACTACAAGATCACGGAATACAAGCGCGCCGGCATGACATGGCGCGAGCCGGAGATCGAATCGATCCTGCGCGAGATCAACCGCGGCAACTGGACGATCGGCTACACCGGCCAATCGCCGGAACGCCTGAAGGCCCACATGCGCAACATGCATCTGTTTGATGTGCGCACGCTGCGCTGCAAGGGCGGCAAGGATGCCGAAACCGGCTACGACCTGACCGGCGATTACTTCGGCCTGCCTTGGCCCTGCTACGGGACGCCGGAACTCAAACACCCCGGCTCGCCCAACCTGTACGACACCAGCAAGCATGTGATGGAGGGCGGCGGTAACTTCCGCGCCAATTTTGGCGTGGAGCGCGATGGCGTCAACCTGCTGGCCGAAGATGGCTCGTTCTCGCTGGGCTCGGAGTTGACCACCGGCTACCCAGAGTTCGACCACGTGTTCCTCAAAAAACTTGGCTGGTGGGACGACCTGACCGACGCCGAGAAGAAGGCCGCCGAAGGCAAGAACTGGAAGACCGACGTGTCCGGCGGCATCCAGCGCGTGGCGATGAAGCACGGCTGCCACCCGTTCGGCAACGCCAAGGCGCGCGCGATCGTGTGGAACTTCCCCGATGGCATTCCGCAGCACCGCGAGCCGCTGTATTCCACGCGGCCCGACATGGTCGCCAAGTACCCCACGCACGACGACAAGAAGGTCTTCTGGCGCCTGCCGACGCTGTACAAGACGGTGCAGCAGCGCAATATCGAGAACAAGGTCTACGAGAAATTCCCAATCATCCTGACCTCCGGCCGGCTGGTGGAGTACGAGGGCGGCGGCGAAGAGACGCGCTCCAACCCTTGGCTTGCCGAGCTGCAGCAAGAGAACTTTGTCGAGATCAACCCCAAGGCTGCATCTGACCGGGGCATTCGCCACAACGATTTCGTCTGGGTCAAGACGCCCACCGGCGCCCAGATCAAGGTGCGTGCGCTGGTGACGGAGCGTGTGGGTATAGACCACGCCTTCATCCCGTTCCACTTCTCGGGCTGGTGGCAGGGCAAGGATCTGCTCGATTACTACCCGGAGGGCGCCCACCCGATCGTGCGCGGCGAGGCCGTCAACACGGCCACGACCTACGGCTACGACTCGGTGACGATGATGCAGGAAACGAAAACGACGGTCTGCCAGATCGAGCGGTTCGCATAAGGACGGGGAGATCAACATGGCACGTATGAAATTCATCTGTGACAGCGAGCGCTGCATCGAATGCAACGCCTGCGCCACGGCCTGCAAGAACGAACACGAGGTGCCCTGGGGCGTGAACCGTCGCCGCGTGGTGACGATCAACGACGGCATGATCGGCGCGGAGAAATCCATCTCGGTGGCGTGCATGCATTGCTCCGATGCGCCGTGCATGGCGGTCTGCCCGGTCGACTGCTTCTACCGCACCGAAGACGGCGTGGTGCTGCACGACAAGGACGTCTGCATCGGCTGCGGCTACTGCTCGTATGCGTGCCCGTTCGGCGCGCCGCAGTTCCCGAGCCAGGGCACGTTTGGCGTGCGCGGCAAGATGGACAAGTGCACGTTCTGCGCGGGCGGCCCCGAGAAGAACGGCAGCGAGGAAGAATTCGAAAAGTACGGCCGCAACCGCCTGGCCGAAGGGAAGCTTCCGCTGTGCGCGGAAATGTGCTCGACGAAGGCGCTGCTCGGCGGCGACGGCGATGTGATTTCCGACATCCTGCGTAACCGGGTCATGAAGCGCGGGAAGGGCGCGGAGTTGTTCGGGTGGGGCACGGCCTATGGCGGCGCGCAGGGCAAGGGCGGTCAGGCGGCACCGGCAACTCCGGCCGCACCGGCCAAGCCGGCTTCGGCGTCGGGAGCGCAATCATGAGCGCCCCCGCACGATCGACCAGCCTGGTGATCGCCCTTGGTGCTGTGCTGTTGCTCGGTGCCTGCGGTGAACGCCCGCAAACGGCATTCGCCTCGCACCGCAAGGACGACGCGCCTGCCTACAAGGGCGCGGAGGGCGATCCGTTCATGGCCAAGAACTGGACACCCGGCGACCGCACGAGCTGGGAGAACCAGATCCGCGCGCGCGGCCAATACCAGAACGAGTACAACAAGACGCCATGACGCGCGCAAGCGGAGGTTCGTCCATGGGCACTTCCTGGAAACATCTTGTGATGGCCGTGCTGCTCGGCGGCGCGGCGGCGTGGGCGAGCGCGCAGCAGCCGGCCAGTGCGCCGGCAGCCAACCATGCCCCGGTCAATCCGGCCGTACAAACGGCCCAGCCGTTCTCCAACATCGTCTCGGAGAACGTGTTTGATCTGCAGAAGCGCGATCTCGCCAAAGAGGCGCAGGACCAGGCCGCACGGCGCGCGACGCAACCGGGCAACAACGCGCCCGTCTGGCGCGAGGTGAACTCCGATCAGGCGCACTACGCCAGCATTCCCGGGCTGGAAGCCGGCGTGCTGATCCAGCGCACCGGGCAGAAATGGCGGCTGTTCCGCAATGGCGTGATCACCGTGTGGGGCGGTTGGCTCATGGTGCTGGTGCCGTCGGCCATCCTGGCCTTCTTCCTTTGGCGCGGCATGATCCCGCTAAAAGAAGCGCCTACGGGCCGCAAGATCGAGCGCTTCACGCCCACCGAGCGCTACGTGCACTGGACGATGGCGATCTCCTTCGTCACGCTCGGCGTGTCGGGCATCGTCATGCTGTGGGGCAAGCATTTCCTGTTGCCGATCCTCGGTCATCAGTTGTTCGGCTGGCTGACGTATTTGCTGAAAAACCTGCACAACCTGGTGGGCCCGCTCTTCACGGTCAGCATCATCGTGGCCTTCGTGATTTGGGTGCGGGACAACCTGCCGCGCCAGGGCGACGTGAAATGGCTGCTGAGCCTGGGGGGCATGTTTGCCGGAGAGCACGGCGCCGAAGTGCCGTCGCACCGCTTCAATGCGGGCGAGAAACTCTGGTTCTGGGGCGGGCTCGTCGTGTTTGGGCTGATCCTGTCGGCTTCGGGCTGGACGCTCGATCGCATCGTCCCGGGCGTGGATTACTACCGCAGCACGATGCAACTGGCCGAGGTCATTCACGCGATCGCGGCGGTGGGCATGATGAGCATGTCGCTGGGCCACATCTACATGGGCACGATCGGCATGGAAGGCGCTTACCGCGCCATGCGTGACGGTTATGTCGACGAGGCCTGGGCGAAGGAGCACCACGAACTTTGGTACGACGACGTCAAGGCCGGCAAGATTCCCGCGCAGCGGTCCCAGCCGCCCGCGCCGCCGGCGCCGAGCGAGCAGCCCGCCAAGTCATGACGCCATCGCCTGCCACTCATTCGAGGATCCTCACCATGCATGCTTCCACGCTGACTCGCGCCGCAGGTATGGCACTTGCTGCCGCCATGCTGGTCCTGACAAGCGGACTGGCCGGCGCCAAGCTGCCGGCACCGACGGAAGAACAGAAGGCACAGGCGGATCTGGCGAAGGCCAAGGCAGCCTGGGGTGACAAGGTGGCCGCGTTCCAGACGTGCAAGGCCCAGGACAAGGCGGCGGCGTCGTACCAGGCCGGCGGCAAGGCTGCGCATACGCAACCGGGCGCGCCGTGCGTGGATCCGGGGCCGTTTGTCGCGCCTGTGCCCGCAGCATCGGCACCGGCACCGGCGGCCAAAGGGTGAACCGTTGGTTCCAATGTTGCGTGTTCATCATCCGGCAGTACAATCGTCCGCTCCCCGAGTGAACCCTGACTGGAGGTGACACATGAAGCAACTCGCGATTGCACTCGCCGCGATCGGCCTGATGGCCGGCTGCGCATCGAACTCAGCGTCGACGGCCAAGGCGGCTAATGCCGGTGACGGCGCCATGACGGCCTCGGCCGTGCTGGCACCCAAGAGCGGCAGCACCGTGCAAGGCAGCGTGAAGCTCGCGCAGCAAGGCGACAATCGGGTTGCCATCGCCGTGGATATTTCCGGCCTGCCGGCCAACGGCATGTTCGGTTTCCACGTGCATGAGAAGGGCGATTGCTCGTCGGCGGATGGCAATAGCGCCGGCGGTCACTTCAACCCGACCGGCCAGCAACACGGTGATCCGCGTCAAGGTGCGCACCACGCCGGCGACATTCCGATGCTGCAATCCGATGCCAACGGCAAGGCTGTCGGCTCGATCGTTCTTTCCGGCGTGACGCTGTCGCCTGGGCCCACCAGCCTGGTCGGCCACGCGCTGATCGTCCACGCAGGCAAGGACGACTACACGACCCAGCCCACCGGCAATTCCGGCGGGCGCATCGCCTGCGGCGTGATCGTGGCGAACTGATCGCCCGCACGCGGTACCTGCTCTCGGGCAGGTACCAACCGCAGCATGCGCACGCTCGCCGTGCGCATTTTTATTTGAACGAAGACATCGATGCCGCTGCGCCCCGAACTGACCAACGCTTCTGTTCCACTGCTCGACGAGGTTGAAGTGCTCGACGAGCTGGGCCGCGCACGCCATGTCTACATCCCTGGTGAACGCCCGCTCACGGTCTATCTCGACAAGCGCGAACTCGTCACGCTGATGACGCTGGGCGGCGCGCCCGAAGCGCTCGTACTCGGCTATCTGCGTAACCAGCGCCTGGTCAGCAGCATCGAAGACATCGCCTCCATCCAGGTCGATTGGGAAACCGAATCGGCTGCCGTGTCCACGCGCGCCGGCATCGCCGACCTGGACGAGAAGACCGCCCGCCGCACCGTGACCACCGGCTGCGGGCAAGGCACCGTGTTTGGCTCGCTGATGGACGAGATCGACGCCATCCATCTGCCGCCCGACGCGCGCATGACGCAGACCACGCTGTACCGCGTGGTGGACGCCATCCGCCTGCAGCAGTCGATCTACAAGCAGGCGGGCTCCGTGCATGGCTGCGCGCTGTTCGATGCGCACGGCCAGCTGCTGCACTTCATTGAAGACGTGGGCCGCCACAATGCCGTGGATGCCATCGCCGGCCGCATGTGGCTTGAGGGCATGGAGGGCGGCGACAAGATCTTCTACACCACCGGCCGCCTGACCTCCGAGATGGTCATCAAGGGCGCGCAGATGGGCATTCCGTTCCTGTTGTCGCGCTCAGGTGTCACGCAGATGGGCCACCAGATGGCGCAGCGGGTCAACCTGACGCTGTTTGCGCGGTGCACGGGGCGGCACTTTCTGCTCTACACGGGGCGGGACCGTTTTGTGGCCGAGCCGGGAGTGGCCGGCATGGTCGGGCCGCGCGGGGAACTGCTTCAGGCGGCGGAATCCGGCCGCTGATCCGCTCGCGTTTGCCCGGATAAGGCCAGCGCAAGCCATCGGCCGCCACGGGGTTTTCCGTCACAGGTTTGGGAGTACAATCCGCGTTCCAAACCGGCCCCAGGCGCGGGCCCGGCCGCTGGCGTGACCAAATGGGGACAGTTTTCGCACCGCGAAGGCTGCCCCCATTTGTTCATCCAAGGTATCTGGACGCTCCATGAGCATCAAATCCGACAAGTGGATCCGCCGCATGGCAGAGCAGCACGGCATGATCGAGCCGTTCGAGCCCGATCAGGTGCGCGAATCCGATGGGCGCCGCATCGTTTCCTACGGCACGTCGAGCTACGGCTACGACATCCGCTGCGCCGACGAATTCAAGATCTTCACCAACATCAACAGCACCATCGTCGATCCGAAGAACTTCGACGAGAAGTCGTTTGTCGACTTCAAGGGCGATGTGTGCATCATCCCGCCGAACTCGTTCGCGCTGGCCCGCACGATGGAGTATTTCCGCATCCCGCGCACGGTGCTGACCGTGTGTCTGGGCAAGAGCACGTACGCGCGCTGCGGGATCATCGTCAACGTCACGCCGTTCGAGCCTGAATGGGAAGGGTACGTGACGCTCGAGTTCTCCAACACCACGCCGCTGCCCGCCAAGATCTACGCTGGGGAAGGCTGCGCGCAGGTGCTGTTCTTCGAGAGCGACGAGGAATGCGAAACCTCGTACAAGGATCGTGGTGGCAAGTACCAGGGCCAGCACGGTGTGACGCTGCCCAAGACCTAGTTTTTGTAGTCCGTTTCCGCGCGTTCAGGCGTATCCGGAGCGGTGCCTTTAGCTGCATCCATAAGGAACCACGATGAAATTCCGCTTTCCCGTCATCATCATTGACGAGGACTTCCGCTCCGAGAACATCTCCGGGTCGGGCATTCGCGCGCTGGCCCAGGCCATCGAGCAGGAAGGGATGGAGGTGACCGGCCTCACCAGCTATGGTGACTTGACCTCGTTCGCGCAACAGTCCAGCCGCGCGTCCACCTTCATCGTCTCGATCGACGACGACGAGTTCATCAATCCGGACAACGACAAGCCGGAACCGGAAGCCGTCGAAAACCTGCGCGCCTTCGTGGCAGAAGTGCGTCGCCGCAACGCCGACATCCCCATCTTCCTGTACGGCGAAACGCGCACCTCGCGCCATCTGCCGAACGACGTGCTGCGCGAGCTGCACGGCTTCATCCACATGTTCGAGGACACGCCCGAGTTCGTGGCCCGACACATCATTCGTGAAGCGCGCAATTACCTGGATTCGCTGCCGCCGCCGTTCTTCAAGGCGCTGATCGACTACGCGCAGGACAGCTCGTATTCGTGGCATTGCCCGGGGCACTCGGGCGGCGTGGCGTTCCTGAAGAGCCCGGTGGGGCAGGTGTTCCATCAGTTCTTTGGCGAGAACATGCTGCGCGCCGACGTCTGCAACGCCGTGGAAGAACTGGGCCAACTGCTGGATCACACGGGTCCCGTGGCCGCGTCTGAGCGCAACGCTGCGCGCATCTTCGGTTCGGACCACATGTTCTTCGTGACCAACGGCACGTCGACGTCGAACAAGATGGTGTGGCACGCCAACGTGGCGCCCGGTGACATCGTGGTGGTGGACCGCAACTGCCACAAGTCGAATCTGCACGCGATCATGATGACGGGCGCGATCCCCGTGTTCCTGATGCCGACGCGCAACCACTTCGGCATCATCGGCCCGATCCCGAAGAGCGAGTTCGAGCCGGAAACGATCGCCAGGAAGATCGCCGACCATCCGTTTGCCAGCAAGGCCAAGAACAAGAAGCCGCGCATCCTGACCATCACGCAGGGTACGTACGACGGCGTGCTGTACAACGCCGAGATGATCAAGAACATGCTGTCGACCGAAATCGACACACTGCACTTTGACGAAGCGTGGCTGCCGCACGCGTCGTTCCACCCGTTCTACGAGAACATGCACGCGATCGGCCACGGCCGTCCGCGCAGCAAGGATGCGCTGGTCTATGCCACGCAGAGCACGCACAAGCTGCTGGCTGGCTTGTCACAGGCCTCGCAGATCCTCGTGCAGGATTCCGAGACGCGCAAGCTCGATACGTATCGCTTCAACGAGGCGTATCTGATGCACACGTCGACGAGCCCGCAGTACTCGATCATTGCGTCGTGCGACGTCGCGGCCGCGATGATGGAAGCGCCGGGCGGCACCGCGCTGGTGGAAGAGAGCATTGCCGAAGCGCTGGACTTCCGCCGCGCCATGCGCAAGGTTGAGCACGAATACCTGGGCACAAATGGTGGCAACGGCCGCGGCGACGACTGGTGGTTCAAGGTCTGGGGCCCGAACGATCTGTCGGACGAAGGCATCGAAGAGCGCGAAGCGTGGATGCTCAAGGCCAACGAGCGCTGGCACGGCTTCGGCAACCTGGCCGAAGACTTCAACCTGCTCGATCCGATCAAGGCCACCATCATCACCCCGGGCCTGGATGTGGACGGCAAGTTCAGCGATTCCGGCATCCCGGCCGCCATCGTCACGCGCTACCTGGCCGAGCACGGCATCATCGTCGAGAAGACGGGTCTGTACTCGTTCTTCATCATGTTCACGATCGGCATCACCAAGGGCCGCTGGAACTCGCTGGTGACGGAGTTGCAGCAGTTCAAGGACGATTACGACAACAACCAGCCGCTGTGGCGCGTGTTGCCGGAATTCGTGCGCCAGTATCCGCAGTACGAGCGCATCGGCCTGCGCGAACTGTGCGACAGCATCCACAGCGTCTATCAGGCCAACGACGTGGCCCGCGTGACGACCGAGATGTACCTGTCGGACATGGAGCCGGCGATGATCCCGTCGGACGCTTGGGCCAAGATGGCGCACCGCGAGACCGAGCGTGTAGCGATCGACGATCTGGAAGGCCGCATCACCGGCATCCTGCTGACACCGTATCCGCCGGGCATTCCGCTGCTGATCCCGGGCGAGCGCTTCAATAAAACGATCGTGCAGTACCTGCAGTTCGCTCGCGAGTTCAACAAGCTGTTCCCGGGCTTCGAGACGGATATTCACGGGCTGGTCGAGGAAGAGGTCGACGGCAGGATGGAGTACTTCGTCGATTGCGTGCGCTGAGTTTCAGTCGCACAAACAAAAACGCCGCGCTGAGTTGATCAGCGCGGCGTTTTTGTTTGAAGCGGCTGCGAATTACTCAGCCAGCGCAGCCCGTGCAAACGCAATGGCTTGCTTCACCTGCTCCGGCGCCGTTCCGCCGATGTGGTTGCGCGAAGCGACCGAGCCTTCCAGCGTCAGCACAGTGTGCACATCATCGCCGATCAGGTTGGCCTTGTCGCCCAGGCCGCAGATGTCACGCAGTTGCGCGACGGACAGATCCGCCAGGTCGCAGCGCAGGTCGTCGCACGCACGCACGGCGTGGGCCACGGCTTCATGTGCATCGCGGAAGGGCAGGCCGCGCTTGACCAGGTAGTCGGCCAGATCGGTGGCGGTGGCGTAGCCCTGCAGCGCAGCGGCGCGCATGGCGTCGGCCTTGACGGTGATGCCCGGCACCATGTCGGCAAAGATGCGCAGCGTGTCGACCACCGTATCCACCGTATCGAACAGTGGTTCCTTGTCTTCCTGATTGTCTTTGTTATATGCCAGCGGCTGGCCCTTCATCAGCGTGAGCAGGCCAATCAGGTGGCCGTTGACGCGGCCCGTTTTGCCACGTGCCAGTTCGGGCACATCGGGGTTCTTCTTCTGCGGCATGATCGAGCTGCCCGTGCAGAAGCGGTCGGCAATGTCGATAAAACCCACACGCGGGCTCATCCACAGCACCAGCTCTTCAGAGAAGCGCGAGACGTGCGTCATGATGAGCGCGGCGGCAGCGCAGAATTCGATGGCGAAGTCGCGGTCGGACACGGCATCCAGCGAGTTGCGGCATACGCCTTCGAAGCCGAGTTGCTGTGCGACAAATTCACGGTCGATCGGGTAGCTCGTGCCTGCCAGTGCAGCGGCACCCAGCGGCAGGCGGTTGACGCGGCGGCGGGCGTCGAGCATGCGCTCGGTGTCGCGCGTGAACATCTCGACGTAGGCCAGCAGGTGGTGGCCGAACACCACCGGCTGCGCGACCTGCAGGTGTGTGAAGCCCGGGACGATGGTGTTGGTGTGCTGCTCGGCCAAGTCCAGCAGCGCGCCGCGCAGGGCCTTGAGCAGACCGACGATGTTGTCGATCTCGCTGCGCAGCCACAGGCGGATGTCGGTGGCGACCTGGTCGTTGCGCGAGCGGCCCGTGTGCAGGCGCTTGCCGGCGTCGCCCGCCATGGCGGTCAGGCGCGCTTCGATGTTCAGGTGCACGTCTTCCAGGTCCAGCTTCCACTCGAACGTGCCGGCTTCGATCTCCTGGCGGATCTGCGCCATGCCCTGTTCGATGGCGGCGCGATCGGCTTCGGCAATGATGCCCTGCTTGGCCAGCATGGCGGCGTGCGCGAGCGAGCCCTGGATGTCGAACAGCGCGAGGCGCTTATCGAAGAACACCGATGCGGTATAGCGCTTGACGAGATCGGACACCGGCTCGTTAAAGCGGGCGGACCACGCTTCGGCCTTCTTGGCGAGTTGGGAGGTCATGGGCGGACAGCTGGAGGAGCGCGGCCGGCGAAGCGCCAGCCGCAAATTCAGGAAACCGCGATTATATCGCCCGACAGGCCTTCCGGCCCCCGCGCCGGGGTGCCTACAGCGTGCTGTCGATCAGCGCGCCCTTGAAGACCACCGGCCCGGTCGGCCCCTGCGGATTGGGCGAGCCGCCACGCGGTTCCACGCTGATGGCGAGCGCCGGCACCTGCCGCAACGGCTGCGCTACCGTCAGCCGCACGGCGCGCTGGTGCCCGATCACCCCAAGTGACTGCGGATGCCCGCCGGGGGGCAGCGCCCAGAGCTGCAAGGCCTGTTCGGTATTGAGCGGCGTTGCATCCAGCCGCTTGAGCGATAGCGTTCCGGTGCGCGCATCCCAGGTGACGAGGACGGCCGCCTGGGCCTGCGCGTCCTGCAGCACGGCCACGGCGTTGGCGACAGGTGCATCACGCAATTGCTGCGCCAGCCGCAGGTTCAGCCCGATCGCGACCGCCGCGACAACCGCCGCGACTGCGGTGGCGCCGCGCCAGAAGCCGGTGCCTTGCCAAATCCGTTGCCAGAGCGCCTTCCGCGCCGGCGTCGGCTCGCGCCAGCCGAGTTGCACTTCCACGCGGCAGAGGATTTCCGGCAGCGGCGCCGTGGCAGGCTGGAGCGCGGGCAAGTCGGCCAGATAGCGTTGCCAGCGTTCAACCGTGGCGCGCACGGCGTCGTCGTGGCGAAGGATCTGCTCGAACCGGCGGCGTGCGCCGGCGCGCAAGGTGCCGACCGCATATTCGGCGGCCAGCTTGTCGACGAGATCGGGGTGGCGGCGCGGGTCCATCACGGTGCTCCGAGGCATTCGCGCAGGCGGTCCAGCCCGCGTCGCATCCAGGATTTGACGGTACCCAGCGGCAGCGAGAGCGTTTGCGCCAGCTCGCTGTGCGACAGGTCACGCAGATAGGCGAGCGACACGACTTGGCGTTGCTTCGGGTCGAGGCGCTTGAGGCATTCGGCCAGCGCGCGGGCCTGCTGACCGGCGAGCGCGATATCCGCAGGGCCAGGGGCGTGGTCGGCCAGGACATCGGCGTAGGCCTCGTCCAGGGGCACGGATTCCTGCACGCGCTCGGCATGCTGCCGGCGCAGGCAGTCGAGTGCACGGTTGCGCACGATGGTGGTCATCCACGTCATGGGGGCGGCCAGATGCGGGCGGTAATCGCCGGCATGGCGCCAGATGTTGACGAAACTTTCTTGCAAAACGTCCTCGGCCCAGTCCTTCCTGACCAAGATACGCAGCGCGAGCCCAAACAGTTTCGGTGCGCAGCGCGTGTACAGCGTGCGCAGGGCGTCGCGGTCGCCCAGGCTGATGCGTTGCAGCAATGCGGCCAACTCTTCAGCGTCGGCGCTCGGGGGGCGCGCTGCTGCGGACGTCGCTGGCGGGTCTGCAGGTTGCGCGGCGGGGTCTTCGGCGGTGCGCTGATAGGTGAGCACGTGGGCAGTTTTCTGTGGACGGTTTTGCCCAAAGTGTAGGTAGAAACCGTGGTCGTGGGTGAATTCACGTGAAAGGCGCTGAGGTTTTATTGCATCCAGTTGGGTACGCCCTTCGTACAAACGATCAGGCGCTGGATAAACGCCTGCGATCCGCACCTCGGCAGTATATGGGTCGCGCTTCTTCCCAACACATGCAAGGAGACGGACGATGGATACGACCAAAGAGATGGATCTGTTCGAAGGGGAGAACCCGCGCATCGATGCGCGCCGCCGCGTGCTGCTGCGCGCTCCGGGGCTGATGGCGCTGGGCTCGCTGGCGGCGGTGTCGCTGGGGCAGTCGATGCCGGCGTGGGCGCAGACGCAATCGGGCAGCGTGAAAGACGACGTCAACATCCTGAACGTGGCGCTCGGGCTCGAGTATCAGGCCATCGCCGCCTATCAGGTGGGCGCGGAAAGCGGCCTGTTGCAAAAGCCCGTACTGGCAACGGCGGTGAAGTTCCAGGGCCACCACAAGGCACATGCATCGGTGCTGGCGGGCACGGTCTCCAAGCTGGGCGGCACGCCCGTCATGGAAAAGAAGGTGGCGGAATACAACTTCCCGGTCAGCCAGTTGAAGACGCAGGCCGACGTGCTGCGTTTTGCCGCCGGGCTGGAGAAGGGCGCTGCCTCGGCCTACTTGGGGGTGATGCCGAGTTTCTACACGCGCGACCTGGCCAAGGCCGCCGCCAGCATCCTGGGCGACGAGACGATGCATTGGGCGGTGCTGCTCTCGGTGCTGGGTGAAGACCCGGTGCCGGTGGCGTTCATCAGCTAAGAGGTTTGTTGGGCCGCCACACCGGCTGCTCGTTACGGTGTGGCGGTTTTTTTTGGCGCGTCGAACGCTTCGACGATGCAATTGAGCAGGGCACGCACGCGCGCGGTCTTGTGCAGACCGGCCTCGTCATGCTGGCGACGGCGGTGAGCCTGTCGGCGGGCAACATCTTCGCGGGCAAGCTGATGGCGCGTTTTTCTACGCCGGCGATGATGCTCGGCGGCCTTTTGATCGGCGCAGCGGGTTTGCTGGCAACGTCGGCTGCGCTGACGGGGCACGTGCACCTGTGGGTGGTGAGCGCGACGATGGTGGCTTACGGCGGCGGTACCGCGCTGGCGATTGCGCCCATGACGTCGACCATCTTGTCCGCGGCACCGGGCGAGTTGGCCGGCACGGCGTCGGGCTTGCTCAACGCCGCGCGGCAGACCGGCAGTTTGCTGGGCGTGGCGGCGGCGGGCGCGGTCGTCACGGTGGTGCCAGGGCTGGCGCACGCCGCGCCGATGGTGTTTGGCCTGATGACGCTGTCATACGCCGGCGCGATGGCGATGGCGTGGATCAGCCGTCGCCCGGCCGCCACCGCGCTGGCTGCCTGATCAGCCGCTATTGCGAAGGCCCGCGGCAATCCCGTTGATCGACAGATGGATGCCGCGCCGCACGCGTGCATCGTCGCTGCCGGCCTTGCCCGAGCGGAAGCGCTTGAGCAGTTCGACCTGCAAGTGATTCAGCGGGTCGAGATACGGGAAGCGGTTCTTGATGGAGCGTGCCAGCAGCGGGTTGTCGGCCAGGCGCTCCGACTGTCCTGTGATGGCTGCCAGCATCTGCTCGGTCAACGCGAACTCCGCCGAGATGCGCGAGAACACCGCGTTACGCAGCTTGCGGTCGTCGCAGAGCTGCGCGTAGCGCGAGGCCACGTTCAGATCGGCCTTGGACAGGACCATGTCCATGTTCGACAGCAGGTTCGCAAAGAACGGCCACTGCTTGTGCATGCGCTTGAGCGTGGTCAGGCGCGCGGCGCGGGCCTTTGCGTTGCCGGCGTCGTCCAGCCAGCGCTGCACCGCGCTGCCAAAACCGAACCAGCCCGGCAGCAGCAGACGGCACTGGCCCCATGAGAAGCCCCACGGAATCGCACGCAGGTCTTCGATGCGGCGGTGCTTCTTGTCCATCAGCTTGCGCGAGGCCGGGCGCGAGCCGAGGTTCAGGTCGGCAATCTCGGTGATGGGCGTGGTGGCGAAGAAGTAGTCCTTGAAGCCCGGGGTTTCGTAGACGAGGTTGCGGTACGCGGCAAAGGCGTTGTCCGACAGCGCCTGCATCGCGGCTTCGAACTCCTCCAGGCCTTTCGGGCGGTTGCGCGTGGGCAGCAGCGTCGCTTCCAGCGTGGCCGCGACGATGGTTTCCAGGTTGCGCCGGCCGATCTCGGGGTTGGCGAACTTGCTGGAGATGATTTCGCCCTGCTCGGTCAAGCGGATCTGCCCGTTCACCGTGCCCGGCGGCTGCGACAGGATGGCCTGGTAGGTCGGGCCGCCGCCTCGGCCCACCGTGCCGCCGCGGCCATGGAACAGGCGCAGGCGCACGCCCTTGCGCTCGAACAGCTCCACCAGCGCCAGCTCGGCCTTGTACAGCTCCCAGTTGGAGGTGAGGAAGCCGCCGTCCTTGTTGGAATCCGAATAGCCGAGCATGACTTCCTGCTCGTTGCCCTGCGCGGCCAGTACGGCATCGAAGCCGGGCAGGGCAAGCAGATCGCCCATGATCTGCGAGGCGTTGCGCAAGTCTTCGATGGTCTCGAACAGCGGGATCACCATCACGTCCAGCCCCACGCCAGCGCCATTGGCATTCGCGCGGAACATGCCGGCTTCCTTCTGCAGCAGCATCACTTCGAGCAGGTCCGACAGCGTCTCGGTGTGCGAGATGATGTAGTTGCGCACGATGCGGTTGCCGTAGCGGGCACGCACCTCGCGCGCGGCGCGGAAGATGTCGATCTCTTGCGTAGTCTGCTCGCTGTACGCATGGAACGGCAGCGTCAGCAGACGCGGCTGTTGCAGCTCGCGCAGCAGCAGCGTGCGCTTGTCGGCTTCGGACAGTGCGGCGTACGCGCCTTCCACGCCCGCCACCTTCAGCAGCTCGGCGACGGTCGCTTCATGCACGTCAGACACCTGCCGCAAGTCGATCGACGACAAGTGGAAGCCGAACACATCGATCGCACGCGCCAGCGAGGCCAGACGCGCATCAGCCAGTGCCTCGCCGTGATGTGCCGCCAGCGAATCGGTGACGATCTGGATGTCGGCGCGCAGCTCTTCCGCGCTCGTGTAAGCCGGGGCCGGGCCGACGGCGTGGCGGCCGGCGTCTTCACCGGTCAGCTCGCGGCACGTCGCAGCCAGGCGCGCATACACGCCGATCAGCGCGCGGCGGTACGGCTCATCCGAGCGATGCTCCGATCGATCGGGCGACTGCTCCGCCAGCGCCAGCAATTCAGCACTCACATCCACCTGCGATGTCGACATCGACAGTTCGGCGCCCAGCGCGTGGATCTCTTCCAGATACCACGCAAGGATCACACTGGCCTGCTTGCGGGCGGCGTAGCGCAGGGTTTCTGCCGTGACGAAGGGGTTGCCGTCGCGGTCGCCGCCGATCCACGAGCCCATCTGGAAGAACGGCGCCAACGGGGTGGGTTCGCCACGTGCGCCACGGCGCGGGAATACGGCAGCGACGTCCTCTTCCAGTTCGCGGTACAGCGCGGGAATCTCGCGCAGGAACGTCGTCTGGTAGTACGACAGCGCGTTTTCGATCTCGTCGGCCACCATCAGACGCGTGGTGCGCAGCATGCGTGTCTGCCACAGTTTGGTCACGTGCGCGCGCAGCAGCGTCGTGTTGCGTTCACGCTCGCGGGTGGTCAGCGGCGTGTCGCGTTCGGCCAGCAGGCGGGCGATTTCACGCTGTGCATCGAGAATGCTCTTGCGCTGCACCTCGGTCGGGTGGGCCGTGAGCACGGGCACGATCAACGCGGCATCGAAGAAGCGGCGCAGCGTCTCACCCGAGACACCCTCGTCGGCCACCGACAGCAGCGCGCGCATCATGCTGCCCGGCTGCGGTGGCGAGCCCGCCAGCGCATGCACGCGGCGGCGGCGGTTGTGGTGCTGGTCTTCGGCAATGTTGGCCAGGTGAGAGAAGTAGCTGAACGCGCGCACCACGGAGTTGGTTTGCTCACGCGACAAGGCTTTCAGCAGGCGGTCGAGTTCCTGCTCGGCCTGGCGGTCGCCGTCGCGGCGGAAACGCACGGCGGTCTGGCGGATCGTCTCGACGGTTTCGAAGGCGGCGCCACCTTCCTGTTCACGCAGCACGTCGCCCAGCAGGCGGCCCAGAAAGCGGATGTCTTCCTTCAGCGGCTGATCCTTGGCCGCGGCGCTGCCCGACGAGCGCCGGGAAGTGGGGCCGAGTGATGCGCCATTGGCTTCGTCCGCGCCATTGGCCTTGGCCACCGGTTTGGCGGCGGGCTTGGCAGCCTTGATGGCCTTCGTGGCCTTGCTGGTCTTGGCGGGGGCGGCGGAAGCCTTGCGGGCGGTGGTCGCGCGCGAGGAAGCGCGGCGCGCGGCGGGCTGCGTCATGGTGTCTCCTAGGTTGGGTGCTCGAAGGTGCCTGAACGGCCCTCGTTTCTGTATCACTTCAACGTGATAGCCGGACTGTCGCGAAAATGCTGCGTGCTACCATTGCCGCATGTCTTCCAACGCCCGCCCGACTTCCCGTCAATCCCAGCTTGCAACGACTCCTGCAGCCCAGGCGCCGACCAAGCTGGTCATTGCCTCGCGCGAGAGCCGGCTAGCCCTCTGGCAAGCCGAACACGTGCGTGCTGCATTGCAAAAATACTATCCCGCGTGCGACGTGTCCATCCTTGGAATGACCACGCGCGGCGACCAGATTCTCGACCGCTCCCTCGCGAAGGTGGGGGGCAAGGGTTTGTTCGTGAAGGAACTGGAAGTCGCGCTGGCCGAGGGGCGCGCAGATCTCGCCGTACATTCGCTCAAGGATGTGCCGATGGAATTGCCGGAAGGCTTTGCGCTGTCGGCCATCCTCGAACGCGAAGACCCGCGCGACGCCTTTATTTCCAACGACTACGCTGATCTGGCCTCGCTGCCTGCCGGCGCCGTGGTGGGCACGTCGAGCCTGCGCCGCGAGGCCTCGTTGAGGGCTCGGTTTCCGCATCTGGTGATCCAGCCGCTGCGGGGCAACCTCGATACGCGCCTCGGCAAGCTCGATCGCGGCGACTACGCTGCCATCATCCTGGCCGCTGCGGGGCTCAAGCGGCTGGGGTTGGTCGATCGCATTCGCTCGACCATCGCGCCGGAAGAATCGCTACCGGCAGCCGGGCAAGGTGCGCTCGGCATCGAAATTCGCGCCGATCGCGCAGACGTGCGAGCCTGCCTCGCGCCCCTGCACGATGAGCCCACTGCACTGGCCGTGACGGCTGAACGCGCTGTTTCGCGCATTCTCGGCGGTTCGTGCCAGGTGCCACTCGCCTCGTTCGCGCAGTGGTCGGACGGCGGCACGCTGCGCCTGCGCGCCTTTGTTGCTTCGCAGGACGGCACCCGCAAACTCGCCGCGGATGGCGAAGCCACGCCATCTACGCTGGCCGAAGCCGACGCACTGGGCGTGCGCGTCGCCCAGCAGATGCTGGCCGGCGGCGCACGCGACATCCTTGCCATGCTGGGCGCCGACGCCCCACCCGCTACCTGAATCCCACGGCTCGCCATGGACGACCACTTGCCACCGCGCTTGTCACCATCGTCGCCCGCTTCCAGCACGCCGCCTGTTCAATCGGCAACCCCGCCCGTGGTGGTGGTCACGCGTCCGCGCGCACAGGCGCCCATGCTGGTGGCGGCGCTTGAGCGCCACGGCCTGCGCACGCACCAGTTTCCGCTGCTCGACATTGCGCCGACGCCCAATCTCGACGACTTGCGTGCCGCGCTGGGCGATCCGTCGCGCTATGCGCTGGTCGTGTTCGTCAGCCCCAACGCCGTGCAGCAGGCATTTTCCGCCATGCCGGAAGGCTTTCGCTGGCCGCAGGAAGTACCGGTGGCAGTAGTGGGGCCCGCGAGCGCACAGGCGCTTGCCACGCACGGGGTCGCGCCGCCCGCGCACCGTGTGATCAAGCCCGACACGCATGCCGACGACGCCCGCCAGGATTCCGAGGCGCTCTACGCGCGGCTGGATGTGCCCTCGCTGAGCGGCCGTGAAGTGCTGATCGTGCGCGGCAACGGTGGCCGTGAGTGGCTGGCCGATCAGCTGCGCGAAGCCGGTGCATCGGTCCGTACGGCGGAAGCCTATCGCCGCAGCGTACCGGTGCCCGATGCCGCTGCGTGGCTTGCGTTGCGTGCCGTGCTTTCGTCCCGCCACGCCTGGACGCTCACCAGCTCCGAGGCCGTCCGCAATCTTGATGAGCTGGCCCGCGCCAATCTGTCGCCCGCTGATCTCGATACGCTGCACGGCGCGCCATGCTTTGCTTCGCACGCCCGCATCGTCGAACAGGCCGAATCGCTGGGTTTCCGCGATGTGACGCTGACGGGCGCCGGCGACGACCGGCTCCTCGCCAGCGTGCTCGCCTGGGCCGGGCCGATATGGGCTCCCGAGCATGCCCCAGCAACGGTGCCGGATGATTCAAACCCGTCTACTTCTTCTTCCACTGTGACGCAGACTCCCGTTCCCTCGTCCGCTCCCGCTCCCGCTCCCGCTTCAACGCCAGCGCCCGCAGCCGTCAAGCCGAGTCCTGCGCCTGCTGCTCCGCCGGCTGCGTTTGCGCCCACCATGACGGTCAACCATGCGCCGCGCCGTGGCGGTTGGATCATCTGGGTGGCGCTGGTCGCGGTCGTGGCGGCAGTGGCCGCGCTACAGGTGCGCA
Source organism: Ralstonia sp. 110700041-2 (assembly GCF_056280165.1). Taxonomy (NCBI): domain Bacteria; kingdom Pseudomonadati; phylum Pseudomonadota; class Betaproteobacteria; order Burkholderiales; family Burkholderiaceae; genus Ralstonia; species Ralstonia sp. 110700041-2. Next base: position 345,359 of record NZ_JBSFAI010000002.1, on the reverse strand, counting down.
ACGAACGCCTTGCACGCGAGATCCGTCAGCGCGCCCAAACGAACGAGGCGCTGGCGCAGGAGATGCGCGTGCTCTCGCGGGCCGATCAGGATTCGGTTTCCCAGCTGCAGCAGAAGTTTGGCGCGCTGGATGCCCGCACCGCTGAAACGCGCGATCGCCAGGCCGCGCTGGAGCAGGCCAATCAAGACCTCCTGCGCAACCGCGATGACTGGCAGCGCGCCGAGATCCAGCGTTCGCTGGAAGTGACCGCTGAACAACTGCAACTGACCGGCAACGTCGCGGGTGCATTGGCTGCGCTGCAAACGATCGACGCGCGCCTGGCCACGCTCGACAAGCCGCAGTTCAACGCCGTGCGTCGGGCGGTATCGCGCGACATGGCCAAGCTCAAGGCGATGCCGTCGTTTGATCTGGCCGGTGCTGCGCTGCGATTGGATGACGCCATCAACGCGGTCGATACGCTGCCGCTCGTCTCGTCGGCCCAGCCGCTGGAGGCGGAACAGGCTGCGCAGGCGCCGCATACTGTGGCGAAACCCTCGAAGAATGCCAAGGCGCACGCTGCGTCGGCGCCCGTTGCCTCGACGCCGCCAAACGCCGGATGGTCGGCAGGCGTGCGCGCTTGGTGGGGCCGCCTGTGGAACGACGTGCGCGGCGAACTCGGCCAGATCGTACAGGTGCGCCGCGTCGATCAGACCGAGGCACTGCTGCTGTCTTCCGACCAAGCGTGGTTCCTGCGCGAAAACCTCAAGCTGCGCCTGATGAATGCGCGCCTGGCGTTGCTCTCGCGCAATGAAGCCGTGTTCCGCGCCGATCTGGGGCGCGCTGATACGCTGCTCGCGCGCTACTTTGATACGCAGTCTTCGCGCGTGACCACAGTGCAGAATCAACTGTCGCAGGCGCGCGCGACGGTTGGCACGCTGCAGGTTCCAACGCTAGCTGACAGCCTTGCCGCCGTGCGCGGTTCGGGCAAGGAGTGAGCATGCGCTGGGTATTCTGGGTCGCGCTCCTGTTTGCCGCCGCCGTGGGGCTGGCGCTGTTTACCGAACTCAATCTGAGCAACGTCGTGCTGTTCTACCCGCCGTACCGGGTGGAGATGTCGCTCAACTTCGTGCTGGCTGCGCTGCTGGCGACGTTCGTGGTGCTGCATCTCGTGATGCGCCTTTTCCACCATGTGGCGGGTATGCCGGCGCGTGCAGCGGCGTATCGCGAGCGCAACCGCATCCTGAAGGCATCGGCGGCGCTGCGTGAAGCAATGGAAAGCCTGTTTGCCGGCCGCTTCGGCCATGCGGAGCGCCAGGCGCGAGAAGCCCAGGCGTGGGAGCCTCAGCGCGAGACGGCCGCGCTGATCGGTGCCCGTGCCGCGCACCGCATGCAGGAGACCGAGCGCCGCGACGCGTGGATGGCCGAAGTGTCCTCGCCCGATCGTGAGCAGGCGAAGCTTGTGTCGATGGCCGAACTGCTGGTTGACGCTCGCGATGCGGAAGGCGCGCTCGAGAAGATCGCGCAACTGCAATCGCAGGGGGCGCGGCAGATTCAGGCGCAACGCATTGCCTTGCGTGCTCACCAGCATCTGAAGAACTGGAGCGAGGTGCTGCGCCTGACGCGTGCACTGGAAAAGCGCAACGCCATCCATTCCGTGCTGGCCGCACGACTCAAGCAGATGGCCTGTGAAACGCTGCTGGCCGAGCGCCGCCACGATGCCGATGCCCTGAACGGCTTCTGGCGCGAGTTGACCACGGAAGAACGCCGTTCGCCGCGCATCGCTTCGCAGGCGGCGCTGTACTTCGCGCAACTCGGTCGCACCGATGATGCCAAGCGCATCGTCGAAGAGGGCCTGAAGACCCATTGGGATGGCCGCCTGATCCGCCGCTATGCCGATTGCGCAGTGCCGGGCAAGGCGCTGCCGCTGATCCAGCAAGCAGAGAAATGGCTCGCCCAGCATCCGGTGGATGCCGAACTGTTCTACACGCTTGGCATGCTGTGCTTCAAGGAGCAGCTCTGGGGCAAGGCGCAGTCGAACCTGGAGTCGGCACTGAAATATGCCGATGCCGATCACTCCGGCAGCCTGCGCGCCCATGCGCATCTGGCGCTTGCACAGATGTTCGAGCAGACGGAGCGCATGGAAGACGCCCAGCGCCACTATCGGCAAAGCGCATTGCTTGCCGTGAAATGAGAAAAGACCGGGATCATCCCGGCCTTTTTTCTTGCTGGTGACGGCGCCTATTTGTTCACCATCCGTGCTGGTACGGAAAGCGTGAGGATCGCACCCAGCACCATCGACGTGGCCAGCATGTACATGCCCGAATCGGTGCTCTGCGTGGCGTCTTTCAGCCAGCCGACGGCGTAGGGGCTCAGGAAGCCCGCGAGGTTGCCCAGCGAATTGATGAGCGCAATGCCGGCGGCGGCACCGGTGCCGGCCAGGAACGCAGTCGGCAGGCTCCAGAACAGCGGTAACGTGGTCAGGATGCCCATGGTGCCGAGCGTGAGTGCGGCCATGGCCAGCATGGTGTCGGTGTGCCAGACGGCTGACAGTACGAGCCCGACCGCGCCCACCACTGCGGGAATCGCGATGTGCCAGCGGCGCTCGCGCAGGCGATCGGCGCTGCGTGCCACCAGGACCATCGCGACGACTGCTGCGCCGTACGGAATCGCCGTCAGCAGGCCGACCGAGAACGGATCGGCCACGCCGGTCTGCTTGATCAGCGTCGGCAGCCAGAAGCTCACGCCATACAGGCCCATCACGAAGGTGAAGTAGATCAGGCTCATCAGCCATACGCGCGGGCTGGCCATGACGGTGCGGATGGGCGGGTCTTCCTTCTCGGCGTCTTCCGCGGCGATGTTGCGCGCGAGCAGCGCCTTCTCTTCGTCAGTCAGCCACTTCGCGTGGCTGATGCGGTCGTCCAGATACGCCAGCACGACGATGCCGACGATGATCGACGGAATGCCTTCGATCAGGAACATCCACTGCCAGCCGGCCAGGCCGTAGACGCCGGCAAACGCCTTCATCGCCCAGCCCGAGATGGGGCCGCCGATCACGCCCGACAGCGCAATTGCCGTCATGAAGAAGGTGGTGGTGCGCCCGCGCCGCTGCGCCGGATACCAATACGTGAGGTACAGGATGATCCCCGGGAAGAAGCCGGCTTCTGCCAGCCCCAGCAGGAAGCGCATCACGTAGAACATGGCCGGCGTGGTCACGAACATCATGGCCGCCGAGATGATGCCCCACGAGATCATGATCCGCGCGATCCAGATGCGTGCGCCCACGCGGTGCAGGATCACGTTGCTCGGCACTTCAAAGAGGAAGTAACCGATGAAGAAGATGCCGGCGCCGAGCCCGTAGATGGTCTCGCTGAACTTGAGGTCGTTGAGCATCTGCAGCTTGGCAAAGCCCACGTTGACGCGATCGAGATACGCGACCACGTAGCACAGCAGCAGGAACGGAACCAGGCGCCACGTCACTTTGCGGTAGGTGGCTTCTTCAAATGCACTTGCGGACTGGGGTGGCAGCGTGCCTGCGCCGCCGACCGGTGAGGTGGGTGGGGTGGTGGTGGCCATCGGGTCTCCAGAGTTATTGTGAGTTCAGGCCGAGTGCTCCTCGTTACCTACCTCGGCCTGGAAAACCGCCACAGCATTCTGCGCTTCTCGGACGGGCGCGCCAAGACGCCCGCCGGCAGGGTTTATACGCAGCGCCCGCCGTCCACCTCCAGGCACGCGCCGGTAATGAACTCGGCTTCGTCCGACGCCAAGTACAGGCATGCGTTGGCCACATCCTGCGGCGTGGAGAGCCGCCCCATCGGGATCGTCGCCAGGAAGCGCGCGCGGTTCTCGGGGGTGTCGGGTACGCCCATGAACTGCTCAATGAGGCCCGTAGCACCCATTACCGGGTTCACGCAGTTCACGCGGATCTTGTCGGGGCCCAGCTCGGCCGCCATCGCCTTGCTGGCTGTGATGACGGCGCCCTTGCTGGCGTTGTACCAGACGAGCCCGGGCCGCGGCCGGATGCCAGCGGTGGACGCCACATTGACGAACACGCCGCCGCCGCGCTCCCGGAAGTGCGGGACGATGTGATGTGCCGTCCAGTAAATGCTCTTCACGTTGACAGCCATCACGCGGTCGAACTCGTCTTCGGTGATCTGCAGCAACGGCTTGTTCTTATGCGTGGTGCCGGCATTGTTCACGACGATGTGCAGATCGCCATAGCGCGCCAGCGTGGCGCCCAGCAGCTTGGCGACGGAATCGCCATTGGAGACGTCAGCCTGCACGAAATGCGCATCGCCGCCGGCCACGCGAATGGCGCTGGCTACACGCTCACCGGCCTCCGCATTCAAGTCGTTGACGACGACGCGTGCGCCTTCGCGGGCAAAGGTGTTGGCGATACCCTCGCCAAAGCCTGAACCCGCGCCCGTGACGATGGCAATCTTGCCGGCAAGCCGCATGGTGTCTCCTCGTGTTGTGGGTGGAATGTTGCGTTGTGCCTTAGCCGTGGCGGATGGCGATGGTCTTGAGCGTGGTAAAGCCGTAGAGCGCTTCGAAGCCCTTTTCGCGCCCGTGCCCCGAGTGGCCCGTTCCGCCGAAGGGCAGTTCAACGCCGCCGCCCGCGCCGTAATTGTTGATGAAGACCTGGCCGGCCCTGAGCTTGCGCGCAAGGCGCATCTGGCGGCCACCGTCGTTTGTCCATACGCCGGCCACCAGGCCGTACGGTGTGCCGTTGGCCAGGGCCAGCGCTTCGGCTTCGGTGTCGAACGGCATGGCGGCCAGCAGCGGACCGAACACTTCCTGCTGGGCGAGGCGGTGCGTGTGGGGTACATCCCGCAGCAGCATTGGCGCCTGGTAATAGCCGGTCTCGGGCGCCTCAGGCACCACCTGGCCCTGCGCCATCACCGGAATGTTGGCGTGCTGCGCATCCGAGACGAAATCCCACACGCGCTGCTGCTGCTTGGGGTTGATGAGCGGGCCGCAATCCAGATCCAGCGACGACGGGCCGACCCTGATCGATTCGAACACCATGGCGAGCCGGTCCAGCATTGCCTCGTAGATGCTGCGCTCGATCAGTACGCGGCTGCCTGCAGAGCAGGTCTGGCCGGCGTTCTGGATGATGCCGTTCACCACGGCCGGAATGGCCGCTTCCAGATCGGCATCGGCAAACACGATCTGCGGAGATTTGCCGCCCAGTTCCAGCGTGACGGGCACGTGGTTTTCGGCGGCCGCTCGCACAATGGCCTTGCCCGTTTCCGGCGACCCCGTGAACGACACATGGTTGATCCCGGGGTGCGCCGCCAGAGCCGCGCCGGCTTCGTGGCCATAGCCGGTCACGATGTTGAGTGCGCCATCGGGCAGGCCGGCCTCGGCGGCCAGCTCCGCCACGCGCAGGACCGACAGGCACGCGTCTTCCGCCGGCTTGACCACGCACGCGTTGCCGGCCGCCAATGCGGCGCCCACGCTGCGCCCGAAGATCTGCATCGGGTAATTCCACGGGATGATGTGCGCGGTCACGCCATGCGGCTCGCGCACGGTCAGCACGGTGGTATCGGCCGGGTAGGGGATGGTCTGCCCGTGGAGCTTGTCGGCGGCGCCGGCGTAGAACTCGAAGTAGCGGGCGACGGCGCGGGCATCGGCGCGCGCCTGGCGCATGGGCTTGCCGGTGTCGCGGGCTTCCAGGCGGGCGAGTTCTTCCTCGTGATCGGCCAGGCGCAGGGCTACGCGCATCAGCACACGGCCGCGCTCGGCCGGCGCCAGTTGACCCCACACGCCTTCGAACGCCCGCCGCGCGGCATGCACTGCCACGTTGATGTCGGTGGCGTTGCCGCGCGCAATCTCGGCAAAGGATTGGCCGTCGGACGGATCGAACACCTTGATGCGCAGCCCCGAATCGGGCGACATCAGACGGTTGGCGATGAAGTGCTGGGCATGCATGGGGGGTTCCTGCAAAAGATCGGCAACGCCCGATTTTCGCACGGGTGCGGCCGGGGTAGGGCAAGCGTCCGAGTGTGAGGGGCTATAATGCCCGCCGACAGTTTTTCACGCTTCTTTCCAACCATTTGCGTCGCGTTTTTACGCACTTCGCGCATTCCGGAGCATTTCCATGAGCTTCAACAACGTCTCGCCGGGCAAGGACATCCCCAACGATTTCAACGTCATCATCGAGATCCCGGCGCAGAGCGACCCGGTCAAGTACGAAGCCGACAAGGAAACCGGCCTGCTGTTCGTAGACCGCTTCGTTGGCACCGGCATGCGCTACCCGGCCAACTACGGCTTCATCCCGCAGACGCTCTCGGGCGACGGTGACCCGGTCGACGTGCTGGTCGTCACGCCGTTCCCGCTCATCCACGGTTGCGTGGTGCGCTGCCGTGCCCTGGGCATGCTGAAGATGACGGATGAATCCGGTGTGGACGCCAAGCTGGTTGCCGTGCCTGTCAACAAGCTGAGCCCGGCGACGGCCCACGTGACCGACCTGTCGGACATCGGCCAGAACCTGCTGGACCAGATCAAGCACTTCTTCGAGCACTACAAGGCGCTGGAAGCCGGCAAGTGGGTCAAGGTCGAAGGCTGGGGCGGTATTGAAGAAGCCCACAAGGAAATCGCCGACGGCGTTGCCAACTATAAGAAGTAAGCTGTTTCAGGATTTTGCCGTACGGCATGTCTGACAAATCCCGGCCTCCGGATGGAGTGCCGGGATTTTTTCTTTGCAAAGCCGTCATCGATGTAACGCACGGAGATTCGTCGACTCGCATCGGGGCGCCATCTGCGGCCGGGTGGGCCCGTTGTATGCGTTCCATGATATTTTTCACGCATAGCGCATACTTACCGCCCGGTAGTTCTGCTACACAGAGATTTAAGAAACGCTCATTTGCCCACCGGAAACGACCCCTCTAGACTCCCGGGCAAGTTTGACTCCAACCCCCGGTACTGCGATGTTGAACAAGACCGTTGTCGTTCCCGTGCTCTCCGCCGTGGCCATGGCCGCATTCACCGCGTGGGCGCTGCTGGTTGGGCCACCGGACGCAGCCCACGCTGGCGAGCGTGCCGTCGCATCGCCCTCCATGGCTGTTCCCTCCATGGCGGTTGATTCGAACGCCGCACACTGCGTGATCGCCCAGCAGAAACCTGCCGAGCACTAAGCTGCACCTTCGCGTCCGCCGTTCGTGCGGACGCTGTCTTTCCCGCCTCCGCTGTTTTCCCGCTGCTAATCCGATCCCGGCCGCTGCCTGAACGGGGAGCGGTCCGTCAGTTCGTCCAGATACGCTTCCATGCCGGCCGTTTCGCGGTCGAGGAACCTGCCCACGGCATCGGCAAATGCGGGGTGCGCCAGCCAGTGTGCCGACAGCGTCGCCACGGGCTCGAAGCCGCGCGCCATCTTGTGTTCGCCTTGCGCTCCGCCTTCGAACGTGCGGATGCCGTGCGCGATGCAGTACGTCAACGGCTGGTAATACGCCGTCTCAAAGTGCAGGCAGGGGTGATGCTCGATCGCGCCCCAGTAGCGGCCGTACATGACGGACGCCTCGGGGCGCATGTCGATCACCAGCAGCGCGCTGGCGATGTCATTGCCATCACGCGAGGCAATCACCAGCAGGAGGTTTTCCGGCATCGTCTGCCCGATCTGGCGGAAGAACTCCAGGTTTAGATACGGTGACGAGTGATGCTCGCGGTAGGTGGTGCGATAGCAGCGGTGGAAGAAGCGCCAGTCCGCGTCCGTCGCGGCTGCGCCGGGCACGTGGCGGAACGTGATACCGGCGTCGTGCACGCGGCGGCGCTCGGCGCGGATATTTTTGCGCTTCTTCTGTTCCAGCGCGCCCAGAAAATCGTCGAAGCTTGCAAAGCCCGGATTGCACCAGTGGAACTGCACCCCTTGCCGCAGCAGCATGCCTGCGGCGTGCAGTTGCTCGGCTTCGTCGGCAGTGGGAAACAGCACATGCAGCGATGACAACGCGCTCTGGCGCGCAACTGCCAGCAACGTTTCGACCAGCGCTGCGCGCGCAGCCGCATCCCGCGCCAGCAGCCGCGCGCCCTGCACCGGCGTAAAAGGGATGGCCGACAGCCATTTCGGGTAGTACTCGAGCCCGTGCTGCGCGTACGCATTGGCCCAGGCCCAGTCGAAGACGTACTCGCCATAGGAGTGACCTTTCACATACAGCGGCACAGCGGCGGCGAGCACTTCACCGTCGGGGCCGTCTTGCCACAGTGTCAGGTATTGCGGCGACCAGCCGGTGTCGGGCGACGCGCTGCCGCTCGCATGCAGGGCGTGCAGGAAATCGAAGCGCAGAAAAGGCGTTGCCTCGGGCTGCAGGGCGAGCAGGGCATCCCAGGCATCGCGGCCGATGTCACGCAGATCGGTCACAAGTCGCGTGCGATAATCGGTCAATTCGTGTCGCGAACCAGCGCGCGCTTGAGGCTCGGGAGCAAGGGGGCGAGAGGTCATGCCGCCGATTCTAATTCGAGCTTCGGATGCCGCGCTTGCAATCCACATTGCCCCCATGACCGTCTCTGTCGCTCTCGCCCAGATCAACTGCACCGTCGGCGATTTCGCCGGCAATGCTGCCCGCATTGTCGCCGCCGCGCGCGAAGCGCACCAGGCTGGTGCGCGCATCCTGCTCACGCCGGAACTGTCGCTCACGGGCTATCCGCCCGAAGACCTGCTGCTGCGCCCGGCGTTCATCGACGCCAGCGCACGCGCGCTCGATGCGCTCATCGCCGAGCTGGCGGCATTCCCGGGCTTGCACGTGCTGATCGGGCACCCACAACTCTCGCTGGAAGCCCCAGCGCCCGGCGTGCTGCCCAAGCCCACCAATAGCGCCACAGTGGCCCTTGACGGCCGTGTGGTCGGCCGGTACGACAAGCTTGAACTGCCCAACAACGAGGTCTTTGACGAGAAGCGCTACTTTCAGCCCGGCACCGAGCCCTTTGTGTTCGAAGTGGACGGCACGCGCTTCGGCGTCATCATCTGCGAAGACGCCTGGTACGCCACGGCCACGGCCTATGCCAAGGCCGCCGGCGCGCAGGTTGTGTTGATCCCCAACGCCTCGCCGTACCACCTCGACAAGGAAGACCTGCGCGAGCGGATCATCGGTGCCCGTGTGAAGGAATCGGGATTGCCGCATGTGTATGCAAACCTCGTCGGCGGGCAGGATGAACTCGTGTTCGACGGGGGCTCGTTCGTGCTCGATGCCGAAGGCAACGTCGTCTTGCGGATGGGGCAGTTTGTCGAGGGCGTGGGCTACGTGCAGTTCGACGGCGGACGCGCGCTGCCGGGCACGATCGTCCCGGAGCCTCCGCTGGAAGCCCAGGTATACGAAGCGCTCAAGCTGGGCGTGCGCGACTACCTCGGCAAGAATGGCTTCCCGGGCGCAATCATCGGCTTGTCGGGTGGCGTCGATTCAGCGTTGGTGCTGGCGATTGCCGTCGACGCGCTGGGCGCGGATCGCGTGCGCGCGGTCATGATGCCCTCGCGTTACACGGCAGATATCTCGTGGGTGGATGCGCGCGACATGGCGGCCCGGCTGGGCGTGCAGTACGACGAAATCGCCATCAGCCCGATGTTCGACGCATTCAAGGGTGCCTTGGCGGAGGAGTTCCGCGGGCTGCCCGAAGATGCGACGGAAGAGAACATCCAGGCGCGCATTCGCGGCACGCTGCTGATGGCACTGTCCAACAAGAGCGGCCGGATCGTGCTGACGACCGGCAACAAGAGTGAAATAGCGGTCGGCTACTGCACGCTGTACGGCGACATGGCCGGCGGTTTTGCCGTGATCAAGGATATCTTCAAGACGCTGGTCTACCGACTGTGCCGCTACCGCAATTCGTTGTCGGAGGTGATTCCGGAGCGCATCTTGACCCGCGCACCATCGGCCGAGCTGCGCGAGAACCAGACCGACCAGGACAGCCTGCCCGAATACGATGCGCTCGACGCCATCGTGCAGCGCTACATGGAGCAGAACCAGCCGGTGGCCGACATCATCGCGGCCGGGTTTGCCGAGGCCGACGTGCAGAAGATCGTGCGCCTCATCAAGATCAATGAATACAAGCGGCGTCAGGCGCCGGTGGGCATCCGCGTGACGCCGCGGGCGTTCGGGCGCGACTGGCGGTATCCGATTACGTCGCGCTTCAAAGAGTAAGCCCCCGGCATGCTCGATTACTACGCCAAGCGCGCCCCTGAATATGAGCGCATCTATACGAAGCCCGAGCGGCAGGGCGATTTGGCGCGGTTGAAGGCGCGCGTGCATGATCTGACGCGCGGCGCGCGGGTGCTGGATCTCGCGTGCGGCACCGGTTTCTGGGCCGAGCCGATGACCGATGCGCGCAGCATCGTCTGCGCGGATTACAACGACACCGTGCTGCGCGTTGCGCGTGGCAAAGGCATCGCCGGGGCGTCGTTTGTGCGCGCGGACAACGATGCGCTGCCGTTCGCGCCCGGCACGTTTGACGTGATGACGGCGGGCTGCTGGTGGTCGCATGTGCCGCTGCAGCATTTGCGCCAGCACGTCGAACGGCTGCATCGCGCGCTGGGGCCCGGCGTGCGTGTGCTGTGGTTCGACAACCTGTATGTGTTTGGCTCCAGCACGCCCATTGCCTACAGCGACCAACATGGCAACACGTGGCAGCGCCGCCCCTTGCGCGATGGCAGCGAACATGATGTGCTGAAGAACTTTCCCGACGATCCGACGCTGCTGCAAACGGTGGCCGGCATCGCCCAGGATGTGCGCATTAACCGGCTCCAGTATTATTGGACGCTTGAATACTTCACCAACTAGTGAGCGAGACACCCATGAAACAGATCACCGCCATCATCAAGCCCTTCAAACTGGACGAAGTGCGCGAGTCGCTCGCCGACGTGGGGGTGACCGGCCTGACCGTCACTGAGGTCAAGGGTTTCGGCCGCCAGAAGGGGCACACCGAGCTGTATCGCGGTGCGGAATACGTGGTCGACTTCTTGCCGAAGATCAAGATCGAGGTGGTGGTGGCCGAAAGCCAGGTCGAAAACGTGATCGACACGATCGTCAAGGCAGCAAAGACCGGCAAGATCGGCGACGGCAAGATCTTCGTGATGCCGGTGGAGCAGGTGATCCGCATCCGCACCGGTGAGAAGGACGAAGCAGCGGTCTGAAGCCGCTGCCCGTGGCCGGCGCGCTCGCGCCGGTCAGCGCCTGATCAACGCGGCAGGGTGATGTTCCAGCGCAGCGTCACCAGCCGGCCGATCACGATCGCCAGCGTGGCGATCACCACGGACACGCTTGGCAGCAGGTCCGTCTGCGTCAGCCCGACGTAGAGGAAGCACCCGAGAAACGCGCACGTTGCGTACGGGTGATTGTCCCGCAGCAGCATGGGGACTTCATTGCAGACCACATCGCGCAGCAGGCCGCCAAAGGCCGCCGTGATCACGCCCATCATCACCGACACAAAGATCGGCACGCCCGCATCAAGCGCCAGTTGCGTGCCGAGCACACCAAAGAGCCCCATGCCGATGGCGTCGGCCACGATCAGCACGCGATCGGACACCAGCTGGCTCACCAGCCGGATCACCCAGTTGGCGAACAGGCTCATCACGAACAGCGCGAGCAGGTATTGCTCGTGCTCGATCCAGTAGAAGGGCCGCCGATCCAGCAGTAGATCGCGCAGCGTGCCGCCGCCAAACGCGGTCAGGAACGCGACGATGAACGCGCCCACGGCATCGAGCCGGCGCCGTTTGGCTTCGGCCAGTCCCGAGATGGCAAACGAGAAGACCGCGAGGATCTCCACCCAGTGCATCACCAACTGCAGGCGGGTCACGTGCATGTGCGTGTTGTTCTTGTTGTGAGCAGGTGTAAGGAGGGCTGCGCGTCAGGAGCCGTACGGCTGGCGCAGCAGCACCAGCACCGCGCCCGCGCCGCCCGCCGTGTTGCGCGGCTCGACGAAGGCGATCACCTCTTCCTTCTGCACCAGCCACGAGCGTACCTTGCCCTTGAGCACCGGCGTTTTGTCGGGCGAGCCGAGTCCCTTGCCGTGGATCACGCGCACACAGCGGATGCCACGCTGCACGGCACGGCGCAGGAAGGCGGCCAGCGCCTCGCGGGCTTCTTCGCGGCGCATGCCGTGCAGGTCGATCTGGTCTTGCGTGGCCCACTCGCCGCGGCGCAGCTTTTTGAGCACGTCGTCGCCAATGCCGGGGCGCCGGTAGGACAGCGTGTCGTCGGTCTCGAGTAAGTTGTCCACGTCGAATTCATCCGACAGGGAATCGCGCAGCACGGTCTGCTCTTCGGCGCGCGAGTGCACGGGTTCGGGCGCGGGCGGATTGCGCGGATGTTCGACGCGCTTGTTCTGGCGCAGCGCGCTGACCTCGCCGATGCTGGCACGGAACACGTTGGCTTCTTCGGCCGCCTTGCGTGCGGCGGCTTCGGCGCGCTGGCGTTCGGCTTCGCGTGCTTGCGTCTCATGCTTGAGCTGGTCACGCAGGCCGGCCAGATCGGTCAGGCTGAGCTTGTTGGCGGGGGAAGGGGCGCGTTTCATGGTGAAGGCAGGCGAGCACACCGGGGTGGGGCGTGTGTCGATTATACGAAGGTGCCGCACATGGCAACGCGGCCGATGGTCACCCATCGGCCGCGTTGTTTGCGCCCGGGAAACCCGGGGCGGTGCAGCTTATTCCAGGCTTTCCAGGTAGCGCTGGGCGTCCAGTGCTGCCATGCATCCCGTGCCGGCGCTGGTGATGGCCTGGCGGTAGATGTGGTCCTGCACGTCGCCGGCGGCGAAAACGCCCGGGATGTTGGTGGCCGTGGCCATGCCGTCCAGGCCGCTCTTCGTGCGGATATAGCCCGTGTCGTTCATGTCGAGCTGGCCGCGGAAGATGTCGGTGTTCGGCTTGTGGCCGATGGCGATGAACACGCCCGCCAGCTTGATCTCTTCGGTCTTGCCTTCGTTCTCGTGCGTGCCTTTCAGGCGGGCGCCCGTCACGCCGGATTCATCGCCCAGGATTTCATCGAGCACCATGTTGGTCTTGATCTCGATCTTGCCTTTCTTCTCCTGCTCATGCAGTCGGTCGATCAGGATCGGTTCGGCGCGGAACTTGTCGCGGCGGTGGATGAGCGTGACCTTGCTGGCGATGTTGGCCAGGTAAAGCGCTTCTTCCACGGCGGTGTTGCCGCCGCCCACCACGGCCACTTCCTGGCCCTTGTAGAAGAAGCCGTCGCACGTGGCGCATGCAGACACGCCGCGGCCCGCAAAGGCTTCTTCCGACGGCAGGCCCAGGTATTGGGCCGAAGCGCCGGTGGAGACGATCAGCGCGTCGCAGGTGTATTCGCCAGAATCGCCCACCAGGCGGATCGGCTTTTCCTTCAGATGCGCGGTGTGGATGTGGTCGAACAGCACTTCGGTCTTGAAACGCTCAGCGTGCTCCAGGAAGCGCTGCATCAACTCGGGGCCCTGCAGGTGTTCCTTGTCAGCGGGCCAGTTTTCCACGTCGGTGGTGGTCATGAGCTGGCCGCCCTGCGCCAGGCCGGTGACCAGCACCGGGTTCAGGTTGGCCCGGGCAGCGTAAATCGCGGCCGTGTAGCCGGCGGGGCCGGAGCCAAGGATCAGCACTTTTGCGTGTTTTGCCATGATGCGTTCTGAGTGTGCGCGGCACGAGGGGTGGAGCGCCGCCGTGCAGGCTAGGTGAGGGTGATGGGCGCCATTATAAAGTGGCACCCCCTCGTCCGCCCGGTTGTAAATTCCAATGGCGGTGATAGGGCCGCGTTACAATCGTTGGCATCGTATTTGTGCTGTCCCAAGCCGCGCGGCCTCGTCCAAGCGGCGCACCCGTCTCCCGCATGGCTCGAGCTTCCACCACTCCGACAACCCGCACCGATCCGTCCGCACTGCCGTCCCGCATTGGGCGGCTGCTGGGGGAGGTCCGCTGGTTCCTGTTGCTGGCGGTGACCATCGCCTTCCTGATCATTCTCCTGTCATACAACCGCGCCGATCCCGGTTTCACCCACGCCAGCCAGGTCGACGAAATCCGCAACCTGGGCGGCCGCGTGGGCGCGTGGCTGGCCGATCTGCTGCTGTTTGTCTTTGGCGCGTCCGCCTACTGGTGGGCGGTGCTGCTCGTGCGCAAGGTCTGGCGCGGCTGGCGCGAGCTGATGTCGGACGAACGCCTGCCGCGCACCTCCATGCCGCGCGTTGATGCCAGTGTCACGTGGATCGGCTTTGCGCTCATCCTGGCTTCCAGCATGGGTTTGGAAGCCATCCGCATGTACTCGCTGCACATGAAGCTGCCGCGTGCGCCGGGCGGCGTGCTGGGCGATGTGATCGGCGGGGCGATGCAGCATTCGCTGGGCTTTACCGGCGGCACGCTGGCGCTGCTGTTTACGTTCCTGGTCGGGCTGTCGCTGTTCTTCCATTTCTCGTGGCTGAACCTGGCCGAGCAGATCGGCGCCGGCGTCGAGATGCTGTTCGTCGGCTTCAAGACGCGCCGCGAGAGCAAACAGGACCGCGCCATCGGCGAGGCGGCCAAGGTCGAGCGCGAGGAAGTGGTCGAAACCCGCCGCGTGCGCATTGAAGAATCGCCGCCGGTGCAGATCGTGCGCCCGACCGCCGTGGTCAAGAGCGAGCGCGTGGAGCGCGAGAAGCAGCAGCCGCTGTTTGTCGACATTCACGATTCCGACCTGCCCCCGCTCGCGCTGCTCGATCCGATTCCGCCGGTTGTGGAAACCGTGAGCGCCGAGACGCTGGAATTCACCTCGCGCCTGATCGAGAAGAAGCTCAAGGATTTCGGCGTGGAAGTGCAGGTGGTGGCGGCCTATCCGGGCCCGGTCATCACGCGCTACGAAATCGAGCCCGCCACGGGCGTCAAGGGCAGCCAGATCGTCAACCTGGCGAAGGACCTGGCGCGTTCGCTGTCGTTGGTGTCGATCCGCGTGGTGGAGACAATTCCAGGCAAGAACTGCATGGGCCTGGAGCTGCCGAACCCGAAGCGCCAAGCGGTGCGCCTGTCGGAGATTCTCGGCTCGCAGGTCTACAACGAGAGCGCATCGCAGCTCACGCTGGCGCTGGGCAAGGATATTGCCGGCAAGCCGGTCGTGGCCGACCTGGCCAAGATGCCGCACTGCATGGTGGCTGGTACCACGGGCTCAGGTAAGTCGGTCGGGATCAACGCGATGATCCTGTCGCTGCTGTACAAGGCGAAGGCCGACGCGGTGCGCCTGATTCTGATCGACCCGAAGATGCTGGAACTGAGCATCTACGAAGGCATTCCCCATCTGCTGTGCCCAGTCGTGACGGACATGCGCCAAGCCGGCCACGCGCTCAACTGGGCTGTGGGCGAGATGGAGCGCCGCTACAAGCTCATGAGCAAGATGGGCGTGCGAAACCTGGCCGGCTTCAACAAGAAGATCGAAGAAGCCGCTGCGCGCGAAGAAAAGATTCCCAACCCGTTCAGCCTGACGCCTGACGCGCCGGAGCCGCTCGACAAGCTGCCGATGATTGTCATCGTGATCGACGAACTGGCCGACCTGATGATGGTGGTCGGCAAGAAGGTCGAAGAGCTGATCGCGCGGATTGCGCAGAAGGCGCGTGCCGCCGGTATCCACCTCGTGCTGGCAACGCAGCGTCCGTCGGTGGACGTGATTACGGGCCTGATCAAGGCCAACGTGCCGACGCGGATCGCGTTCCAGGTCAGCAGCAAGATCGACTCGCGCACCATCCTTGACCAGCAGGGCGCCGAAGCGCTGCTGGGCATGGGCGACATGCTGTATCTCGCGCCGGGCACCGGCTTGCCAGTGCGCGTGCACGGCGCGTTCGTGTCGGACGAGGAAGTCCACCGCATCGTCGATAACCTGAAGGCGCAAGGCGAGCCGAACTACATCGAAGGCATTCTCGAAGGCGGTGTGGCCGATGGCGAGGGCGGTGGCGATGGCTTTGGTGGCGGTGCTGGCCTTGTGGGTGCGGGCGGCGGCGAGGCCGATCCACTGTACGACCAGGCTGTCGATGTGGTGCTCAAGAATCGCCGCGCGTCGATCTCGCTGGTGCAGCGTCACCTGCGCATCGGCTACAACCGCGCCGCACGCCTGCTCGAAGACATGGAAAAGGCGGGGCTCGTGTCCGCCATGTCGGGCAACGGCAACCGTGAAATCCTGGCGCCCAACCGCAACGGCAACGTCGTCGAAGAGGAATGACGCTGCCCGCGCGCTGCGCGCATTTGCCGTTACATCGCGTTACCGCACGGGCGGAATGTTCCGTCGCTGCCGGCCACTAACAACAAGATCAACTGAAACCGGGATTCCTATGTTTGTGTTGAACGCGCGTCACCTGATGGCCGCCGGGCTGGTCTCTCTGGCGGCATGGTCTGCCGGCGCCTATGCAGGTGCGGTCGAACAGCTCAACGCCTTTGTGAGCAACGTCAGCACTGCGCGCGGCGAGTTCGTGCAACGGCAGGTGAAGGGCGGCACCAACGGCAGCCCGCTGCGCGTGGCCGGGACGTCCAACGGCGATTTTGTCTTCTCGCGCCCGGGCCGCTTCGTCTGGCGCTATGTGAAGCCGTACGAACAGCAGCTCTCGGCCGACGGCCAGATGCTGTACATCTTCGACAAGGACCTGAACCAGATCACGGAGCGCAAGCTTGATGCGTCGCTGGGCTCCAGCCCCGCTGCCATCCTGTTTGGCAGCAATGATCTGGCCAAAAACTTCACGCTTAAGGAAGGCGGCACCAAGGACGGCATCGACTGGGTCGAACTCACCCCCAAGGCAAAGGACACCCAGTTCCAGCGCATCGCCATCGGTTTTCGCAGCGGCGAGCTGCAGGGGATGGAGCTGCGCGACGCCTTCGGGAACACCACCTTGCTGACGTTCTCGAACATCCAGAAGAATCCGCAACTGCCGGCCAACGTGTTCCGCTTTACGCCGCCCAAAGGGGCCGACGTCATCAAGCAATGACGCGTGCAGGCCGGTTTTCGACCAGGAGACCGACCATGCCTTTGCCGTTCACCACGTCGCTGCACCGAGCAGCCGCTGTTGCCGTCGCTGCGTCAGCGGCGGCCGTCTTTGCGGGATGTGCCTCCACCGGTGCGTCCCGTTTTGACGTCGATTCCTTCCTCACCGCGCCAGACACGGTGCTGGCCGAGGCCTTGGTCAACAAGGATTTCCTGCACGCGACCGAGCTGCCCAGCGCCGAGTGCAGCGCATTGGTGAAGGGCCACGCCGGGCAGGTCGTGCCGATCCAGGCGCCGGCCGATCCGCGCCTGCCCGAGGCTTCGGCGCGTCAGCCGTTCGTGATTCAGCCGCCGGCCAGCGAGAACGTGTGGCTGCTGCTGCGTGCGTCCAACGGCGCGCAATCGTGTCACGGGCCGCTGCCCGCCAAGGCGTTCATGGGGCTGGTACAGCGGGCATCGAACTGACGGATTGCCCCGCCTTTTCAGGCGTGGGCCGCTTTCATGTCAGCGATGAAGGCGGCCAGCAGATCATTGCGCCGGGCGTCGCGGCGCACCGCCATGTCGAACGGCACCTCGTAGCGCATGGCTGCCGGTGCCAACGGCGTCAACAGGCCCTGGGCCACATAGGGCGCCGCAAAGTGCTCCGGCAGGTAACCCAGGTGCCGGCCCGAAAGCACCAGCATTGCCACCGCTTCCATGTTGTCTGCCACCGCAGTCACCGGCCGCTCGGCCGGCGACCCCGCCGCTTCGGGCAGCGGATAGCTGCGCCACGCCCATGCGTGCGCCAGCGCCTGCGCGGGCGTCACGTCCCCAGCCTTGCGGAACAGCGGATGGCCGCGTCCCGCATACGCAAGCTGCGTCTCGTGGAAGATCGTCGTGTAGTCCAGCGCCGGCACACGGTGCCAGAAATAGCCGATCGCCATGTGGATCTTGTTGTCGAGCAGCAGTCCTTCCAGCTCCCCGGGCGGGCGCACCGAGACCATGAAATGCACGGATTCATCGCGCTCCCGAAAGCGCTCGATGGCCTGACTGATGCGCGCATTCGCGTTGATGGGCGCATGACCGATCAATCCGAGATTCAACGTGCCGACCAGAGTACGCCCCACCTTGCGGGCCTCTGCGCTGAAGACATCGAGCGCGCCCAGCAGCTTGCGTGCGGAATCGACGAAGCGTTCGCCGCGCGCGGTGAGCCGGAAGCCGCTGCGGCCGCGTTCGCATAGGCGGTAGCCCAGGCGGGTTTCGAGCGTGGACAGCTGCGTGCTGATGGTGGATTGGCCGGAGCAGCCCGGTCGCAGAGGAGCCGGCGTTGGACGCACGCGCTGCCTGACGTTGCCGTGGGAACCGGCCGGCGGGCGGATTCTGCGACAATCCCCGCATGAACGCTTCCGCATCTCTCTTCCCGGACGCGCCCGCCCACATGCCGCTGGCCGAGCGCCTCCGCCCCCATTCCGCCGACGATGTGATCGGCCAGCAGCATCTGCTGGGGCCGGGCAAGCCGCTGCGCGTGGCCTTCGCCTCCGGCGAGCCGCATTCGATGATCCTCTGGGGCCCGCCCGGGGTGGGCAAGACCACGCTGGCGCGGCTGATGGCCAACGCGTTTGACGCGGAATTCATCGCGCTGTCCGCCGTGCTGTCTGGCGTCAAGGACATCCGCGAGGCCGTGGAGCGTGCGGAGCAGTTTCGTGCCCACGGCCGCCGCACCCTTGTGTTCGTCGACGAGGTCCATCGCTTCAACAAAAGCCAGCAGGATGCCTTCCTGCCGCACGTGGAAAGCGGGCTGTTCACCTTCATCGGCGCGACGACGGAAAATCCCTCGTTCGAGGTGAACGGCGCATTGCTCTCGCGTGCTGCGGTGTACGTGCTCAAGAGCCTGTCGGACGACGAGCTGAAGCAGCTTGCCGAACGTGCACGTCAGGAGCTGGGCGGGCTGGAGTGGACGCCCGCCGCACTCGACGCCATCGTCGCGTCGGCCGACGGCGATGGCCGCAAGCTGCTCAACAACATTGAAATTGTGGCCCGCGCCGCGCGCGCGCAAGCGGATGGCGATGCGGTGCCCGCCGTTGACGAGGCGCTGCTGGCCTCTGCGCTGTCAGAAAATCTGCGCCGCTTCGACAAGGGCGGCGACGCCTTCTACGACCAGATCAGCGCGCTGCACAAGTCCGTACGCGGCTCCGACCCGGACGGCGCGCTGTACTGGTTCTGCCGCATGCTCGATGGCGGCGCGGACCCGCGCTATCTTGCGCGCCGCATCGTACGCATGGCGTGGGAAGACATCGGCCTGGCGGACCCGCGCGCCGGGCGCATCACGCTCGACGCCGCGGAAACGTACGAACGCCTGGGCTCGCCGGAAGGGGAGCTTGCGCTGGCCCAGGCGGTGATCTACCTGGCCATCGCGCCCAAGTCGAACGCCGGCTACAACGCCTACAACGCGGCGCGGGCCTTCGTCAGCCAGGACAAGTCGCGCAACGTGCCCGTGCACCTGCGTAATGCGCCGACCAAGCTGATGAAAGAACTCGGCTACGGCCATGCCTACCGTTACGCGCATGACGAGCCCGAGGCCTACGCCGCTGGCGAAACCTACTTTCCCGACGATCTGCCCGCGCAGAACTGGTACGTGCCGACGCCGCGCGGCCTGGAAGGCAAGATTGGCGAGAAGCTGCGGCACCTGCGCGAGCTGGATGCGCGGTGGCATGCCGAGCAGGACAAATCCTCCCGCAACAAATAATCCCTACGGGCCGGTACGATAAAATCGGTCTTTTCGGTCATTCAGATCGCTCGCAATCTTCGCTTTCCTTTTTCTCCACCATGCTTGATATCCAACTGCTGCGCAAAGACATCGACGCCGTCGCCGCGCGCCTCAAAGATCGCGGCTACGTGCTCGACGTGGCCGGCTTTGCCGCGCTCGAAGCGGAACGCAAGGCCATCCAGACCCGCACCGAAGAGCTGCAGGCCCGCCGCAACAGCCTGTCCAAGCAAATCGGTGTGCTCAAGGGCAAGGGCGAGGACGCATCGGGCGTGATGGCCGAGGTGTCGGGCATCGGTGACGAGCTGAAAGCGTCTGCCGCGCAACTCGACGTGGTGCAGGCGAAGTTGCAGGACCTGATGCTGTCGATCCCGAACCTGCCGCACGAAAGCGTGCCGGCCGGCCGCGACGAGACGCAGAACGTGGAAGTGCGCCGCGAAGGCACGCCGCGCACGTTCGACTTCCCCGTGAAGGACCACGTAGACCTGGGCGCCGCGCTGGGGCTGGATTTTGACGCGGGCGCCAAACTGTCGGGCGCACGATTCACCGTCCTGAAAGGGCAGGTGGCGCGTCTGCATCGCGCACTCGCGCAGTTCATGCTCGACACGCACACGCTGGAGCACGGCTACACCGAGGCGTACGTGCCGTACATCGTCAACGCTGCTTCGATGCGTGGCACGGGCCAGTTGCCGAAGTTCGAGGAAGACCTGTTCCGCGTGCCGCGCAAGATGGGGCACAGCGCAGAAGAGGGAGACGGCGAGCGCGTCGAGAACTTCTACCTGATCCCGACCGCCGAAGTGCCGCTCACGAACCTCGTGCGCGACGAGATCGTGGCCGCCGATACGCTGCCGATGATGTTCGCGGCCCATTCACCGTGCTTCCGTTCCGAAGCCGGTTCGTACGGCAAGGACACGCGCGGCATGATCCGCCAGCACCAGTTCGACAAGGTTGAGATGGTGCAGATCGTGCAGCCTGAAACCTCGGCCGCCGCGCTGGAGGCCATGACGAACTGCGCCGAGAACATCCTGCGCAAGCTGGAACTGCCGTTCCGCACCGTCGTGCTGTGCACCGGCGACATGGGTTTCGGCAGCACCAAGACGTACGACATCGAGGTGTGGATTCCGGCGCAGAACACGTATCGCGAGATCAGCTCGTGCTCCAACATGGGCGACTTCCAGGCGCGCCGGATGCAGGCGCGCTTCCGCAACGCGCAGGGCAAGCCTGAGCTGGTGCACACGCTCAACGGCTCGGGTCTCGCCGTGGGCCGTACGCTGGTGGCCCTGCTGGAGAACTACCAGAACGCCGATGGCTCGGTCACGGTGCCGACGGCACTGCGCCCGTATCTGGGTGGCCAGGAAGTGCTGAAGCCCGCAGTTTGATCGAGTGGCGCCGGGGCCCTCTTGATCTGGCCGGAAAAATTCTGTTATAGTCGCGGTTTCGCGATTCAGCGACCCAGTTACCGGAGAGGTGGCAGAGTGGTCGAATGTACCTGACTCGAAATCAGGCGTACCGGCGACGGTACCGTGGGTTCGAATCCCACCCTCTCCGCCATTACTGCTTAGCCAAGCTAAACTCCCAAGAAACAACAGTTTCGAGGGGGTCTATGTTGTACGGCTACGCCCGAGTCTCGACGCAAGAACAAGAGACTCACGCACAAACCGACGCACTGTTTCGAGCAGGCGTCGGTTTTATTTTTTCCGAAAAGAAAAGCGGCGGCACCACGGTAGGCAGACCAGAACTAGAAAAGCTGCTGCGCGTGCTAAAACCCGGCGACCAAGTCATCGTCTACAAACTCGACCGCATCGCAAGATCGTTGAAAGACCTACTGCGCATCATCGAAAGAATCGAAGAAAAGGGCGCTCAATTCCGGTCACTAACCGAATCGTTAGACACCACCACACCAGCGGGCCGCATGCTCTTCCACATGGTCGGCGCGTTTGCAGAGTTCGAACGTGAATTGATCCGCGAACGCACTAGAGCAGGCATGGCCGCCGCAGCAAAAAGAGGCGTAAAGCTAGGCAGACACTATGCAATGAGCACGAAAGACGAAGCTGAAGCCCTACGACTATGGCAGCAGGGCAACATGACACGCTCAGCAATCGCGCGCATGTTCGGCGTCCACCTAAGCAGCGTAAAACGTGCAATTAAGCGCCACCAAGAACGTCAGCAGCCAAGTCTACTAGACGCAGCCTGAGAGGGAGGGCAGAGATGGGAATCCAAGATCGCGATTGGTACATCGCAGAACTGCGTAAGCGCCTCAGCTACCAAGAGCGCGCCAAATATCGCAAAGCGGCGAACGGGAATGACAACAGAGACGCCCCCATACGCATAACGCAACCCACAACAAAACGCGGCGCTCACTGGGTTGTCATGCTGCTGTTTTGGACAACGATATTCACCATCGTGCTAACCATCGCCCGCCAGTTGCGCTAAATCGTCAGCGACACAGGCCTGCTCGCGCTTGCGAAATACGACGATCCGTCAAGTGCGACGAAACATCGAATATCCGCAATATCGAACTCAGCGCAAAGAGTGGTGAGAACGTCTTTGATGGCGTCAGCACAGTGACCACGGCTGTTCTCAATCGCGTAGACAACAGCCTCAGGCACATTGATGCCCCGGCTTGTGTAGTACTTCTTCTTATTGAATCGCGTGTCCGCAATCTCTTTGCCGATGTACTTCGCGATATAGCTCGCGAGCGCATCCAGCTTCCACTGCTTACCGAAATGCGCGCCCTGCGGGTTGCGGATGTGACAGTAGCCCTTACCGCGACCACCCACGACCTTCAACCATGCGCGACGAGCAAGGTTGAGCGCAGCGCGACCAGAGACAGCCACGTGCATATGCCATGCGCCGCGTTTTTGCAGCTCAGGAACAGCGATGTAATGGAACTCACCGTGCCGGGCCATGATGCGCCGAAACGCATCCCAGAACTTCAAGAAGCGCTCCAAATCGGTAATGCACTCACGTGTGGTCAGAGTGACCATATGAGTAACGCGCGCTGTCTTGCAGCGCAGACGCACGTTCTGTTTCGCGCGCTTGGCCGCTGACTTCACGCTCGCAGCACGCGCATCTTTGTCTTCTTCCGTCTCAGCCTTCGCGCCGCGCGCGCGGCGGGGCAGGTCACGCAGATCGCCTATCCTGGCCCTCAATGCGGCGGTGGAAGCGGCGCGTGCCGGCGATCAGGGGCGCGGCTTTGCAGTGGTGGCAGGCGAAGTGCGCTCGCTGGCGCAAAGGAGCGCGGGCGCGGCCAAAGAAATCAAGGCGCTGATTGAAGACTCGGTGACCAAAGTATCGGACGGCTCGGCGCTGGTTGAGCGGGCTGGGCAGGAGATGGATGAAATCATGCAGGCTGTGAAGCGGGTGCGGATCTTGCAGGGCGGATGCGTTGCCCGAGGTGGAACGGTCATCGCGTGCGTTGAGACACAACAGCAGCGCAAGTTCGAACTTTAGTTCAGGCCCAGCCAGCCCATACTGCGCGCACGTTTGCGTCATTCCGACTCAATTGCTTCACAAGGGTTTCCCCTGTGAATAACGGGATGTGACCCGTGCTCTCATGCTTGCTCCTATAGTCCCATCAACTCCTTCATCAGAGAGGAGCCAGATCCATGATGGAGACGACACCCTTGAATATCCCGCCCAAGTCAAGTGAGGACGCGCACATGCAGACCCTGCGCGTCCTGTTCCGCAGCGCATTGATTGGCGCTGCTCTATTGGCGGCGAGCGCGTCGCATGCTGCACTGGATGTTGGCCGGGCCAAGGCGCTGCTCTCGCAGAATGCATGCCTTGGTTGCCACGCGGTCGAATCACGCGTGGTCGGGCCCGCCTACAAAGACGTGGCGGCCAAATACAAAGGCGGGAATCCCGTTGTCCTCGGTGCGCGCATCAAGTCAGGCGGGGCAGGAAAATGGGGTGAGATTGCCATGCCGCCTCAGGCCCAGTTGTCCGATGCGGATGCCAGGATTCTGGCTGCGTGGATTTTGGCCGACTGCCCCGATCAATGAGTTTAGCGAGCTGTCTTGCTGTTCGTGGTGACATTGTGAAAACGCGCGTCAGTCCGCCGCATGGCGACAAGCGCTGAACATTCTGGAGGTTACGCCTGTGAAAGTCATTCCCATTTCACATGATCAAGAACCGGGCGCGGCAGCTTCGAAGAAGGAACTGACGCTGACACGTAGAAGCATGCTCAAAGGTA
The DNA here is from genome assembly GCF_056280165.1 of Ralstonia sp. 110700041-2. NCBI lineage: Bacteria > Pseudomonadati > Pseudomonadota > Betaproteobacteria > Burkholderiales > Burkholderiaceae > Ralstonia > Ralstonia sp. 110700041-2. Next base: position 321,553 of record NZ_JBSFAI010000002.1, on the reverse strand, counting down.
CCGGCGTGCTCGTGGGCACGTTGGCCATCGGCAGCCCGCTGGCGTTGCTGGCCCCGTCTACGGTGTGGGCTGTCGAGCTCAAGGCGCTGAGCAAGGCCGAGGGCGACACGCTGCTGCAGATGGGGCGTGTGCTGTTTCCCCACGCCAAGCTGCCCGACGCCGCTTATGCACTGCTCGTGAAAGACCTGGATGCAAAAGCCGCTCAGGACGCCCAGGCGGCCACGCAGTTGCACGAAGGTATTGCCGCGCTCGATAAGCTGGCTGGCGGCAGTTTCATCAAGGCCAGCGCAAAGAGGCGCCTGGCAGCGGTCAAGGCCATGGAAGGCAAGCCCTTCTTCAACACGGTTCGAGGCCAGTGTGTGACCTCGCTCTACGACAACGAAATGGCGTTTGCCACGTTCGGCTACCCGGGATCGGCGTGGGAAAAGGGGGGCTATATCACTCGCGGCTTCCAGGATCTGAAGTGGTTGCCAGCGCCCCCGGTGGAAGCGAGTCCGCCGCCGTTTCTGGGCTGATACGCGTCGCAACAACCCTCCGCTTCAGGCCCGTTAAGCGCTCGACGCAGAGCCGAGCCCGTTGACCGGAGCGAGACAAAAATGCCGGCGGCATGCTGGTGCGCAATACAGGAGACATGTATGGCAACGTTTGATTTCAGCGATGACTCGGTCGTCGTGATCATCGGTTCTGGTGCCGGCGGCGGCACGCTGGCCAACGAGCTGTGCCAGAAAGGCATCAAGGTCGTCGTGCTGGAAGCGGGCGGCAAGCAGTCGAATGCCAGCTTCATCAATGATGAATGGAAGGCCTTCAGCCAACTGGCTTGGCTCGACAAGCGCACGACCTCCGGAAGCTGGCGCATTGCCAAGGATTTTGCGGAACTCCCTGCCTGGATCTGCAAGACGGTTGGAGGTACAAGCACGCACTGGGCCGGCGCTTCTCTGCGCTTCCAGGAGCATGAATTTCAAGCCCGGACGCTCTACGGCGACCTCAAGGGAGCGAATCTGCTGGATTGGCCTCTCACGCTCAAGGAGCTGGAGCCGTATTACGCCAAGGCCGAAGACAAGATGGGCGTCACGCGCACCAATGGCATCCCGGGCCTGCCGGGCAACAACAACTTCAAGGTGATGTACAACGGCGCCACCCGGCTCGGCTATAAGGAAGTGCACACCGGCAACATGGCCATCAACAGCAAGCCGCGCAAGGGTCGCGCACGCTGCATGCAGCTCGGCTTCTGCTTCGAGGGCTGCAAGAGCGGCGCCAAATGGTCGACGCTGTACACCGAGTTGCCCGAGGCAGACGCTACCGGCAATTTCGAGTTGCGCACGCAGGCGCATGTCACCCGCATCGAACACGATGACAAGGGGCGCGTGAATGCCGTCATCTATATGGACAAGGACGGCAAGGAACAGCGGCAAAAGGCGCGCATCGTCTGCGTGGCGGGGAACTCCATCGAAACACCGCGTCTGCTGCTGCTATCCGCTTCGAACATGTTCAAGGACGGTCTGGCCAATTCGTCGGGTCAGGTCGGCCGCAATTACATGCGCCATATGACCGGGTCGGTTTATGCGGCATTCAAGGAGCCTGTGCACATGTACCGCGGCACGACCATGGCCGGCATTGTGCGTGACGAGGCTCGCCACGATACCCGTCGTGGGTTCGTCGGCGGTTACGAACTCGAAACGCTGTCGCTGGGTATTCCGTTCATGGCAGCCTTTCTGAATCCGGGAGGATGGGGTTCCGACTTCGCGTGGTGGATGGATCACTATACGAATTTGGCGGGTATGTGGCTCGTCGGTGAAGACATGCCGCGTGAGACGAACCGCGTTACGCTCAATACGAACGTCAAGGATCAATGGGGCAACTACGTGCCGAATGTGCACTTCGATGATCACGAAAACGACATCGCCATGCGCAAACACGCCTACACCCAGGCCGAGCGCATCTACGGTGCAGTCGGTGCGATCAAGACGTTCCGCACGCCGCCGTATCCGTCGACCCATAATCTGGGTACCGCCCGCATGAGCGCCCGCCCGCAGGATGGCGTCTGCAATAAATGGGGGCAGACACATGACATCGCGAATCTGTTCATCAGCGACGGCAGCCAGTTCACCACGGGCGGCTCGGAAAACCCGACATTGACCATCGTTACGCTCGCTATCCGGCAGGCTGACTACATTGCCAAGCAGATGTCGCAACGTTCGATCTGAGTGCCGCAGCGTCGGTTGACCCTCTGCAGGAGACTGCGATGTGTGAATTCTTCGTCACCGCTGATCCCATTCTTTATGAGTCGCGTACGCGCTCCGTGCGCATTCATGGGGTACACACCAGCATCCGGCTGGAAAACTTTGTCTGGGATACCTTGGCGATCCTCGCCGCGGATGAAAACATGACCACCAACGCGCTGATCGTCCAGTTTCACGACGAGATCCTGCATCACAGGGGCGACGTTCAGAATTTCACGTCCTTCCTGCGGGTGACCTGTCTGCGCTACCTTCGTCGCAAATGCGACCAGCTCGAAGCTGCACGGCAGGCTGAGGGGGTGATGCAGGCACAGATGGCACCGCAGAAGAGAACACTACAGACTACCCACTGAAACATGGCCAAGCTCATCCATACGATGATCCGCGTGCGCGACCTGGACGCGTCGCTGAAGTTTTACCGCGAGGTACTGGACCTCACGCCCTCGCATACGCTCGATTTTCCGGACTTCGGGCTCGTCTACCTGCGCAATGCAGAGAACGATGTTGAACTGGAACTGACTTTGAACAAGGGCCGCCAGGAGCCCTACACCCACGGCGACGGCTATGGCCATGTGGCCGTGGTTGTCGACGATGTGGCCACCAAGCATGCCGAATTGCTCAGGGCGGGCTACGAGCCGCTGGCGGTCAAGGAATTCAAGGCAAACGATGCGTTGCTAGCCCGCTTCTTCTTCATCCAGGATCCGGACGGCTACAAGATCGAGGTGCTTGAGCGCCTCGGTCACTATCGCTGAGCGTGCCATCGCGCGGGCATGGCTCAGCGTGCCTGATCTGATCTCGGAAGCAACGCGCCATGATTCCTCATCTCTTCACCGCGCTCTCGGGCCCGCTTTCGGCTGTTACCGAGGATAGTCAGCCGCTTAGCCGCGTCATCATCCAGGAAGGGGTGCCGACGAGGGAGCGATTGCACGGCGCCGTGGCCGAACCTGTTGTCTACATGATCGGGCAGCACGTCGTGGGCGGTTTTTATCGGGCCAACGCCGGCAAGGGCGTGGACGAGCATCTGAATGCCCCGGGGGCGGTGTTTTCGCCCATGCTGCCGGTCGACCGATCCTCGCAATCGCGCTCGCTCTCGTTGTGCACTACGGATGAAGAGCCCAACCGCTTCTATCTATACGGAGTCGTCGGTCAACTGGCCGCGCTGGCGGCGAGCGATGAACTCAACGCCGCGCAAGCCGAGGCGCCGTCGGCGCTGGAATTTGTCTGAAGGCTGGCTCCCCATGTTGACACTTCGACCGTTGCCGGCGTTCGCTGACAACTACATTTGGGTATTGCATGATGAGCGACACGCTTGGGTCGTGGATCCTGGGGAGTCTGCACAAGTGCTCGACTATCTGCAGAAGCACGGTCTGGTTCTGCAGGGGATACTTCTGACGCACCATCACTCCGACCATGTCGGCGGAGTGCAGGCGCTGCGCCAGCAAACCGGCGCTGCTGTCTACGGTCCGGCGGGCGAGCCGATTCCCGAGCCTGCGCGCCGGCTGAGGCAGGGCGATCGGGTGGATGTCTTGGAGCAGCAGTTTGAGGTGATCGATGTGCCGGGACATACCGCCGGCCACATCGCTTATTTCAGTGCTGCCTGCCCCGATGGACCGCTCTTGTTTTGCGGGGACACGCTGTTTTCGGGAGGCTGCGGAAGGTTGTTCGAGGGCACACCGGAGCAGATGCTGGCATCTCTCGATACGCTCGCGGCCTTGCCCGCGCAGACGCAAGTGTGTCCCGCGCATGAATACACGCTAGCCAACCTGCGGTTCGCGCAGACGGTCGAACCATCTAACGAAGCTCTGGCCCGCCACGTGCCCTATTGCGAGATGTTGCGCGCGCAAGGATTGCCGACGCTACCGAGCCGCCTTGGGCTCGAGCGTCAGATCAACCCGTTCCTTCGCTCGCGCGAACCCAGCGTGCGGCAGTCGCTCAGTCGGTTGCCGTCAGCCAGTCTTGGCGATGTGCACGTCTTTGCCGCGCTTCGCGAATGGAAAAACAACTTTCAATGATCGCGCGCTGAGCGTGGCGCATCGGGTCGTTACGTGTCACAGGGTTCTGCTCGCCCCCTGCGCAGGCGGTTCTGTGGCGATATGACGGCGGCGAGGAACGCGTTCAGCCGGCTACAGGGTTGGGGAGTCACGTAGCGGTGACCTCGGATCGCTTGTCGGTGCGTCGCCAAGCGCCCGCAGCTTTCGGTATACCCGCCGTGGGAGGCAACGGTGCTCCGCAGACATTGCTTGGCGTGGTGCACAAGTCCTCACTGCTGAACGCGTATTTCAGACTGAATCGGCCGGACGGCTGAGCGGCGTGCTGGGCTGTCTCAAGCCCCAGTTGGAAGAGCGCATTCAACGCGTCGAGTGATGACTGAACGCATCATTCCCCTCAACCGTTTCGCAGATCACCAGCAGTTGCAGGCGCTTGCGCAACACACCGCTGATCACGCCGCGCACGGAGTGGGCCTGCCATCCGGTGGCGCTCATCAGATCAGCCAGGCTGGCGCCGGAGGCTTGTTTGAGCAGGGCAATCGGTTGGGCCTGCTTGGTGGCGAAAGCCTCCACGGCTTCACTTGAAGCCGCAGCGGGAGGGGGCTTGGTGGCCCGGCGGCGACTGGCGGAGGCGGGGGCCTTGGCCTGAGTTGCCTTGAGGCCTTTACGGCTCTTCTCCGGACCGGTTGCAGACTTGGTCGTGGAGGCACGGCCGGGTGCCTTTCGGGGTCGGGGATTTGTTCATCATGAGCTCCTGGTGTGGGCCGCCACGCTAGCCGCGGCGGTAACACCAGTAACGCTCTGAAGGGGCGAAACATCCAGTCAATTTGCATAGCCGACGGTCGCTTCCCGACCCAAAACGGTCAGTCGCCCCTTCCCTGGCAGCGTCTGCCGATAGCAGGCGAGGCGGCATGCGCTGGATTTTTTGATGGGCGCAACGCCGCCACGATCGGCCCTTCAACGCAACAACGGTGTGACGATGCGATCAAGCCGTTCGGCCGTCCACGCGGGTTCACGCGAGTCCCAGCCGTTGTCGGCCAGCAGGCCGTTGCGGTCGATCGTGAAGTTGACCGGAATTCGCCAGATGCGGCCGTAGCCACCCGCATAGGCGCTACCAAGCAGCCCCACGGGAAAGCTCCATGCCGCCGCCATTTCCCGCACCGCTGACAACGAGGCTGGCTCGTCCAGACTGAAGCCGAGGACGCGTAGACCCCGATGCGCGTGTTTCGCCGCGTAATCGGAGAGCAACGGTAGCTCTTGATGGCACGGCCCACACCATGTCGCCCAGAAGCTCAGGATCACGACATGACCGTGCAGGTCTTCGGTAGAGATGTTGCGGCCATCAATCGTGTGCAGCACCAGGGCAGGCGCCGGCCGCCCGACTTCAAGGCTCGCGGCATGTGCATCGTGAGATGGGCTACCCAGCCCGGTGCCCAGCGCCACCGTGCTGGCCGCTTGCAGCCACGTACGTCGCGACCATGCGCGCGGCGAACGGCACTCCGTATCAGAACGCATAGCTGGCTCCAACGGTGCCCGACCAGCGCGGGAAGAGCTGGTAACCCTGCAGGTTGCTGTACAGCGCCCTCTGCAGGAATGCGTAGATCTGCACGTTGTGCGCCACGCTCACCGTCACGCCCGGCGACAGGTAGATCACCGTGCCTGCGGTGTTGGTGGTATCCGCCAGTGCGCCCTTGTCGGCGTTCTTGCGCGTTACGTTGAACTGCAACTGCGGCACGACGTGCGGATTGGCCTCGTAGCGCACGCCAAAGCTCATGGTGGCGAGGTTGCCGGGGCGGAAGTCCGCGCCAGCCTCATTCAGCCGTTGGTGCACGGCGGCCTGGAATTGGCCGTTGATGAACGCATCGAAATCCTGGCTGACGGGCTGGTAGTAGTAGGCACCCAGGATCACGTCGGTGCTACCTGTACCGGGCTGCAGGCTGGTATCCAGAGCTTGCCCGCCCGTCGCGCTCGGGCCGCTGTTGAAGAACACCGGATTGCGCCCGACTGTATTGCCGGTCAATACGTTCTGCCCGCCGTAGCGGCCGGTCGGCAGCTTGACGCCCAGTTGCACGCCCAGATTGTGCGTGGGCAGGAAGCCCTGGTAGCTGGCGATCAGCTTGATGTCACCCAGGCCGCTAGCGGTGCCACCGCTGACATTGCCCGGGGTGAGCTGGTCGGACGTGGCCGCGCCGTACGTCGTGTGGCTGCGGTCCACGTACGGCACGATCGCGCCGAAGTTCCAGCTACTGTTCGGGCTGTAATTGATGCCGAGGTTGATGTAGCGATTGATGGTCTGGCGCTCGACTTCCTGGTTGCCGCCGGCATCGTTGATGGCGGCAGCCTGCGCTGGCGTGACCGCGTGAGTGCCGTTGCGCAACTGGTTCTGAGGAAGGTAGGTGTATTCGAAGCCGATACGCCAACCCGGGATGGCCGAGTAGCCCATCGCGGCGTCGGTGCTGAGTGAACAGCCACAGGTGGCGCAGGCATGCGCCGCGATAGGTGCAAACACGCCGACGGCGCAGGCGAGCAGTGCTGCGCGTCGGATCATGTTGGATGGTGTTGCCATGGAGATTCCTCGCTCTGATATGTACGTGCGCGCCCTGACCAGTGGTCGGTGCGTCGCACGGCGTCTTGTCTGAAAACGGCCCTGGCCGGGTGCGAGTGCGTTGCGCAATCGCTGCCCGGGTTGACGTGGTCAGAAGAGGAGGGGTGAATCGCGCGGCCGTCCGGCCTCGCGCGCTTGGTGCACGGCCAGGCGCCCGGGCTCCGGGGACCATGCCGTTGCATGGATTGGCGCCGGTGCCGCCATCGCTGGGATGATAGTCGGCACCAGCACGTGTTCTGCCAGCAGATCGCAGTAGCCGCATGCCGCATGGTGGCCGGCCGGCATGTCGTGCCCAGCGGGTAGATCGGTATTGGCGGAGGCAGACTGTTTGGCCTCGCAAAGCGGCGCGGCCTGCTCGAACGCCCGCAGCTCGTGCAATTCCAGCGCCTGGCTCACCATCGGCACAAAAAGCACAAGCACCATCGCCACCAGGCCAAGCCAGGCGGTCAGTCTTTTGCGGGTGCGAGCGAAATGCATGATGGGCTAGTGAAGCTGCCGGGCGGTCCTGGTGCGGACAATGTCCAGCATGTGCGGATGCGCAGTATTACACCGCAAAAAGAGCATCAGTATCCAGATCTACGTCAAGACGACGTTGCCAATCGGTTTGCCGCATGCGTATCGATGATCCGCTTCAACTTGAAGCGGGCGTTCACACGCGCCCTTCAGGGCTGTATTTGCCAAGGCAATCTTTTGGCCGGCCTGTGCGGCAAATTGTTGCATCGCTTGAACGACAGTTCCTGGCCGAATTCTGCCGCCGGACCACAAGCCCTCCGCGGAATTCGGCGATGAACCGAAAAAAAAGCAAAAAAACGCAGCATCTAACCTGCCATCAGGTGGAGCGGGCTGCGTGGCAGGCGTCAGCCATTGCTATGACACAGCGGCGCGTTTTGAAACCGCAAATGGGCTTCACTCCTGCAATAGACCTGTCGCGGGAAAAGCGATTTGGCGCCAAGAGGCTAACGCTCAGAAGGGGCGAAACATCCAGTCAAGTTGCGTCGGGGTTGCCAATGGTGGAGCCGTCCGCATACACGACCATCGTTGGCTGCATCTCTGCCGAGAACTGGCCGTCCTTCAAGTGCATCAAGTGGCGATCTTCATCGATGAACTCGTTGATCTTTCTGCTCCCCTTCCAGACGTATTCACCGCCGGGCGGGATCGCCTGCTCGATATTCAGATGCATCTTGGAGATGGCCTCCCCGAAGGTATTCTTGAAGACGAGCTGCACCTTGATGCCCTTGATCGCTTTGGGACCAGAATTCCTGACGCCGATTTCGACGGAAAATTGATCGTCAATCTGTCTTGCCATAACATCGCTCGGAATGTAGCGCTGTCCCATGAAGGTGAGCAGGACGGTCTTGCTGAGCTCGGCTGTCGTGGCAACCTGCTGTGCCTCAATCTTCTTCTTGAGCCGCTCCTCGGCGGACTTCCTGGCGTCCTGCTCGGCGACCACGCAGTTTCTGCTGTGTACCTGCTCCGGGTATACGATCGACAACTGCCTCCAAGGCGTGGCGGTGCGAGACTGCTCGTGCGTGCTGGCAGACCAAGCTTGCGTCATGCTACCTGCCGACATGGGCGCAGAGGTCATCAAGATAGAGACGCAGGTGGGGAACTGGGCGCAGTCGGTGCGTGCCATCGAACGGCAAAGTGGCACCTTTTTACTCCATGCTCTTTAATTGTCTCGTCGGCGTACTGAGCCTCATGTTGCTGGCGCGGTCAGGGTCATCCTGACCCGGTGCGCTGCGGAATAGCCCTTGTGGGGTCCGCGCTGAAGAGGGCGTCCCCATGGAGTCTTCAGGGCGGCAACTGAATGTGTATGCGAAGCACAAGGCATCCCGGGAGTTTTTATGAACGCACTCGTCAACGCGCTGCACGGCCGCAGCGACACGCTGCTGGCCGAGCTCGAAGCCATTTACAAAGACCTCCATCAGCACCCCGAGCTTTCCATGCAGGAAGTCCGGACCGCCAAGATCGCCGCCGACCATATCGAGGCGCTGGGCTATGAAGTCACACGCGATGTCGGTATCACGGGCGTAGTCGGCGTGCTGCGCAATGGAGATGGCCCTACGGTGATGCTACGCGCGGACATGGACGCGCTGCCCATGGCGGAAAATACCGGCTTGCCTTACGCGAGCACCGTCAAGGCCAAGGATGAGGAGGGCGTTGAAGTCGATGTTGCCCATTCATGCGGACATGACATGCATGTGACCTGGCTGATCGGTGCTGCGCGCGTTCTCGCAGAGCACCGCGACGCCTGGCGGGGTACGGTCATGGTGGTGTTCCAACCGGGCGAAGAGGTAGGGCGCGGCGCCGCCAGCATGGTGGACGACTGGGGCACCGAACGCTTTCCCAAGCCGGACATCATCCTGGGTCAGCATGTCATGGTCGGGGCCAGCGGCACGGTCAGTTACCGGCCCGGCGTCATTCTGTCAGCGGGCGATAGCCTGAAAATCCGGCTGTTCGGTCGCGGCTCGCACGGCTCTCAGCCGCAGACGTCGATTGATCCGGTCATCATGGCCGCCTCCACCACGTTGCGTTTGCAGACCATTGTCTCTCGTGAAATTTCGCCGATGGACAATGCCGTGCTGACCATTGGAGCGCTGCAGGCCGGCACCAAGGAAAACATCATCCCGGACGAAGCCACAATCAAGCTCAACATGCGCACCTTCGACGAAGATGTGCGCGAATACATGCTGGCTTCTATCAAACGGATTTGCTGTGCGGAGTGCGATGCATCGAACGCCGAGCGGCCGCCGGAGTTCACGACCCTCAGCGCGTATCCACTCACCGAAAACGACGCGGCCGCCACGCAGCGGCTGGCAGAGGCTTTCAAGGCCCAGTTCGGCGACAAGGCTTACGAGACGAAGCCTGCGTCGGCCAGTGAAGACTTCAGCATCTTTGGGCGTGCCTGGAATGTGCCTTACGTCTTCTGGTTCATCGGCGGAACCGACCCTCAAATCTATGCACAAGCCGAAGCGGCCAGGCAGGTCAACAAAATACCGAGTAACCATTCACCCAAGTTCGCACCGGTCATTCATCCGACGCTGGAAACCGGCCTGCACGCGATGCTCACGGCGGCCTCGGCATGGCTTTGCACTTCTCCGGCAACATGATGGAGCACAACCTCTTTGTCCTGGTCGACTTGCTGGGCACCCTCGCCTTCGCGGTCAGTGGTGCCCTCGCAGCCGAACAGAAGCGGCTCGACCTGTTTGGCGTTCTTGCGATCAGCTATCTGACGGCGTGCGGCGGCGGCGTGATTCGAGACCTGTGTATCGGTGCACTGCCGCCGGTGGGCATTTCGGACTGGCGCTACCTCGCCACCTCAGCGCTCGCGTCAGCGATTGCGATCTGGGCACGCCCCATGATTGACCACCTCAAACAGCCGATCATCTTTTTCGATTCGCTCGGGCTGGGCTTCTTTGCCGTCGTCGGGGCGCATAAGGCGTTGGGGTTCGGCCACAACATTGAGGTGGCCATCCTTCTCGGCATGGTGACGGCCGTCGGCGGCGGCGTGGCACGGGACGTGGTGCTCAACCGCGTGCCGATCATCCTCGAGAAGGAAATCTACGCCGTGGCAGCGCTGGTCGGGGCGGCCATCCAGGTGCTTGGACAGCGCATGGACTGGACGCTCACGCTCACGCCGTGGTTTGGCGCCTTAATCTGCTTTGCTATCCGCACCCTCGCGCTGCACTACTCCTGGGGGCTGCCGGTGATCCGGCGCAGCGACGCCGCGCAGTGATTGGGCTGGGCAGCGACGGGCTGTACGTACGCAGTCAGTGATTTCACCGCCGTGGGCGACGCCCCAAACTCGGACCAAACCGCGCGATCCGTTTCTGAAACGTTCCCTAAACCCTTGCCGGCGGCAATCTGCCGTAAATTTTGGAGTTTGAACGCCACACCATCGGGATTTCGAAAAGACCCTTCCCTCGACGCCTCCGCGTGGTATGGAAAGCGGCGGAGCACCTCGGGCAGCGCCTTTATCCAAGCGACGAATGCGGGCGCTGCGTGTTGTAGTGTTGGCGCCATTGTTCAATGACGACCTGCGCTTCCTTGAGGCTGTAGAACAGTTCGCCGTTGAGCAGCTCATCGCGCAGCTTGCCGTTGAAGGACTCGCAGTAGCCATTTTCCCACGGGCTGTCGGGTGCGATGAACAGCGTCTTCGCGCCCAAACGGCCCAGCCAGTCACGCACGATGTTCGCTGTCATCTCCGCACCGTTGTCCGAGCGCGCATGCTCGGGGATGCCATGTGCCAGCATGGCGTCAGCCAGTGTCTCGATGACGTCCATACTGTTCAAGCGTCGTCCTACCTTGATGGCCAGGCACTGGCGCGAGAACTCGTCGACGAGCGTCATCAGCCGCAGGCTGCGGCCGTCTTCGGTAGTGTGGTGCACGAAGTCGTAGCTCCAGACGTGATGTGGATATTCCGGGCGCAGCCGCACACAAGAGCCATCGTTGAACCATACCTACTGGGCCATTGGGCCGAATGGCGATACGCTCGCCATGGCAGACATCCCACACACGTAGCTTCGCGAGATCACACGCTCGGAGTTTGCTGTCAATGGCGAGGTTGAACGTCGCCAGATCACGCAAGTTGGAGGAGAGTTGCAGGCGCACGCGGATCGCCCAGATCTCGCTGAGCTTGAGCGGCGGCTTCTGACCGGTCAATTTCCCTTTGTTCCACGGTACCCGCGGCGACCTCGGTTGGGTCAGGATTCGGTGCCAATCAACAACGTGCGCATGAGTAGCATCAAACTGAATCGCCTCGGCTTTGGGCCGTTCAGCAGGTGTGGCTAGATAGCATGCGAGGCATGGTCCATTGCCTCCGTCGAAACCCGGCGCGGCCTCTTTGCGGTGCACAAGTGGGCCTGTGCAGAAGGGGGGGCTACAGCTTGGCGCACAAGCCGGAGTTTACATATCGCCATTCTCTTCCTTTAATGGACAACGCTTGCCGATGCAAACCAGGAAGGGGTCCCCATGAGCCATTTCGTTGACAGGCTGCGCTTTTTCGTCACCGAGCGGCCAGCGTTCTCGGATGGACACGGGGCTGTCACAGACGAAGACCGCAAGTGGGAAGAGGCATATCGCCAACGATGGCAGCACGACAAGGTCGTCCGGTCCACGCACGGGGTCAACTGCACAGGATCGTGCTCCTGGAAGATCTATGTCAAAGGCGGCATCGTTACGTGGGAAACCCAGCAGACGGATTACCCGCGCACGCGCCCTGACATGCCGAACCATGAGCCGCGCGGGTGTTCGCGCGGGGCGTCGTACTCCTGGTACCTGTACAGCGCAAATCGGCTGAAATATCCGATGGTGCGTAGCGCGCTCGTCAAGCTTTGGCGCGAGCGCCGTGCGATCATGGACCCGGTCCAGGCCTGGCAGTCGATCGTTGAAGACGACACCGCGCGCCGCAGCTATCAGAGCCGCCGCGGCCTTGGCGGCTTTGTCCGTTCAACGTGGGACGAGGTCAACGAAATCGTTGCCGCCGCCAACGTCTACACCATCCGCAAGTACGGCCCGGATCGCGTGGTGGGGTTTTCACCGATCCCTGCTATGTCGATGGTCTCGTACGCGGCCGGCTCGCGCTATCTGTCGTTGATCGGCGGTGTGTGCCTGAGCTTCTACGACTGGTACTGCGATCTGCCGCCCGCCTCGCCGCAAACCTGGGGCGAGCAGACCGACGTGCCGGAATCTGCCGACTGGTACAACTCGACGTTCATCATGCTGTGGGGCTCGAACGTGCCGCAGACGCGCACGCCCGACGCGCACTTCATGGTGGAAGCCCGCTACAAGGGCACGAAGATTGTTTCGGTGTTCCCTGACTACGCCGAGGGCGCGAAGTTTGGCGACATCTGGCTGCATCCCAAGCAAGGCACCGACGCCGCACTGGCGCTCGCCATGGGGCACGTGATCCTCAAGGAATTCCACCTGGCGGGCAAGAGCGACTACTTCATGGACTACTGCCGCCGCTTCACCGACATGCCCTGCCTGGTGCGGCTTGTGCGGCGCGGCGACCAGTATGTGCCCGACAGGCTGGTGCGCGCATCGGATTTTGAAGGCGCGATGGGCGAGGCGAACAACCCCGATTGGAAGACCGTGATGATCGACGAGCTGTCGGGCAAGGTCGTCACGCCGGTCGGGTCGGTGGGGTTCCGCTGGGGGCAGAAAGACGGCGAAGACAAGGGCAAATGGAACCTCAAGTCGGAAGCGTCGTCAGGGGCGGTAATCGTTCCGCAGCTTTCGCTTGCCAAGGCATATGACGAAGTGGTCGACGTACTGTTTCCGTACTTCGGCAATCGTGAACATCCGCACTTCAATCACACAGGGCATCCGTCGGAGTTGTCGCGCGCACTTGGCGCACGCCGCCTGCAGACGTGCGATGGCGAGATGCTGGCCGTAACGGTGTACGACCTGTTTGTCGCCAACTACGGCCTGGATCAGGGCCTGGGCGGCCGCGACATTGCGCAGAGCTACGACGATGACCTGCCATACACGCCGGCTTGGCAGGAAGCCATCACGGGCGTCAATCGGGCGGATGTGATTTCGGTGGCGCGGCAGTTTGCCGAAAACGCGCACAAAACCCAGGGCAAGTCCATGGTCATCATCGGGGCCGGGATCAACCATTGGTTCCACATGGACATGGCGTACCGCGCGATCATCAACATGCTGATCATGTGCGGTTGCGTTGGCAAGTCGGGGGGCGGTTGGTCGCACTATGTGGGGCAGGAAAAATTGCGGCCGCAGACCGGCTGGACCGCGCTTGCATTTGCGCTGGACTGGCACCGGCCGCCGCGGCACATGAACGCCACGTCATTCTTCTACGCGCATACTGACCAATGGCGCTACGACCCGATGGATCCGACGACGCTGCTATCGTCGCTGGCGGACAAGTCGCGCTTTCATGGCACGCCGATCGACTACAACGTGCGCGCAGAGCGCATGGGCTGGCTGCCGTCGGCGCCGCAGTTGGCGGCGAATCCGCTGGACGTCGGCCGCAGCCTTGCCAGCACGGGCGAAGCGCCCAGCGTCGTTGCGCGCGAGCTGGCCTCCGGTGCCTTGCACATGGCCTGTGAAGACCCAGACAACCCGGTGAACTTCCCGCGCAACATGTTTGTCTGGCGCTCGAACCTGCTGGGGTCTTCCGGCAAGGGGCACGAGTACTTTCTCAAGCATCTGCTGGGCGCGGTGCATGGTGTGCAGGGCGAGGAAGTTGCCAAGAGCGGCGGCAAGCGCCCGGAAGAGATCGCTTGGCACGACAACGCCCCGCAGGGCAAGCTCGATTTGCTGGTGACGCTGGACTTTCGCATGTCCACGACGTGCATGTACTCCGACGTGGTGCTGCCCACCGCGACGTGGTACGAGAAGGACGACATGAACACGTCCGATATGCACCCGTTCATTCATCCGCTATCGGCGGCGGTGGATCCGGCGTGGCAATCGAAGAGCGATTGGGAAATCTTCAAGGGCATCGCCAAACGGTTCTCGGAGTTGAGCGTTGGACATCTGGGCGTGGAGTGCGATGTGGTGCTGGCGCCCATCGCGCATGACTCGCCGGCAGAACTGGCGCAACCGTTCGACGTGGTCGACTGGAAGCGTGGCGAGTGTGATCCGGTGCCAGGCAAGACCATGCCTGCGGTGATCGCCGTCGAGCGCGACTATCCAAACACGTTCCAGAAATTTACGTCGCTTGGCCCGCTGATGGACAAACTGGGCAATGGCGGCAAGGGCATTTCGTGGGATACGAAAGACGAGGTCAAGCTGCTTGGCGACCTGAACTACCGCGTTGACGATGCGGGTTGCGCGAACGGCCGGCCGCGCATAGACACGGCCAGCGATGCGGCGGAGGTCATCCTGTCGCTTGCGCCGGAGACCAATGGTGCGGTGGCCGTCAAGGCATGGCAAGCGGTGTCGGCCATGACGGGTATCGAACACGCGCATCTGGCAGATGCCCGCGAGGACGAGAAGATCCGGTTCCGCGACATCCAGGCGCAGCCACGCAAGATCATTTCTTCGCCAACGTGGAGCGGAATCGAGTCGGAACACGTGTCGTACAACGCGGGCTATACCAACGTGCACGAGCTGATTCCGTGGCGCACCATCAGCGGCCGTCAGCAGTTGTACCAGGACCACGCGTGGCTGCGCGCCTTTGGCGAGTCCTTGTGCGTGTACAAGCCACCCATCGACACGGGCAGTTATGAAGCGATGGTCGGCAAACGCTCGAACGGCAATCCGGAACTGGTGCTCAACTTCATCACGCCGCACCAGAAGTGGGGCATCCACAGCACCTATACGGACAACCTGCTGATGCTGACCCTGTCGCGCGGCGGGCCGATCGTGTGGATGGCAGAAGCCGACGCCAAGCAGATCGACATTGCCGACAACGACTGGATCGAGTGCTACAACGCCAACGGCGCGCTCTGTGCCCGTGCTGTGGTGAGCCAGCGCGTGCCGCGCGGCATGGTCATGATGTACCACGCGCAAGAGAAGATCGTGAACACTCCCGGCTCCGAAATTACCGGCACGCGGGGCGGCATTCACAACTCGGTCACCCGCATTGCCATCAAGCCGACCCACATGATCGGCGGTTACGCACAACTGTCTTACGGGTTCAACTACTACGGCACGGTTGGATCGAACCGCGATGAGTTCCTGATCGTGCGCAAGATGAAGCGGATCGACTGGCTTGACGACACCTCACCCGCCTCGTTGCCTGCAGGAGCGCGCTCATGAAAGTACGTGCACAGATTGCGATGGTGCTGAACCTGGACAAGTGCATCGGTTGCCATACCTGTTCGGTAACGTGCAAGAACGTATGGACGAGCCGCGAAGGCATGGAATACGCGTGGTTCAACAACGTGGAGACCAAGCCCGGCATCGGTTATCCGAAAGATTGGGAGAACCAGGAGCGGTGGCGCGGCGGCTGGGTACGCAAGGCTGACGGCAAGCTTCAGCCGAAGCTGGGCGGCAAGTGGCGGCTGCTGGCGCAGATTTTTGCGAATCCGCATCTGCCCGAGATCGACGACTACTACGAGCCGTTCACGTTCGACTATGCCCACCTGCAAACCGCGGGCGATTCCGCCGCAATGCCGGTTGCACGGCCGCGCTCGCTCATCAGCGGCGAGCGCCTGGAGAAGATCGAATGGGGCCCGAACTGGGAGGAAATCCTGGGCGGCGAGTTTGAGAAGCGGGCGAAGGACTACAACTTCGAGAACGTACAGAAGGACATCTACGGCCAGTTCGAGAACACCTTCATGATGTACCTGCCGCGACTGTGCGAGCACTGCCTGAACCCTGCCTGCGTGGCCGCATGCCCGTCGGGCTCGATCTACAAGCGCGAGGAAGACGGCATCGTGCTGGTCGACCAGGACAAGTGCCGGGGCTGGCGTATGTGCGTGTCGGGTTGCCCGTACAAGAAGATTTATTTCAACTGGAAGAGCGGCAAGGCGGAGAAGTGCATCTTCTGCTAGCCGCGCATCGAGGTTGGGCAGCCCACCGTGTGTTCGGAAACCTGCGTGGGCCGCATTCGCTACCTGGGTGTGTTGCTGTACGACGCAGACCGCATTAGCGAGGCGGCAAGCGTGGAGCAAGAAACCGATCTGTATGAGTCGCAGTTGTCGGTGTTTCTCGACCCGCACGATCCGCAGGTGATTGCACAGGCCGAGCGCGACGGCGTGCCCGCTGCATGGATCGAAGGCGCGCAGCGCTCGCCGGTGTACAAGATGGCGATCGACTGGAAGATCGCGTTTCCGCTGCATCCGGAATACCGCACGCTGCCGATGGTGTGGTACGTGCCGCCACTCTCGCCGATCAATGCAGCCGCCAATAGCGGGGAGCTGGGCATGAACGGCTATCTGCCCGATGTTGACTCGCTGCGCATTCCGTTGCGTTATCTCGCCAACCTGCTGACGGCGGGCAAGGAAGCGCCCGTGAAGCTTGCACTCGAACGCATGCTGGCGATGCGTGCCTTCATGCGTGCGCGGCACGTCGATGGCGTGGCAGCGCCAGCCGTGCTGGCACAGGCGGGGTTGACCACCGCGCAGGTCGAAGAGATGTACCGCTACCTGGCGATCGCCAACTATGAAGACCGATTCGTCATCCCGACCACGCACCGCGAATATGCCGAAGATGCCTTCGACTTGCGCGCATCGTGTGGCTTTTCGTTTGGGAACGGATGCTCGGACGGTACCTCAGACGTGGGGCTGTTCAGCTCGCGCAAGAGCGGGCGCACGATTCCGATCCGGCAGGAGTCCTGACATGATGGCAGCAACCACCGGATCGACGGGCGTTGTGTTTTCCGTGCTGTCGGCGCTGTTGGATTACCCCGACCCATCCACGCAGCGTGCCTTGCCGGAGGCCCGCACGCTGCTGAATGCGGCACGCGCGCTGCCCCTGGACGTGCGCGCCGGACTCGACCGCTTTATCGACGAATACGCCCAGCGCGATCTGATGACGCTGCAGGAGCGCTATGTTGCATTGTTCGACCGTGGCCGCGCGACTTCGCTGTACTTGTTCGAGCACGTGCATGGCGAGTCGCGTGATCGCGGCCAGGCGATGGTCGATCTGCTGAACATGTATGAGAAGCAGGGTCTGCATTTGCGGCCGGGCGAGTTGCCGGACTACCTGCCGGTGTTTCTCGAATACCTCTCGCGCTTGCCCGAGAAGGAGGCGCGGAGTCTGCTGGCTGAGACCGGCGAGATTTTGCAGGCCATTACCACGCGGTTGACCGAGCGGGCGAGCCGGTATCGGTTCGTGGTTGGTGCGCTGCTACCGCTGGCCGGTATTCGGCACAGCGTGTCGTCGGATGGCGAGAGCGCCGATGATGACGTCGATGCGCCACCCAGCGCCGCAGACTACCGGGCACTCGACGCCGCCTATGCCGACGAGCCGGTGCGTTTTGTCGGCGCGGAGACCCCGGTGACCGAACCGCTCCATTTTTACGACAAACGGCCGGGCCATCCCCGTGACCCTCGCGAACCCCGTTGAAGCGGCCCGATTCAAGCTGTCAGGAGAACTGGCATGACTGACTACCTTCACGAATTCCTGTACGGCATCTATCCGTACATCTGCCTTGCGGTGCTGCTGCTGGGCAGCCTGATCCGCTTCGATCGTGAGCAGTACACGTGGAAGAGCGATACCTCACAGATGCTGCGCAGAGGCACGTTACGCGTGGGCAGCAATCTGTTTCACTGGGGCATTCTGGTAGTCGTGGTGGGGCACTTTGCCGGGTTTCTCGCACCGCATTGGATGGTGTCACCCTTCCTGTCGGCATCGGGGCACCAGTTGCTGGCCATGGTGGGCGGGGGCGCGGCAGGCATCGTCTCGATCATCGGCCTGACCATGCTGATACATCGGCGGCTCTCGGACACGCGCGTCCGGCGCAACAGCCGCACTTGGGACATCGTCATCGTGCTGATGTTGTGGGTGCAGCTCGCACTTGGGCTCGGGACCGTGGTGCTGTCGATGCGGCATATGGACGGCGCGCTGTTCGAGGTGCTGACCGACTACGTCAAGGGCGTGGTCACCTTCCGCCCCGGTATCGCGCGCCTGCTCGATGGCGTGCCGCTCACGTATCAGTTGCACATCCTGCTCGGCTTCACCATCTTTCTCGTGACGCCGTTCACGCGGATGGTCCATATCTGGAGCGGCTTTGCGTCACTGGCGTATCTGATCCGGCCGTATCAGTTGGTGCGCAAGCGTTAACGCTGAATGGGGGGAGGCTTGATGAGCATGCAGGCAACGTCCGGCAGTGCAACCGTGGTGCGCATCAACGGTGTGGTGATCGACGCTGCGTTGATCGCAGAGGAAGAGCAGCACCACGCAGGCGAGCCCGAGCCGCTGGCTGCGGCGGCCTGTGCGTTGGCAATCCACGAGTTGCTGAGGCAACGCGCTGTGGCGTTGCAGCTCATTTCAGACAGCGATGCGCTGGATGATGCGTGCGTCGATGCGTTGCTCGAACGCGAGCTGGCCGTACCCGAGCCAACCCGTGCCGATTGCGAGCGGTACTACCAGAACCACCCGGCTCGCTTCCGGCGCAACGATATCGTCTATGCCAGCCATATCCTGTTTGCGGTGACCGACCGTGCGCCGGTCGCGTTGCTGTTGCAAAAGGCGCAGCAGACACTGCAGCAGGTGTTGGAGGCCCCAGAAACATTCGAGGCCGTGGCGCGCGAAGTCTCCAATTGCCCATCTGCGGGCGTGGGCGGCAGCCTTGGCCAGTTGTTGCGTGGCGATAGCGTTCCGGAGTTTGAGCGCGTGCTGTTCGATTCAACTGAAACGGGGGTTCTGCCGCGCATCGTCAAGACGCGGTTCGGATTCCACGTTGTGCGCATCGAGCATCGCGTGGCGGGCGACACCGTGCCGTTCGATGCGGTCGAGGCCGAGATTGCTCAATACCTTGAAGCGCGCGTCAGACACAAGGCCACGCAGCAATACGTGTCGATACTGGCTTCGCAGGCGCAAGTCGAAGGTGTGGATCTTGGGGCCGCCAACGGACCCCTGGTTCAATAGGTCGGCAACGCACAGAGGAAGGGGAGCCAGCATGCGAGCACCAGGCGCAACGAACAATCAGGCCGGCGCCCCGGCCATTTCGGCCCAAGCGTGGTCAGTGCTGCTGGCAAGCACGCTCGCGTTCATGGTCTGCTTTGTGGTGTGGATGATGTTTGGCGTGATCGGCGTCCAGTTGCGCGAAGATCTGAAGCTGAACGGCACCGAGTTCGGGTTGCTGACCTCCACGCCTGTGCTGACCGGAGCCCTGATGCGGCTGCCCCTGGGCGCGTGGACGGATCGTTTTGGCGGCCGCATCGTCATGACCACACTGCTTGTCGTCTGCGCGGTGCCGGTGTACGCCGTCAGCTACGCGACCGCGCTTTGGCAGTTTCTGGTGATCGGCCTGTTTCTCGGCTGCGTCGGTGCGTCCTTCGCGGTCGGAACCCCCTACGTTGCGCGCTTCTTTCCGCAGGAGCGACGCGGTTTTGCGATGGGGTTCTTTGGCGCCGGTACGTCGGGCGCGGCCATCAACCTTTTTCTCACGCCGTCGCTGCAGGCGGCTTACGGCTGGCGCTTCGTGCCGCGTGCGTATGCGGTTGCCCTGCTGGTGACGGCGGTCATCTTCTGGCTGGCATCGGCGTCCGACCCGGGCGCGGGGCGGGCGCAGGGGTCCTGGGTGGACAGTTTCAAGGTGCTGCGTGACCGGCGCGTCTGGAGACTGTGCCAGTACTACTCGATCACCTTTGGCGGGTTCACCGCCCTGTCGTTGTGGATGCCGCAGTATCTGAAGAATGAGTATGGGATGACGCTGGTTGCGGCGTCGGCGTTTGCGGCGGGGTTTTCGTTGCCTGGGTCGGTCCTGCGGGCCGTCGGTGGCTGGCTTGCCGATCGCTGGGGCGCCCAGAACGTGACCTGGTGGGGGCTGTGGGTCGCGTGGGTCTGCCTGTTCTTGCTTGCGTATCCGCCGACCGACCTCGCGATCCACACCATCGACGGTGCATTCAATCTGCATCTGCAGATACCGTTGGCGGCATTCATTGCGCTGATCTTCCTGATGGGCAGCGTATTCGCCTTCGGCATGGCGTCTACCTTCAAGTACGTGGCGGACGATTTCTCAGCAAACATGGGGGTCGTGACCGGTATCGTCGGCCTGGCCGGCGGCCTGGGCGGGTTTCTCCTCCCCATCATCTTTGGCGTCTTGTTGGACGTGTTCCGAGTGCGCTCGTCGTGCTTCATGTTCCTCTACGGCATCGTGTGGGTGTCGCTGATCCTCCTCTACCTGTCGGAAGTGCGGCGGGCACCGCTGACGGGGCACGTTGGGCAGGGGGCTGTCCAATAAGGTTGGGTGTTCGGAACAGGACCGCGAAAGACGGCTTCCGCTTGGCCCATTGGCCTATTGGCGCTGCGGAAGATAGAGGGTGACGAGCACCGACGCGCTTTCCACCGCCTCCAGCCAATGCGGTTCTTCCGGTGGAAGCAGCAGAAGATCTCCTGCGCGCATGGTGTGTGTGCCCGAGTTCATGCCGAACTTCAGCACGCCCTCAAGGCACTGCACCGTGATTTCTCCCGGCGCCTGATGGACAGGAATACGGCCGCCTGTAGGCAGCACGAGTCGCATGACTTCAAGGTGCGTCGAGCGGATCAAGGCGACGGATTTTGCTTGCTGGAGTGCAGCGCCCAGTGGGCGGACGTCGATCAGCTCTCCGGGCGCGGCGTGTGGTGTTGCCATGTTCTCTCCTGATCGTTAAAGCGGCGTCGATCAAATTGCCCTGCGGGCGAGCATGTTTCGGATCTCGCTGATCGCCTTGGCTGGGTTCAGGCCCTTGGGGCACACGTTCGTACAGTTCATGATCGTTCGGCAGCGGAACAGGCGGTAGGGATCGTCGAGGTTGTCCAGGCGCGCGGCAGTGGCTTCGTCGCGCGAATCCACGAGAAAGCGATACGCCTGCAGCAGCCCGGCCGGGCCGACATACTTGTCGGGATTCCACCAGTACGACGGACATGCGCTTGAGCAGCAGGCGCACAGGATGCACTCATAGAGGCCGTCCAATTGGTCGCGTTCCTGAGGTGATTGAAGGCGCTCACGCTCCGGCGGTGCAGTGTCGTTGATCAGGTACGGCTTGATCGATTGGTATTGCTTGAAGAAATCCGTCATGTCCACGATCAGGTCGCGTATGACGGGCAGGCCCGGAAGCGGGCGTAGAACGATATGGCGCTGCAGCGCGTTGAGGTTGGTCGTGCAGGCAAGGCCATTCTTGCCGTTGATGTTCATCGCGTCTGAACCGCACACGCCCTCCCGGCATGATCTTCGGAAGCTCAGTGTCTGGTCCTGCGCCTTGAGGTGAATCAGAACGTCCAGCAGCATCCGGTCGTCTGGCTTCAACTCGACGTCAAAGGCCTGCATGTAGGGCTGGACATCTGAATCGGGATCGTAGCGGTAGACCTCAAAAACGCGTGTATCGCTCATGACGTCTCTCCTTCTGCGCTCGTTTGCCACTGTGAGGCGCCGCGCTCTCGTAGCGGGGTGCGATGGCGGTTAGGCACTCAGGTGAAATGGGCCTTCGATTTGATGGGCCATCGCCTCGTTGGCTCTATCTCTATACCAGCGACGAGTAGGTGTCGGCATCTTTGGGATCAACAAATGTCCGGCGCGGTGCATGTCAGGCAGGAGGATGCATCGATATTGCAGATGTTAGATCCCACATTGTCCGGGTGCTCCGAAATAATGCGCTGGTTGTAATAGTTCTTCTGAATGATGTAAGGGGAGGCACTGCCCGACCGAAACGTCGTGCCCCGTCGTGGGGGCGTTCAAGATCTGCGGGTTGTCCGACGCGTAGTAGACCACGCGCTGGTAGGTGTTCTTGAAACTTCATTGCCGGGCCTGCGGGTCAAGCAAGTGCTGGAACAGCTTAAGGAGATGCGAGGCTTGCCCGCGTCCATCCCGATGGACAACAGTCCGGATTTCGTTGGTAAGGTGCTGGACGCGTGGGCATGCGAGGCGGACGTCACGCTATTGTTCAGCCTAGTCGTTTATCGAGACTAAACGGGAGCGGGAAAACGGCGTGCAGCCATCCATCGCCACGGCCTGCAATCGGTCCATATCGAGAATCCGGATGTCTTTGCCGCGCACTTCAAGTAGCCGACGCTGCTGCAGTTTCGTCAGCATTCTGCTGACAGTTTCGAGTTTCAACCCAAGGTAGCTGCCAATTTCCGCGCGTGTCATTTTCAGCGTGAACTGTGTCGACGAAAAGCCGCGCGCGCTCCAGCGTTCCGACAAGTCGAACAGAAAGGTAGCGACGCGATCCTCCGCTCCCATCGTGCCGAGTAGCGCCATCCACTTGGACCCGCGCACGATCTCGGCGCTGAGCATGCTCAATACGTGCCGCTGAACGATCTTCAGCTCATGGCACAGGCGTTCGAGTCGCTCGAACGGCATCACGCATACCGAGCTGTCTTCCAGCGCAATCGCGTCGCAGGCATGCTTGCCGCTGGCGATACCGTCAACGCCAAGCGGGTCACCCGACAAGGCGATGCCGACGACCTGTTCGCTTCCTGTCCGATGGATCACGGTTTTGAAGGAGCCGGCACGGATGGCATAGATGCTTTGGAGGCTGCCGCCTCTGCGGTACAGCGCTTGTCCGCGCTTGATCATGCGGATGCCGCGCATGGACTCGTTGAGCCGCTCTGCGGCCGATGTGTCGACTGGCTCAGCGGTGCACAAGCGCGCCAATGCACAACTGTTGCAGGTGACGTTCGTCGCCTCAATCTCTTGGTGCGCCTGCGGCATAAGCGTCTCGCAACTGGTGTCAGGCGCGCGTGCGTTGTCGAGTTGGATTGTGGTCAGCATGTTGTCCTCTGTCCACGAGTATTCAGGTCACCGGCACGTGTCCGCGCGTTCGCAAATGACCGAATCATCTGCGCATCATGCATCCGTTATGCCGACCTGATCGACGATCGCGGCCGGCCACAAAACACGTTCGCCGGCATTGATGGCCGACGCGGCAGACATTCAGCCTGCCGCTCTCACCGTAAAGTCGATCACGATGTTGCCCGGCTCGCGGGCGACATACCCGGCATCCACGCGCGGCCCGTAGTGCCGATCAATCTGCGCAAGGAGCGGGAGTGGATCATGATCATTGACAAAGCGCATCACCTCGCCTGGCTCCAGGGCGTCGAGCGCGCCGAAGATGGCCGCGTGCCGGAAACGCTTGGCAATGCCGCGCGCATCGAAAACATGATGCTGGGCGAAGATGGTGTGGATGTCTGTCAAAGTTGGCATGGAAGGTTCTCCTGGAAAGAGTGCCCTAGTGATGGGCTTCATTGGGGTTTCAGTGCGATGCCACAGCGCGTCGAGCAACCATCGCTGCGCTCAGCCTTGCGAGTTGCTGCCGATCTAGGCACGCTTGGGCGAACACCAGAACCTGGTCTTCTTCGACGGCGATGTGACGGCGGTATGCGTCAGCAAAGCTGTCCGTCCAGGCGCGCTCGATCGGCCGGACCTGGCCTTGGGCGATATCGGCAAGGACTGCTCGCAACTGCGCCCAGCTTGCTTCCAGAGATCGATGCTCATCGAGCAGCGACGCGATCACCTCGACCACCGGTGAACGCAGGCGCTGGCCCTCTACCATCAGCAACGGAAAGAGATCCTCTTCTTCGTCGGCATGATGATGAGGCCCGGCCACGTCGAAGTAGCGCATGATGTTTCGGGCCGCCTGCCGCGCCTGCTCGTCCGCACCGTGCGATGGCAGGTGTGCAGACAGTTTTGCGAGCGTGGCGCACTGCGCGGCAATACGCTCGTGACACGCCTTGAGCATTTCGAGCGGCTCGTCGAAAGAAGGCGTTGGTTTGGTCAGTAGGCCATCTAGTTTCACTTCGTGTCTCTCATCTTCCTGTGCGGCCTGTCTTGCCGTCGGCCGTGGGTGCGCGGTTTTCAACTTTGCCCGCAGCGATATAACATGCATTGACAATACATCATTTATTCCGGCCTTACAACTCCATCGATGCGTTCCCGTTTCGTTCCACATACCGCGGTCACTTGGGGCAATGGGCTACCGAATTTCAGACACCTTGGGGGAGGACCGGATGTTTTAGATGAAGACGAACGTCTGCGGCCGCTGCGGGCGACAGTCTGTTGCGTCAACGTTTTGCCATGACGTGCCAGGCTGGAAAACCTGCCTGCTTCCCTGTTATTCGCTGTTCCGAGTCGGTCGTCGTGCCGAGCAACCTCTGGGCAGCCCGCGCAAAATCTGGGGTATGGCCGGATCAGGGGAAGGGAAAGTGCCAAATTCCCTGCAAATTTCCCTGTTAGCAGGGCGGTGCGCAGAGACGAATCAGCCCCAGACTCACTGCTCCGCCAGCAAGTCCAGCGCAGCAGCGGCAGCATGGAGTGAAGCCGTTCTCATCGTGTGCCTTGGCAGGTTCAGATGAAAGGTCCACGTTGCGAAAGTCATGCCATGCAAGCGGTGTGTCCGCACAAGCGTCCATCGGGTGTTCAGGTGATGGGGCGTTGAGCTTTGCAACACCTGTTGTTCCATTCTGGAACAGTCAGGCCGGCCGATCGGCGTGAACAAGCGATGGGAGTGGATGGAGCATCCACCGCAGGGGATGGCCCGGGTTTTGCAGATGACGACCGGACACAGCGCAGACAACGACGCTGCGGTCATCACTCAAACATCAGGAGACAACCCATGCGTTACGCTCATCCCGGCACTCCCGGCGCCATCGTTTCGTTCAAGCCGCGCTATGGCAATTTCATCGGTGGCGAATTCGTGTCGCCGGTCAAGGGCCAGTACTTCACCAACACGACCCCGGTGACGGGCGAGGTGATCGGCGAGTTCCCGCGCTCGACCGCTGAAGACATCGACCGCGCGCTCGACGCCGCGCACGCCGCCGCTGATGCCTGGGGCCGCACCTCGGTGCAGGACCGCTCGCTGATCCTGCTGAAGATTGCCGACCGCATCGAGCAGAACCTCGAACTGCTGGCCGTGACCGAAACGTGGGACAACGGCAAGCCCGTGCGCGAAACGCTGAATGCCGACATCCCGCTGGCCGTGGACCACTTCCGCTACTTCGCCGGCTGCATCCGCGCGCAGGAAGGCTCCGCTGCCGAGATCAACGAACACACCGTGGCGTATCACATCCACGAGCCGCTGGGCGTGGTCGGCCAGATCATCCCGTGGAATTTCCCGCTGCTGATGGCTGCATGGAAGCTGGCGCCCGCACTGGCTGCCGGCAACTGCGTGGTGCTCAAGCCGGCCGAGCAGACGCCGCTGGGCATCTGCGTGCTGATGGAGCTGATTGGCGATCTGCTGCCGGCGGGCGTGCTCAACGTCGTGCACGGCTACGGCAAGGAAGCCGGCGAGGCCTTGGCGACCAGCAAGCGCATCGCCAAGATCGCCTTTACGGGCTCGACGCCGGTCGGCTCGCACATCATGAAGTGCGCGGCCGAAAACATCATTCCGTCAACGGTGGAGCTGGGCGGCAAGTCGCCCAACATCTACTTCGAAGACATCATGCAGGCCGAGCCGAGCTTCATCGAAAAGGCCGCCGAAGGCCTGGTGCTGGGCTTCTTCAACCAGGGCGAGGTGTGCACGTGCCCGTCGCGCGCGCTGGTGCAGGAATCCATCTACAGCCGTTTCATGGATGCGGTGTTGACCAAGGTGGCCGCCATCAAGCGCGGTGACCCGCTCGACACCGACACGATGGTCGGCGCGCAGGCTTCGGAGCAGCAGTTCTACAAGATCCGCAGCTACCTGGAGATCGCACAGGAGGAAGGCGCCGAGTGCCTGGTCGGCGGCGATGTGGAAGTGCTGCCCGGCAATCTGTCGAAGGGTTACTACATCAAGCCGACGCTGCTCAAGGGTGACAACAGCATGCGTGTGTTCCAGGAAGAGATCTTCGGCCCGGTGATTGCCGTGACCACCTTCAAGGACGAAGCGCAGGCGCTGCAGATTGCCAACGACACCGACTTCGGCCTGGGCGCCGGTCTGTGGACGCGCGACATCAACCGCGCGTACCGCGTGGGCCGTGCCATCAAAGCAGGGCGCGTGTGGACGAACTGCTACCACCTGTATCCGGCGCACGCGGCGTTTGGCGGCTACAAGAAATCGGGTGTGGGCCGCGAGACCCACAAGATGATGCTCGACCACTATCAGCAGACCAAGAACCTGCTGGTGAGCTACGACACCAAGCCGCTGGGCTTCTTCTGATGGTGTAGCAGGACGGCTGGCGCCGGGGAATCGCGCCTGTGCGCCAGCCGCTGACCTGCGAGGCAACGACCCCGCAGGCAAACAAGAAGAGGAGACATGGCCGTGTGCCAACCATTTGCCCTGCCGCAACGCGCGCAGGTGTCACCCCCATTGCCGCTGATTCCCTGCCGGGATTAGCCACCGCCACGCCTGTTCTCTGGGATACGTCATTGATACCCGAGACCCGCGAGCGAGAACTTCGGGGAGACACTTCGTGCATTCGCCTATCAGCCGTTCGGAGAAGAGCACCAGCCGTGTGCGCAACGCCGCACCGTGCCTTGCAGGCGGCGTGGCTGCGCTCACTGCCGCGGGGCTTTACTCGCCCGCGTTTGCCGAAGACCAGATCGTGGCGGTGGCATTGCCGACCGCGCAGGTCGTCGGCTCGACCCCGATCGACAGCATTGGCGTGCCGCTGTCGCAGTTTCCTGCCAATGCGCAGCGCGTGAGCGCGAAGGATGCGCGCGAGCAACGCAACTCCAACCTGGCGGACCTGCTCAACGACAACCTGGGTCAGGTGAGCATCGGCAACGGGTCGGGCAATCCGTACCAGAACGACATCAACTACCGCGGGTTTCAGGTGTCGTCGCTGCTGGGCGTGCCCATCGGCGTGTCGGTCTACTTTGACGGCGTGCGGATGAACGAGCCCTTCGGCTCCATCGTGAACTGGGATCTGATTCCCATGAACGCGATGTCCAGCGTCAACATCCTGCCGGGCTCCAACCCGATGTTCGGCCTCAACACACTGGGTGGCGCGCTTGTCGTCAACACCAAGAACGGGAAGGACAACGCCGGCACGTCGATTGAGGCGCTGGGCGGGTCGTTTGGCCGCCGTGCGCTGAGCTTTGAGACCGGTATCGTCGACAAGGCTCACGGCACCGATTACTTCGTCGCCGGCAACTTCGACCGGCAGGACGGCTTTCGCGAACACTCGGGTTCGAACGTCAAGCAACTGTATGGAAAAGCGCGGTGGCACGGCAACGACGGCGCTACCCAGCTCGAGCTGTCGGCCGCACTGGCAGATACGTCGCTGAGCGGCACGCAGTCGTTGCCGATGGACATGATGGCGAACCGCAGCGCCGCCTATACGTGGCCCGACACCATCTCAAACCGGATGGCGCTGCTGAACCTGAAGGGCAGCCATTGGTTGAACGACACCAACCAACTGGCCGGCAGCGTCTACTACCGCAAGGCCAGCCTTCACAACGTCAACAGCAACGCGCAGTTGGACGACGGCTGCTTCAACGACGACGGCTCGCTGGCAACGACCGCTGCAGGTGGCACCACCACGTACAAATGCGCGAACAAGGCGCCCAACGGCACGGCAGTCAATGCAGTGACCGGCGCCAATGCGTTGGCGCTCGGCTACGGCCGCTGGACCAACGCCATCAATACCAGCGTCGTCGATTCCGCCACGCATGAGGACACGGTGGGCTCGTCCCTGCAGTGGTCGAACTTCAGCCAACTTGCGGGACACGACAATACGTTCACCTTCGGTGGTGCGTTCGATCATTCGCGCATCACGTATGACCAGACGACCTACCTGGCACGGTTGATCAACTATCAGACAGTGGTGAGCCCGAACCAGACATACGGATTCACCGCCAATGGATCGGCACCGTCGACATCGAACCCGGCGTTGTTCACGGGCAGCAACGTCATCGGCGCGGTCAACCTGTCGTCCAACGTCAACAACTTCAGCCTGTACTTCACCGATACGTTGAGCGTGACGGAGAAGCTGAGCGTGACTGCCTCTGGAAGCTTCAACTACACAACGCTCAACCAGGGCGGCGCCAACAATAAATACCTGAACGAAGACGGCGGTTACTCCTGGACGGACCAAGTATCGGGCGTGTCGTACTACAACCCCGGCTACGCGAATGCCTATCGGTACTCGAATGCGGGATCGGGCGCGGCAACCGCTCCGAACGGTGTCCCGCCGGGGGCGGTGGCCGGACCGGAAACCAACAGCCTGGCCGGCTCGCATCGCTATCGCCGTTTCAACCCGGCGCTCGGGTTCAACTACGACCTGGGCGCGGGGCAGGGCATCTTCGGCAGCTACAGCGAATCGATGCGCGCTCCGACATCGATTGAATTGTCTTGCGCCGATCCGAACAGCCCGTGCTCGCTCCCCACGGGGTTCAACGGCGATCCGGACCTGAAAGCCGTGGTAGCCAAAACCATCGAATTCGGCGGCCGCGGAAAGCTGGGCAAGTCCACCTACTGGAGCGCGGCTGTCTACGACTCGCGCCTGAGCAATGACATCCAGTTCATCGCCACGTCAAACACGTACGGCTACTTCGCCAATGTCAGCAAGACCGAACGGCGCGGCTTTGAACTGGGCGCCAGCACGAAGATCGACAAGTGGTCGTTGTCGGCCAACTTTGGTTATGTCGATGCGATCTACAAGTCGGCATTCACCACGGCGAGCGGGCAGCACGTGGTCAGCGGCAACAAGATCCCGGGCATCCCCGCGAAGACGCTCAAGCTCGGCGCGTCGTACGCCTTCAGCCCGAACCTGTCGATGGGCGGGAACGTGATCCTGGTCAGCAAGCAGATCGCACACGGCAACGAAAGCAATGCCGACCCGAACGGCGAGGTGGCCGGCTACGGCCTCGTCAATCTGAACCTGCACTACAAGCCGACGCGAAACCTCGAGATTTCCGCCTACGTCAGCAACCTGTTCAACAAGCGCTATTCCACCTACGGCCTGTCGGGCATGCGGAGCATCTACACGTTGGCGAAGCAGCAGTTCATGACGCCGGCACCGCCGCGCGCGATCTGGATTGGCCTGACGTATTCGTTTGGAGGCAAGGCCGCCGGTGCCGATGCGGACTGAGCCGCCCATAAGAGACCATCATGAACGCACTGACCTACTACTTCCGGATCGCCACGTTGCTTTGCGTGGGTTGGGTATTGACCCTCCAGGCGGTTGCCGAGGTGTCGGATCCCGTCGCCTACGTCACGAATCAGGGCGGCGGTGTGACCGTGCTCAATGCACGCACGCTCAAACGGCTCGACGAGATTGCCGTGGGCAAGGATCCGCGCGGCCTCGCTGTCATGCCCGACGGCCGCTGGTTGCTGACGGCCAACCAGGGCAGCGCCGATGTGTCGGTGATTGACACAGGCACACGCAAGGAGATCAAGCGCATCGCAGTCGGCAGGAATGTCGAGTTCATGCGCATCTCGCCCGACGGCCGCCGGGCGTTCGTCACCTACGAGCCTTCGTCGGAAGGCGGGCCGCCGGGCAAGAACGACCGGGCCGTGAAAGACGAGAAGGATGAGAACGATGAAGCCCCCGCCGAAGTCGCGATCATCGACCTCAGCCAGTGGGCCGTGGTCGGCCGCATCAAGGCCGCCCGCGAGACCGAAGCCATCGAATTTTCACCGGACGGAAAGTTGCTGCTGGTGGCCAACGAAGGTGACAACACGGTCGGCGTTTATGAGCTGTCGACGCTCAAGCAGATCCGGCGGGTGGATGTCGCGCCATACGGCAATCGGCCGCGCGGCATCAAGATCGCGCCGGATAGAAAGACCTATGTGGTGACGCTGGAAAACTCGAACAACCTGTTGCTGCTGGATGCCGGTTTCAAGCCGATCAAGACCGTGCCCACTGGGCAGGGGCCATACGGGATCGCGTTTGACCGCGAGGGCCAGTACCTCTGGGTGGCTGCCAGCCGCGCTGATCAGTTGCAGGTGTTCGATGCCCGCACCTTTGCGCAAGTGGCCGCCATTCCGGTCGGCAAGCGTTGCTGGCATTTCAGCTTCACGCCGGGTGATCGGAAGCTGCTGCTTGCCTGCGGCCGCTCGAACACTGTGCAGGTGATCGACCCGCAGAAGCGCGAGGTCGTCGATACGCTCCAAGGCTACAAGTTGCCCTGGGGTGTGGTGACGTATCCAACCTCGGTGGGCAGCCTCGATGCGCCGCGCTGATCGACCCGCCCACGCATCCGCGCCGGCCTACGCGGCCCTGCAGATCGCGTTGCATTGGGTGAGCGCCTCGTTGCTATGCGGCCTGTTCGCGCTGGGCTTCTACATGACCGGTCTGGTCAAGGGCGCACCGGGGAAGGCGGTCTTGGTAAATCTGCATAAATCGCTCGGGCTGACGGCGGCGCTGGTCATCGCGTGGCGCGTGGTGGTGCGCGTCAGCCGTGCTGCGCCACCGTCCATTCCGGGGCTGTACTGCTGGGAGACGGAGCTGGCGCGCATTACGCATCGCCTGCTCTACATGTGCATGGTCGTGATGCCTGTGTCGGGCTATCTCGGATCTTCGTTCAATCCATACGGAACGCGCTTCTGGGGCGTGCCGCTGCCGCGCTGGGGTTGGGTCGACAGCGCACTGCAGCACATGTTCTACACGGTGCACAGCACGACGGCCGATCTGCTGCTCTGCCTGGTGGTGCTCCACGTTGCCGGGGTGATCAAGCACCAGTGGGTCGATGCGCGGAGGTGCGTGCAACGCATGCTGCCGGGCCAGCGCACGCGCGCGCTGTAAGCCCCCCGTCTTCGCGTGGGCTGCGTTCATTGCGTTGCTCCATTTCGCAACAGAACAAACGATGTGTTGCGGTATGGCACGCAACAACACACTGCAAGTGGCCTGAAACCGCAATTTCACGGCGTTTTTCGATGGCACGGGATTTGCCCTGAGTCCGACCGTTGTGACATCACACTGCCGGACCTGGACCATAAAGAGAGGTAGAGGAGACAAGAATGAGGACACTACGAGTGATTGCACTTGCGGCTGCCATGGCGGCTGCAAGTGTTGCCGTGCACGCGGCAACGCCCCCCGTTACCGATGCCATGATCGAGAACGATGCGAAATCGTCGAACGACGTGCTGACCTGGGGCATGGGTACGCAAGGGCAGCGCTTCTCGACGCTCACCAAGATCAACACGAAGAATGTCAGCCAGCTTGTACCGGCATGGTCGTTCTCGTTTGGCGGTGAGAAGCAGCGCGGTCAGGAATCCCAGCCGCTGATCTACAACGGCAAGATGTTCGTCACGGCGTCGTACTCGCGCATCTATGCGATCGACCTGAAGACCGGCAAGAAGCTGTGGAAGTACGAGCAGCGTCTGCCGGAGGGCATCATGCCCTGCTGCGACGTCGTCAACCGCGGCGCCGCGCTGTACGACAACCTGGTCATCTTCTCCACGCTGGATGCGCAGCTGATCGCGCTCAATCAGGACACCGGCAAGATCGTCTGGAAAGACAAGATCGAGGACTACGCCGCCGGCTATTCAACGACCGCCGCACCGCTGATCGTGAAGGGCATGGTGCTGACGGGCGTGTCGGGTGGCGAGTTTGGCGTGGTCGGCCGTGTGGAAGCGCGCGATGCCAAGACCGGCCAGTTGATCTGGTCGCGTCCGACGGTCGAAGGCCACATGGGCTACAAGTACGACAAGGATGGCAACAAGACCGAGAACGGCATGACGGGCACGCTCAACGCGAGCTGGCCCGGCGAGACGTGGAAGACCGGTGGCGCATCGACGTGGCTGGGCGGCACCTACGACCCGCAGACCAACCTGGTCTACTTCGGCACCGGCAACCCGGGACCGTGGAACAGCCATCTGCGCAAGGGCGACAACCTGTATTCGTCTTCCACGCTGGCCATCGACCCGGACACCGGCAAGATCGTCTGGCACTACCAGAACACCCCGAACGACGGCTGGGATTTCGACGGCGTGAACGAGTTCGTGACGTTCGACATGGACGGCAAGCGCGTCGGCGGCAAGGCTGACCGCAACGGCTTCTTCTACGTGAACGATGCGAAAACCGGCAAGCTGCTCAACGCGTTCCCGTTCGTGAAGGTCAACTGGGCCACCAGCATCGACCTCAAGACCGGCCGCCCGAACTACGCACCCGACCACCGTCCGGGCGATCCGGCCCAGGCCGCGGGTGAAGAGAAGAAGGGCAAGTCGGTGTTTGCCGAGCCCGGCTTCCTGGGCGGCAAGAACCAGATGCCGATGGCATACAGCCCGCAAACCGGGCTGTTCTACGTGCCCGCCAACGAGTGGGGCATGGACATCTGGAACGAACCCGTGAGCTACAAGAAGGGCGCCGCCTACCTGGGAGCTGGCTTTACCATCAAGCCGCTCAATGAGGATTACATCGGCGCACTGCGCGCGATCAATCCGAAGACGGGCAAGATGGAATGGCAGATCAAGAACAACGCGCCGCTGTGGGGCGGTGTGATGACGACTGCCGGTGGCCTGGTGTTCTGGGGCACGCCCGAGGGCTATCTGAAGGCGGCCGATGCCAAGACCGGCAAGGAGCTGTGGCAATTCCAGACTGGCAGCGGCATCGTCGCGCCGCCCGTCACCTGGGAAGACAACGGCGAGCAGTTCGTGGCCGTGGTGTCGGGCTGGGGTGGTGCAGTGCCGCTGTGGGGCGGTGAAGTGGCCAAGCGCGTGAACTTCCTGGAGCAGGGCGGTTCGGTTTGGGTGTTCAAGCTGCACAAGAACTGACGTGCGTGGTTGAGCGCTGTGCGCCTTTGCGGCGCACAGCCTCTCGCACAGCTTCAAGGAGTTTCAGATCGTGATCATGCGCAATGGAGTGTTCTCGCTGCTGGCCGTAGTGTCTGCAGCAATCGGGGCGGCGCCCGCCCACGCCGCGCCGGACATGCAGGCCCTGGCCGACAAGAGCGGCTGTTTCTCGTGCCACAGCATGCATACCAAGATCGTCGGCCCCGCCTTTGCCGACGTGGCCGCCAAGTACAAGGGCGATGCCGACGCGCCCGCGAGACTGGCGCAGAAAGTGCGCGAAGGCGGCAAGGGTGTGTGGGGCCGCATCCCGATGCCCGCGCACTCCAACCTCAAGGAAGACGAAGCGAAGCAATTGGTGGCCTGGGTGTTGAGTTCAGGCTCCTAGGCTTCTACGTTGCTCGCCGGGGAAAAGGAAGAGGGCCGGCATTGTCCGGCCCTTTCTCTTCTCCAGGATTGCGTTCTATGGTTGCGTGAGCCGGCGCGAATTGGCATCGGTCCGGAACACGATGGGGACCTCGCCGGTGCGGGTGTCACGCATCTGTCCGAACCCGTTCATCGCAGCCATCCGGCCTTGCAGCACCACCTTCTGAAGCGCACCGTGATCCGCCGATTTTCCGCACACCGGGTCCGTGCGCGTCGCATCGCCCGTCAACAGATAGGCCTGACAGCGGCAGCCGCCCGCATCTTCTTCGCGCGACTCGCATGACTGGCACGGCTGCGGCATCCAATGCGTGCCGCGAAAGCGCTGAAAGGCGTCGCTGCTTCGCCAGATATCGCGCAGCGGCTGATTGAGCACGTTGGGCAGCTCCAGCCCCGGCAGCATGCGCGCAGAGTGGCAGGGCAGCGCAACGCCATCCGGCGCGATGCCGAGGAATGTCGTGCCCCAGCCGTTCATGCACTTCTTCGGGCGCTGCTCAAAGTAGTCCGGCACGACGTAAAGCAATTGGCATCGGCTGCCGATGCGGGTCCGGTAGTCGTTCACGACGGCTTCGGCGTCACGCAGTTGCTCCAGGGTGGGCATCAGCGCCAGGCGGTTTTCCCATGCCCAGCCGTAGTACTGCGTGTTGGCAAGTTCCAGGTATTCGGCGCCGATCTCCAGCGCCATGTCGATGATGGCGCCCACGTGCGGCAGGTTATGCCGGTGCATCACGCAGTTCATCACCATCGGATAACCGTGGGCCTTGATCAGATCCGCCACCTGGCGCTTCAGGTCAAATGTGCGCGTGCTCGACAGAAAGTCGTTCAGCTCCCGCGTGGAGTCCTGGAACGACAGCTGGATATGGTCGAGCCCCGCAGCGCGCAATGCGCCAAGCCGCGCATCGGTCAGGCCCACCCCAGATGTCACGAGGTTCACGTAGAACCCGAGCCCATGCGCATGCGCAACCAGGGTTTCAAGATCCTTGCGCAACAGCGGCTCGCCGCCCGACAGGCCCAGCTGCACCGCGCCCAGCGCCCGCGCCTGGGTGAACACATCGCACCACTGTTCGGTGGAGAGTTCCTGATCGTGCCGCGTGTAGTTGACCGGGTTGGAGCAGAAGGCGCAATGCAGCGGGCAGCGATAGGTCAGCTCGGCCAGCAGCCAGAGCGGCGGACCGGGTATCGGCGTAGCTGCCGGCGCGAGCAGCGAATCGGCCTCAAACGAGCCAGCCGCGTTCGAATGCATGTTTGACAAAGGCGTGGACCTCCGGAGCGATGCCCTGCACGCCAAAGGCGGATTGCAGGTCGTCGATCAGCATGTCGAGGGTATGGGCACCGTCGCAGCGCTGCAGGATCGCGGCGGCGCTGTCATTGAGCGTGACCATGCCTTCGGGGTACAGCAGCCCCCAGCTTTGCTGCATGTCTTCCCATTGCAGCCGGAAGGTCCGGTGCAGCGTGGGGTGGGCCGGATCAGACAAGGGAGGGCTCATGTGCGTGGGCCTGTTGGATGGCATCGAGCATCGACCAGAGGATGTCGAGCTTGAACTGCAGGATGTCCAGCGCACGCAGTTGCTGCTCCGGCGTGCGGAAGTAGTCGAGTGTCACGCGCAGGCCGTGCTCGACGTCGCGCGAGGCCAGCGGAATGCGCGAGCGGAAGTACGCTAGCCCCTCCGGCTGCACCCACGGATAGTGCTCGGGCCAGCCGGCCAGCCGTTCCTTGTGAATGTCCGGCGCGAACATCTCCGTGAGCGAGGAGCACACTGCTTCCTGCCAAGGCGCGCGGCGCGCAAAGTTCACATACGCATCCACCGCAAAGCGCACGCCCGGCAGCAGATGCCGGTGAGACCACAGCGCGTCGCGCGTCAGGCCCACGGCAACGCCTAAGCGCACCCAGCTCTCGATGCCGCCCGGCTGCGCATCGTCGCCGTCGTGGTCGTGGATGCGGACGATCCACTCGCGGCGCGTTGCCCGGTCGGGGCAGTTGGACAGGATGGCCGCATCCTTGAGCGGGATGTTGACCTGGTAGTAGAAACGGTTCGCAACCCACGTGCGGATTTC
Source organism: Ralstonia sp. 110700041-2 (assembly GCF_056280165.1). Taxonomy (NCBI): domain Bacteria; kingdom Pseudomonadati; phylum Pseudomonadota; class Betaproteobacteria; order Burkholderiales; family Burkholderiaceae; genus Ralstonia; species Ralstonia sp. 110700041-2. The sequence goes on along the minus strand of NZ_JBSFAI010000002.1, from coordinate 286,038 downwards.
CTCCGGCGTGCATTCGCCAGCGCGCATGCGCAGGTTGAACGGATGATGAATGTGATAGCCCGCCTGCTTCGCGCGCAGCCGTGCTTCGAACTCTTCGGCCGTCCAGGCAACAGGATGTGTCATAGCGAGATTTCCATGCCGTCGTAAGCCACCTCGATGCCGTGTGCTTCCAACTCCCGGCGCTGCGGCGAGTCTTCATCGAGGATCGGGTTGGTGTTGTTGATGTGGATCAGCACCTTGCGCGTGGCCGGCAGCTGGTCGAGCACGTCGATCATGCCGCCGGGGCCGGATTGCGCGAGGTGGCCCATGTCTGCTGCCGTCTTGGTGGAAAAACCGAGGGCGAGCATCTCGTCGTTGCGCCAGCAGGTGCCGTCCACCAGCACCACGTCGGCCGCGCCCATTTCGTCGAGCACATGGGGTTCGACACGGGCGAGACCCGGCGCGTAGAATGCACGCCGGCCGCTCTTGCGATCGACGATGCGCAGGCCGATGTTGTCGCCCACGCGGCGCGCGTTGCGGCTGGGCGAGTAGGGCGGCGCCTTGCTCTCCAGCGGGATCGCCGTCAACGCCACGTCGTCGAGCGGGGGCACCGAGAACGCCGTGCCGTCCAGCGCGAGCGCGCGCGTGTCGAGACCGCAGTAGTGCGACAGCATGCGGGTGAGCGGGAAGGCGGTGGACAGATCGCTGATGACCGCTGCGCTGGCATAGACGGGCAGCGCTTGCCGATGTTCACGCAGCATCAAGAGGCCCGTCACATGGTCGATCTGCGCATCCATCAGCACGACGCCCACGATGCCCGTATCACGCGGCGTGCGTGCCGGTTGCAGCGCTGGCGAACTGCGCAGTTGCGCGAGGATGTCCGGCGAGGCGTTCACCACGAGCCAGCTGTGTTGGCCGTCGCCGAGTGCGATGGACGACTGCGTGCGCGGCGTGGCGCGCACGGTGCCGCGCCGCACACCGTCGCAGTTGCGACAGTTGCAGTTCCACTGTGGGAAACCGCCGCCGGCGGCCGAGCCGAGAACCCTGAGTATGGTCATGATGCAAATCCAACGTGTCGGGGCGGACTGAGCAAGAAGTCGGCCAGGGGATGGCGGGAAGGCACGCGCGCCTCCAGGCGGAAAAAAGCCCGCCGTGAAGAACCGGCGGGCTCGTGGAGCCTTGCGTGCTCAGCCGCGCAGTGTCAGCGGTTGGCGATGTACATGGTGATCTCGAACCCGAGTCGCAGTTCGGTGTAGGCGGGGGTCGTCCAGTTCATGTCTCCTCCTTGAGGGTTGGCATAGTTAGTGAATGCACAGCGTTGTTCAGCGGCTGCACAGGCGTTTGCCGAACGCAGCCGCATCGTCATCAAGGCAACATCCATGCCCACCTCCGACTGGCCAACCACATCCGCCCGCTTTCACCTGCGCACGCCGGACGGCCACTGCCTGCATGTGCGCCAATGCGGGCCTGACAGCGGAGAACCGTGGCTGGTGCTGCATGGCGGCCCGGGCAGCGGCTGCGCGCCTTCGATGGCTGCGTGGTTCGATCCGCTGCGGCATCGCGCCGTGCTGCCGGACCAGCGCGGTGCCGGGCGCTCGCGACCCGCCGGCACGCTACGGCGCAATACGGTGACGGCGCTGCTGGCCGATCTGGAGCAACTGCGCATTGCGCTCGGCATTGCGCGCTGGGGCGTGGTCGGTGGGTCATGGGGCGCAGCGCTGGCGTTGGCCTATGCCGATCGCTTTCCCCATGCCGTATCGGCGCTGGTGCTGCGCGGCACCTTCCTGACCGGTTTCTACGATGTGCAGTCGTTGTTCAACGCGCGCGGCGCCGGTCGTGATCTCTTGCGAGGCGTCGGTGGGCGAGGTGAGGGTTTTCCTGCGGCCCGTGGTCGCCTTCGCGTTGCAACAGACATGTTGCAGCCTGGTACAACTGTTCAGAAATTGAACATTGCCACGGCATGGCAGCGTGCGGAACATCGGCTGTTGGGCCTGCGGCCGCTGGCACGTCGCCAAACCTGGCAGCAGCGCATGGCCCTCGTGCGCAAGTACCAGTTGCAGGCGCATTACCTGCATCGGCGAGCAGGGCTGGGGAAGGCAGCGTTGCTGCGGGCGGCCACGCGCATCGGGGCGAGGGGTTTGCCGGTGACGCTGCTGCATGGGCGGGAAGACAAGGTTTGCCGGCCCGGCAATGCGCTGCGGTTGTCTGTAGCGATCCCGCATGCGCAGTTGGTGTGGGTGCCGGGTGGGCACCTGGCGGTGGGTGAGATGACGAAAGCGCTGGGCGCCGCCATCCGTGCGTCGGCGTGGTCAGTCGGTGTCTGAAGGCAAGCCGCCGGCCTCGTCGATCCGGCGGTAGATTGTGTTGCGCGAAATGCCGAGCGCTTTCGCAGCGGCGGAAATGTTGCCGTTGTGCGCCTGCACGGCCGCCATGATCGTCATGCTTTCCACATCGGCAAGCCGCTTGGGCTGCGTGCCGCCCACGTTTTGAGTGACAGGCGGTACAGCCGCTGCCGATGCCACCGCATTGTCCGGAGACGGCTGGTCGCCATGACGCGCCTGCCAGTCTTCAAGAAAATCGTCGGGCAGATGGTCTTCGGTGATTTCCGGAGCGCCTTCGGCCATCAGCCGGGCGGTGCGCAGCAGATTGCCGAGCTGGCGAATGTTGCCGGGCCAGTGGTAGCTGCGGAACATCTGCATCACGGCTTCGCTGATGGGGGGCGCGTCGGCCTGTTCAAGTTTCAGCAGCTTGTCGGCTACCACGTCGAGGTCGCTGCGCTCGCGCAATGCCGGCAGGCGCACGACCAGACCGTTGAGCCGGTAGTACAGGTCTTCGCGGAACTGGCCGCTGGCCACCATCTCGCGCATGTTGCGGTGAGTGGCGCACACGACCGTCACATCTACCTGGATCAGCTTGTTGCTGCCCAGCGGAGAGACCGCACGCTCTTGCAATGCGCGCAGCAGGCGGGCCTGCAGGTGCAGCGGCATGTCGCCGATCTCGTCGAGGAAGAGCGTGCCGCCGTTGGCCAGCACCATCTTGCCGATGCCGCCCTTCTTGCGCGCGCCGGTAAAGGCGCCTTCTTCGTAGCCGAAGAGTTCAGATTCGATGAGCGCTTCCGGAATCGACGCGCAATTCACGGCGATGAAGGGGCCGGCGTGGCGCGGGCTGTCGGCGTGGATGGCGCGCGCAAGCAGCTCCTTGCCCGTGCCGGTTTCGCCCAGGATCATGACAGGGATATCCTTGCCGATGACCTTGCGCAGCTTGCCAATGACGGTCTGGATCTGCGCGTCGCCGGTGTCCAGCGCCTCCAGGCTGGCCGGCTGCCGGATCGGCTCGATGTAGGCCCGGCGCGGCGCCGCGTCGCGGTCGGTCGAGAGATCAGCGCCAATCGCGCCGCCCACCATGCGGTTGGCCGGCCGCTTCCATTCGACGCGCGCAAACACCTTCACGCCGCTGGGCAGTTGCAACTGCACGATACCTGCCGCTGCGGTGCGTTCGCGGTCGATCAACTGCGACATCGACAGCCCAAACAGCGACGAAAAGGTATGGGCATGCAGCGCGCGGATCGACAGGCCGAGCTGGAATTCGCCGCTGCGGGTGGCCGACAGGAAGCGCCCCGCCGGCGTGAAGGCCGCAATGCCCTCGACCAGTGTGCCGATGAATTCCGGGCGCGAGTGGAAGTGGATGCACACCACGTCCTGGAACGTGTTGGCAAACAAGTGGTTCTCGATCATCTGCGCCGACATGCGCACCAGCGCCATGGTGTGCTTGTGGAAACCGCGATGGTCCCCCGTCACATCGAGCGCACCCACGGTGGCGCCGTACGGATCGAAGATCGGCGCACACGAACAGGTGAGGAACTGATTGGCCTGCAAGTAGTGCTCGGAGCCGTGGACCAGCGTGGGTTTAGCCTCGGCCAGCGCCGTGCCGATGGCGTTGGTGCCCCGGCTCGCTTCCGACCACAGTGCGCCCGGTTGAAGGGCCACCTTGCTCGCCTGGGCCAGGAAATCGTCGTCCCCCAGCGAATGCAGGATCAGGCCCGACGTGTCGGTCAGGATCACCATGCTTTGCGTGTTGACGATCTGGCTGTAGAGCGTCTCCATCACGGGGAGCGCGTGCGTGAACAGCGACTGGCTGCGCTCGATCTCTGTTTTCAGCTCGCTGTGCAGGACCGGGCAGAAGTCGGGCGACTCATACGGGCGCAAGCCGTAGGACTTGGATCGCTCGTGGGATTGCGCGATCAGTTCAGGCTGATCGTTCGGGGTGTCACCGAGCGTGGCCGGGGCGTTTTCGGAACCGCGCGGGTCGGCTGCCGCGTGAGGGGTCATGGTGTGTGTCTCCTTAAACCTCGCCCGCAATCTGTGTGCGGGTCGCCCGGATCGCCTGATTTAACCAGGGTGCGAACCGGAAGTGTTGCGCCATGAAGCAAGACCCTTGCCAGGGTGTTGCATTCCTGAGCACCTGTGCCAACCCTCGCATCGGATAACCGGCGCGCTTGGCGGATGCAGGCCGGGTTTGGCGGCAGGTTCGCGCCTTGGTATGGCTCTTGCAGAAATGGCTCCAAAAATCGTTTCAACGACAACTAGGAGACACTCTTGAAAACGCCTCGCAATTTGCTCGCGCTGCTTTCTGCCTGCGCACTTCTGGCCGGCGGATTGCCCGCAGCCGCATCCGCTCACGGCGATGTCACACCGCAGGCCGTAGACACGCACACCTTACCGCAACTCGGTGCCGATTGGCGTCAGGACAATCCATACCGGACGGGCCCCGCCCACGACGAAGCGCTGCGTATCGGCACCTCGGCGTTCAACCAGAACTGTGCGCGCTGCCACGGGCTGGAGGCCATCTCCGGCGGCATCGCCCCCGACCTGCGCAAGCTCGACACCGATTGCATGTCGCTGGCAAGCGCCAAGCAGAAGGAGGCTTGCTACGGCGAGGTGTCGCAGTACTTCACCGCCACAGTCCGCCACGGCCGTACCCGCGATGGCCGCGTCTACATGCCCCCGTTTGAAGGCGTGCTGACCCAGGAAGCGGTCTGGTCGATCAAGACGTATCTGGAATCGCGCCGCGTACAGGAGTAGTAGGTCGGCCTGCCCCCGTTGGCAGCTTTGCGAGCCGATGCTGTCCCTGCCTTCGTGTGCATCGGCTCGCTCATTTTTTCCACCAGGAGATTCTCATGAATGCCCGTATTCGGTTGACCGCGGTTGGGGCTTTCCGTCGCCTTGCCGGCCTCCTGCTTGCTGCGGCAGCCATGATGGTGAGCGCCGCGCCGGCACATGCCGACATGGCGAAGATCCGCCAGAGCGGTGCCCTGAAGGTCGCGCTGTACAAGGGCCTGCCGCCGTTCTCCGACAACGTCGGGGGCCAGTTCAGCGGCATTGACGTGGCGCTTGCCAATGCGCTTGGCAAGCAGATGGGGCTGTCGGCGTCGTTGCTGCCGTTTGATGCGGATGACGATGGCATGTCGGGCGACCTGCGCAACATGGTCTGGAAAGGGCACTACCTGGGGTATGGCCCGGCCGACGTGATGCTCCATGTGCCGGTTGACCCGAACTTCATTCGCCAGAACGACCAGGTGCTGATATTCGCGCCGTACCTTCGCGAAGGCTATGTGCTGGTGTACGACAGCGACCGCGTCCGCAAGGTCAGCAGCTTCGAAGACCTCGCCGGTCAGGCGACCGGCGCCGAGCAGGGATCGGGCGGGGCGAGTGCGCTGCTTTCCAGTGCCAACGGCGCGCTGCGCGACAAGGTGAAGATCTATCCGGAGGCCAACGAGGCGCTGCGTGCGCTGTTCTCCGGCCAGATTGCCGCGGCAATGGTGACGCGGGCGCAATATGAAAGTGCGCTGAAGATGCAGAATCAATCTGCCACACGGTTCGTGGCGACCGAACTGCAGTCGCCGCTGCTGCCGGCCCGCGGTTGGGCGATCGGCATGGCCGTCAAGGCGGATCAGCGAGAACTGGCGCAGGCGCTGGAGACCGCGCTCAATGCACTGCGCGCCAGCGGCGAGCTGCAACGCATCTTTGCGCAATACGGCGTGTCGATGGTGGCACCGTAGGCGCCACCGCCCGCGCACGGAGCCGAACGTGTCGACGCACCTGACGCGGGGGCACTGCGGGCGGCTGGCCGCGCCGGCCAGCTCACGCGCTACGCCTTCTCCGCCGCGGCGTGCTTGGAGGGCAGCGCACTCACGTTGTCGTCGAACTGCGAATCCACGGGGATCTTCGAGAAGTGGTGGATCTTGGGCGCGTGCGAGTCGTCGGCCTGCGCGTCGTGCGGGTCGATGAACGACATCGCCGTGCGGCGCCGGAGCATATGCGAGTCGCGCGATTGCGATTCGCGCCACAGCTCGGCCGTGAACTTGAGACCGGCGCGCAATGCGTGGGCGCTTTCCTGCTTGCCCTTGCGCTGGTCGGACACGCGCTCGATGCCCTTCTTGACGACGTCTTCCAGGAATATGAGACGGGCGCGGTAGTAGTCCGCGTGCATTTGTGCATCCATCACGCGCTGCTCTGCCTGGTACAGCTCCATGCGCAATTCGCTTAGCGCGCGTTCGGCCTGCTTCTCGGGAGAGGGTGCGTGGCTCAAGGCCCAGTTTGCAATCCACCGCAACATGGTCAAGCCCTCCTGTCTTGCGGTGTCCGCCGCCGGTGGGAAGACACCGTTCACTGCCCGTGCATTGATCGGAAGTGATCGCCGCTTTCCAAACAGACTAGCAAAAAAAACAGGGCGATTGCGCTAGTCCACCCGCATACCTGTTGTGAAAAGGAAGCATGGTCCTTTTGGCTGAGAGGCGCGCGGGCCAAGTTCTGGTCTCATAAGCGGATTGCCTTGTGTGCACAGGTTTGCCCCGCGAATTTCACCTCCATGCGCAAGCGATTGCGCACATCACCGCGCCCGATTCTGGGCGCGCTGTCAGCGGAACCGGTACGTGAGCGAGGCCATGGCCGTGGTCTGCTGGCGGCGCTGGGTGATCGGACTGTCTGCCGCATCGCCACGCAGCCGTGCCACCGTGAGCGAGCCATTGGCCGTCCACCGGTCATCGAGCTTGCACGTGACGATGGCGTTGAAGTGGATGTCGCGCAGCCCCGCATGCGTGGCAAATACCGGCAGGCCCGAACGCGCGCTCTGGCCATCGTCCACGCCAAAGAACGTACGCGTGTACTGACCGTTTGTCCACGACACGCCGGTGCCAAGGCTGAACAGCCAGCGGCCGACCGGGGCGCTCGCGTAGGCATCGGCGTTGGCGATCAACCCCTGGCGGTTGCCGAGGATGTCCTGCTCCGCATCGGCGGACAGCGTGAGGAACGACACCGTGTACTGCGCGAACGCCTTCGCGCGCACCGTGGCGTTGACATTGCCCAGACCATTCAGGCGCGCGTCGTCATGCGCATGGCGCCACGTCGGGTCGAACTGGAAGTTGCCGCCCACCTGCCATGTGTCGTCGTTGGCGAGGTACACGCCTGCAAAGTCCATCCCCTTGGAAAAGAAGCGATGCCGGTATTCGATCTCCTGATCGATCCACGGAAACACAAAGCTGGATTTCGCGCCCGGATATTTGGGTGACATGTAAATCGCCGGGCCGACAGCGACGCTCCAGTCGCTGTCTTCGGCGTTGTTTTCCGCGTTGGCGGCAGGGGCCGTCTGTGCCTGGGCAGCGCTGATTGACAACGCGCTAACCAAGACCAAGGAAAGACGGAGCAGAAGGCGGAGCGGGGCACGCGAAGGCAGCGGCATGAGCGAACGGAACTGGAGAGAAAAGCGATCGGATGGAACGACGGGCACGCCATTCTAGTGGAACCGCCCGAACGGTTGATGATGGTGCAAACGTTGGCTCATCCCGCCGGCGGGCCGACGTTACATTTGTCATGCAAGCGACACGGGTGGGTCGCCGCGCGGACATACAACGAGGCTAGCGTGACCGGGCCGCCTGATGGCGGCAATCCAGAGGAGAAACCCGTGTCCCCCCAGAAAACTCTCGCTGTTGCCGTGCTTTCCACGCTGGCATGTGGTCTGTCTACACACGCGTACGCCGATGACGATGATGCGCGCCACGCGCACGCCAAGCATGTCCTGCTGATCTCGGTCGATGGCTTGCATCAGTCCGATCTTGACTGGTACGTCGGCAACCATCCGGGTTCCACGCTGGCGCGCCTCGTGCGCCAGGGCGTGAGCTACCGCAATGCGCGCACACCGTTCCCGTCGGACTCGTTTCCGGGCATGGTCGGCCAGGTGACTGGCGGCAACCCCAAGACCACCGGCATCTATTACGACGACGCTTACAGCCGCGGCCTGCTTCCGGCCGGCACGACGGCCGCCAACTGCCACACCACCAAGCCGGGTGCTGAAGTTTTCTATGCCGAGGTCATCGCGAAAGACCCGAACCGCCTCGACAGCGGCCAGGGCATCCCGGGCCTGTATGCCGATCTTTCGAAGATCTCGCAACTGACGGGCCGCGCGCTGGACCTGATCGATCCGGCGCTTCTACCGGTATCGCCCGTCACCTGCGCGCCGGTGTATCCGCACCAGTATCTGAAGGTCAACACGGTATTCGAAGTGGCGCGCAAGCACGGCCTGCATACGGCATGGTCGGACAAGCATGCCGCGTACGAAATCCTCAACGGACCGAGCGGCCAGGGTATCGACGATCTGTTCGCGCCCGAGATCAACAGCTCCGTGACCGACCCGTCGCTGCCGGCCGGGCCCGGCGCCGACTGGACGAAAGACAATACAAACACGCAGCGTTACGACAGCTTCAAGGTGCAGGCCGTGTTGAACTGGCTCAAGGGTCACGACCACGCCGGCAACGGCTCGCCGGGCGTGCCTGCCATTCTTGGCATGAACTTCCAGGCTGTGTCGACCGCACAGAAGCTGAACAAGTCGGCGTATTACCCGGACCCATCCAACACTGCCAACAAAGTGTCGGGTGGCCTGGGTGGCTACACCAACAATGGCACGGTGCCGGGCGTGGTCCTGCAAAGCGCGCTCACCTTCGTCGACAACAAGCTGGGCGAGCTGGTCAAGGCTGCCGACCCATCCAACACGGTGGTGATCGTGTCGGCCAAGCACGGCCAGTCACCTAACAGCCGTGCAGACCTCACCATCATCAACGACGGCGACATGATCGACGCGCTCAACTGCGCATGGGAAAAGTACGCTGCAACGTGCAAGGACGCGACCAAGCCGCATCTCGTTGCGCACGCGATGGACGACGACGGCATTCTGCTGTGGTTGAACGACCGCTCACCGGCCGCACTGCACTTTACGAAGCAGTTCCTGCTGGGCTACTCGGGTACAGGGCTGGGTTCGGATGCGGCGGGCAATGCCGTCGCCAAGCCCTTTACGCAAGCTGGCGCGAGCCGCTTTGTGCTGGGCGAGGAAGTTGCTGACTTCTTTGGCGCGAAGCCCAGCGATGATCGCGTTCCGGATGTTGTCGGTATCGCGCAGCAGGGCACGGTATGGGCCGGCAGCAAGCTATCGAAGATCGCCGAGCACGGCGGCTTCCGTCCGGAAAATCGCCACGTGCCGATCGTGGTGTGGGGAGCAGGCGTCAACGCTGGCATCGTGGACGAACGCGTCGACACCAACCAGATTGCGCCGACCATCCTCGGCGAGCTGGGCCTCAAGCCGCACGAACTGCAAGCGGTGCAGATCGAGGGCACGAAGCGTCTGCCGCATCTGCACTGATTCGGTTCACGCTAGAAAAAAAACGCCGGGAGATTCCCGGCGTTTTTCATGGCGCGACTGCCTTATTGTTTGGCGGGCGCAGCGGCCTTCGGTGCCGAAGCGGCGTCGGTCTTGGCTTCCGACTTGGCTGCAGCCTTGTGGGCCTTCTTGTGAGCGTGCTTCTTCTCGTGCTTGGCTTCAGCCTTCGGTGCCGAAGCGGCATCGGTGGTCGTCGCTGCAGCGGTCGCGGCAGGTGCAGGTGCGGCGGCCGGTGCGGAGGCGGTGCCAGCCGCGAACACGGGGGCTGCGAAGGCACCAGCAACGATCAGAGCGGCCAGGGATTGAGCGACTTTCATGTGAGACTCCTTAATCAGATACAAGCGGGATATTGGGACTCCAGATACATGGATCTCGTCCCATTTGCGATCCATGCCTCCAAAAACGTCCCACACTGAGGTCGCGCTGACCGCCGTTTGTAAGCGTTCTGCCCACGGTGTAAGCGCGCGTAACAAGGTGGGTTTCGCGGCTTCCGATGTCAGTTGCGATGGGTTGAGACACATCAAGGCAACGCCACGCGCCTCGGCGTACCGTCAGGCTTCAGGTGGACAACCGCCGGTGCCTACACCACACTGCGTGGTGATGCGCGGGCCATTCCGATGTCGGGTCGCGCATTGCATAGCAGGCGCGGAGCGCATTGGGTCACGCTCCATCCGACACCGGAAGCGCTACAAACGCTACAAACCAGTCTCTTCTACAAGGACAAAGCGATGAACAAGCTCCTGGCTGCCCTCGTGGCTGCAGTCTTCAGCGCCGGCGCATTTGCGCAGGCATCCGCACCGGCAGCGGCTCCGGCACCTGCCGCGGCCTCGCCGGCCCCCGCCGCGTCGGCACCTGCCGCGGGCGAAAAGGCAACGCAACATCACAAGAAGAAAAAGAAACGTGACCATCGTCCGAAGCAGCAGGACAAGAGCGCGTATGGCGTGGGCGGCTGATCAGCGGCAGCCTGCCGTTTTTTCTGCACACCAGGCGCCGGCCTCCAAAATGGGGCCGGCGCTTTGTTTTGGGCGGCCCGGAAGAATTCGCGTACAGTCGCTTGACTTAGAGTGCGCTCTAACTTCTAAGCTCCGTTCATGACCACATTCCTGACCATCGCCCAGGTTGCAGAAGCCACCGGCCTGTCGACGCATACGCTGCGCTATTACGAGCGCATCGGCCTGCTCGACAGCGTGCAGCGGCGCGAAAACGGCCATCGTGTCTTCCGTGCCGAAGACATGACGTGGCTTGAGTTCCTGCTGCGCCTGCGCGATACCGGCATGCCGATCGCGCAGATGCAGGCGTACGCCGCGCTGCGGCGACAGGGCGACAGTCTGGAGAGTGTGTCGGCGCGCCAACGCCTGCTGGAGTTGCATGCCGCGGCGCTGGAAGCGGAGCTGCGCGCGCGGGCCGAAACGCTGGCCGTGCTGCGCGTCAAACTCGCTGTCTACGACGGCATCCGGACACGGATTGAAGCCGCGGAAGGCGCGAAGGGCTCTGCTTCCCCATCTGTCAAATCGAAGCACCAGCCAAAACGCCAACCGAACGAGGACGCACATGACCCCGACCACGCACACCGCACAAGCCGCAAACCACGCCAATCTGCAGGACGACCGCTACGCACGGGGCTGGCAAAAGCTCAAGGAAGTCGATGATGTTGCCGGCGAGCGCGTGGTCGAGGCCTTGGCCGACATTTCGCCCGACCTCGGCCGCTACGTCGTCGAGTTCGGCTTTGGCGACGTCTATAGCCGCCCGGGGCTGACGCTGCGTGAGCGCGAGATCGCCACCATTGCCGCGCTCACGGCGCTGGGCAACGCGGCACCGCAGTTGAAGGTGCACATTGCGGCGGGCCTCAACGTGGGGCTCACGCGAAAGGAGATCACCGAGACGATCCTGCAGATGGCGCTATACGCGGGCTTTCCGGCGGCACTCAACGGCATGTTTGCCGCCAAGGAAGTGTTTGCCGCTCACGACGCCGAGGGCGCGGCCGCCGCGAGCGGATCGATGCGCCGCGAAACCAGCAACTGATCGATCCGGTGGTTGTCGATGTCGAGCACTTCAATATGCAGTGGCCCGATATCGACGGTCTCGCTTTTCTTGGGAATACGCTTGAGCGCGTAGATGACCAGCCCGGCGAGGGTTTCGACGTGGTGTTCGCCGGGCAGGTCGTCGAGGTCGAAGGCGCGCTTGACGTCGCCCAGCGGCGTGACACCGTCGATCAGGCAGGAGCCGTCATCGCGGCGCACGATCTGCTCGTCTTCGCCCAGGTACAGGATGTCGCCCATTACCGCGCCGACAATGTCGTCGAGCGTCACCACACCCACCACCAGCCCGTATTCGTTGACCACCGCGCCAAAGCGCTCGTGCATCTCGCGAAAGCGCGTGAGTGCCTGTGACAGGTTGAGCGTGTCCGGCAGTACGAGCAGGTTCTTGTCGTAATGCTTGCTGATGTTGCGGATCACGGCGGAGGACTCTTCCGACAGGATCTGCTGCAGGATGTCCTTGGACGCGATGAAGCCGAGCACCGAGTCGATGTCTTCGCGGCAGACGAGGTATTCCGCGTGCGGCTGCGCGATGATCTTCATCTTGATTGACTCCACCGGCTCGTCCACCGTGAAGTAGATCACCTCGTCGCGCACGGTCATCACAGAGGTGATGGTGCGCGATTCCAGCTCGAACACGTTTTCGATCATCGCCAGCTCGTGCTTGCGCAGCACGCCGGCTTGCGCGCCCGCGCCCACCATGGCGGCGATGTCTTCGGTGGTGATCTGGTCGACGCGGTGCGTCGGTACGCCAAACAGCTTGAGGAACATGTCGGCCGCGCCGTTGAACAGCCATACCACCGGCCGCAACACGCGCAAGCACGACTGCATCGGGCCGATGATCGACATCGCACAGCGCTCGGGGTAAAGCACGGCCAGGCGCTTGGGCAGCAGATCGGCAAATAGAATGAACAGCCCCGTCACGATGACGAAGCCGGCGATGCTGCCGATACGTTCGGCGCGGGCAGCCGGCAGCCAGTCACTCAGCCCCGCGGCCAGCGGCCCCGAGATATGGCTGTCGCCGATGACACCGGCCAGGATGGCCACCGCGTTTACCCCGATCTGCACCACTGTGAAGAAGTTGCCAGGCATGTCCTTGAGCTGCAGCACGCGCAGGGCGCGGGTGTCGCCGTCGTCGGCCAAGGTTTGCAGACGCGTGCGCCGCGATGCCGTGAGGGCGATTTCGGAAGCGGAAAAAAAGGCGCTGATCAGGATCAGCAGGGCAAGGAGGAGGGCGGACATGATGGCGGGGGCCGTCCGGGCAAGTCGCGTCGTTGCGCAGCGACAACTGCTCGGGCGCGTGAAATGTGGCTTCGGCTGATCATGGTGCAGCCCCAATCGCTTTGTCAAACCGCGGCGTGCGCGGGTGATCTCAAACAATTGTTTATGTCCGAGGAGGGTACCCGGTCATCAAAAATGTGGTTTGCCGTGTACCCATGGCATCGGCGATACTTCACCTTCGGACACATTGTCTCGGGATGCCTTGCGGGGCCTGCGTTTGCGGGCGGCAACCGTGAAGAAAAATAGCAGTTCCGAACGGCGTCATCACAGGCGCCGATCTTCAGTGCCGGCGCAGATCGGCCCAATTGATGCACATAGTTGCATAGCGGAGTGCCAGTTCATGTGGGTTCTCAGCCGTTTACAGCGGCGCACCGGGGGGAAACGGGGGAATACGGCAGGGACGATCGCACGGTGGGCTGGGCTTCTTTTGGCCGCCACCGTTTCGATGCCTTGTGTGACGCTTGCTCAACAAGCGCCTGCCACCACCGGCTCCGGGGCGTTAGGGGTAACAGCTTCAGTTTCGGTCAACGCGCCGAACATCGCGTGGTTCTACGGCGACAAACCGCCCGTGGCGCAGTTGCGCGCGTTCGATGCAGTCGTGGTTGAGCCTGACCACGGGTTCGATCCATCGCAGTTCAAGACGCCAAAGACGCAGTGGTACGCCTACGTGAGCGTGGGCGAGGTCACGCCCGAGCGCCGCTGGTACAAGGATCTGCCCAAGACCTGGCTGCTGGGCCGCAACGAGGCGTGGGCGTCGCGCGTGGTGGACCAGACCCAGCCCGAGTGGCCGGCGTTTTATGTCGATCACGTCATCAAGCCGCTGTGGGACAAGGGCTACCGTGGCTTTTTCCTCGATACGCTCGACTCGTATCAGTTGGTGGCCAAGGACGACGCCTCACGTGCGGCCCAGGAAGCGGGCATGGTGCGCGTGATTCGCGCCATCAAGGCACGCTATCCGGAGGCCAGGCTGATCTTCAATCGCGGCTTTGAAATCCTGCCGCAGGTGCACGACCTCGCCTATGCGGTGGCGTTTGAATCGCTGTATCGCGGCTGGGACCAGGGCAGCAAGCAGTACAAGCAAGTGAACGATGCGGACCGCGAATGGCTGATGGGCCATGTACGCAAGATTCGCGACGAGTACCGCCTGCCGGTTATCGCCATCGACTACTGCCCGCCGACCGACCGTGCCTGCGCGCGGGAAACGGCCAAGCGCATCAAGGCGCAGGGCGTGGTGCCGTATGTGACCGATCCAGACTTGTCGACCATTGGCGTGGGGCGCATCGAGGTGTTGCCGCGCAAGATGTTGATCCTGCAGGACCGCGACCCGCGGACTACCATTGACACCAGCGAGGGCGTGCGCTTTGTGGCCACGCCGCTCAATTTTCTTGGCTACGACGTCGAGTACGCCGACATCAACAAGCCGCTGCCCGCTGCGGTACCGCCCGACCGCTACGCCGGCGTGGTGGTGTGGGTGAACACCAGTCCGATCAAGCAGGTGGCAGCGCTATCGTCGTGGGTGCGACAACGTATTCATGACGGTGTGCACATCGCCTTCCTGAACCAGTTCGGCCTGCCGGTGGACGGCAGCATGGCCGACATGTTCAAGCTGCAGCTTGTGCGTGGCCGTGCCACCGGGCCGCTGTCGGTGGTGTCGCAAGACAAGATGATGGGTTTTGAGATGGCGCCGCAACCGGAGCGCCGTGAGGCCCAGCCGATTCAGGTGAGCGCGAACGGGCAGTCGCTGCTGCGGCTGAAGTCGGGCAATTTTGAGTTTGATGCCGCTGCCATTACGGATTGGGGCGGCTACGTACTGAATCCGTATGCGGTGTTCTCGATGGACACCGTTGAGCAGGCGCGGTGGGTCGTGCAGCCGATCGAGTTCCTGCGCCGGGCGCTTGCGCTGCCTGACATGCCGATCCCCGACGTGACCTCTGAAAACGGCCGCCGGCTCATGCTCGTGCACGTGGACGGCGACGGCTTTGCCTCGCGCGCCGAGTTTCCCGGCCCCGAATATTCCGGCGAGGCGCTGCTGCAGGACGTGTGGGAGAAGTACCGCATCCCCACTACGCTGTCGATCATCGAAGGCGAGGTGGGCGCAAGCGGCCTTTACCCCAAGCTGACGCCGCGCCTGGAAGCGATTGCGCGCCAGATGTTCGCGTTGCCGTACGTCGAGCTGGGCACGCATACCTACTCGCACCCGTTTGATTGGAGCCGCACGGTGCCCGGCGCGGCAGGAGATCGGACCAAGGAAGGCCCAGGTGCGGACAAGGGCGGCGGCGACACTGCATTCGCCCTGTCCATTCCGGGCTACAAGTTCAGTCTCGACCGCGAGATATCAGGCTCCATCAACTACATCAACGCGCGCCTGGCACCGCCTGGCAAGCGCGTGAAGCTCCTGCAGTGGTCGGGCGACTGCCAGCCCCCCGAGATTGCCGTGCGCATGGCTTGGGATGCAGGCGTGCTCAACCTGAACGGGGGCGATACCACCATCACGCGCAGTTCGCCATCATGGACAGAGATTGCGCCACTGGGCATCGACAAGGGCCCAGGGGCTTACCAAGTGTTTGCGCCCAACCAGAACGAGAACGTCTATACAAACGATTGGACCGGACCGTTCTATGGGTTCGACCGCCTGATTGAAACGCTGCAGTTGACTGACACGCCCTATCGCTTCAAGCCGATCAACATCTACTACCACATGTATTCGGGCACCAAGCTTGCGTCGCTCAAGGCCTTGAAGAAGGTCTATGACTACGCGTTGTCGCGGCCCGTGTTCCCGATCTATTCGACCGAGTATGTGGTCAAGGTGCTGGACTTCCGCAACATGGCCATCGCCAGAGAAGTCGGGGATGGCAACACTTGGTTGGTGCGCGGCGATGGCGACCTGCGCGAACTGCGCTGGATGGCCCGCGGCACGCCGCGCATGGCGGATGCCCAGGGGGTGGTGGGGTATGACAAGGCAGCGGGCGGTATCTATATCCATCTCGATGATGGGGCCGCACGCTTTACGCTCGCACCTGAAGCAGAATCGTCGAAGCCTGCATACATTGCAGAAGCCGCAGCCTTCGTGCGCAACTTCGCACGAAACGGCAATGCGTTGAGTTTCGAGGCGGGTGGCTACTACAAGCCGTTTGTTCGTCTGGCCAACGCAGGAGCCTGCCGCGTGAAGGTCAATGGCAACCCGGCGCGCACCGCCCGCGCACAAGACAACACCGTGCGCGTTGATCTGACAGGAGCCGCCGCGCAAACCGTGACCTACCAACATATCGATGTGGTCTGCTGACCTGACTCCGCGTGAACGGCTGCTGCCGGCCTGGCTGATCGGTACCCTGGGTGCGCTGATCGGGCTGGCGCTCGCCTTGATGTTCCCCCGCGAACGTCTGGAGGCTCGCCTGCTGGAGGGCGGCAAGGTCGATGCGCTGTCGGTGGCCTATCTGGAAGCCTGGTTGCGCGTGCGCCCGAACGATGGCGAGTTCTTGAGCGTGCTGGGTGCCCAGTATGTGCGCACGGGCCGGCTGGCAGAAGCCGAAGCCATGGTCGCTCGCATGCGTGCGCTGCACGACAAGACGCTCGACCGTGAAGCGCTGCTGCTTGATATCGCCATCCGGGAGCAACGCGCCTACGCGCTGCAGCCGAACGATCCGCAGCGCGCCGCCATGCTGGTTGACCTGCGTGGTCTGCTCAAGCAGGCGCTGGACTATCGCTGGACTGCGGCTGAGCTGGAGATGCTCGGCGCCAAGTCGCGTGGTTTGGATCAGGGCGCGATTGCCATCCAGTTCTATCAACGTCTGGCTAAACAGGACGTGGCGCGCGCCACGCAATGGCAGGCACGTACCGCCGAGATTGCGCTGGGCGTGGGCGAATACCGCGCCGCTGCGGCTGCCAACTTTGCCGCGCAGGCCACTGCCACGTCGCGCGACGAACAGCGCCGCTACTTCATCGCAGGGTTGAAGGCACTGCAGGCCGGCAATCTGCTCGACGACGCCATGACGGAAGCGCAGCGCCGGGTTGGCCCGCTGATCGACGATACCGAAACGCTGCGCTTTCTCACGCGCCTGGCGATGGCATGCAACCGGCCGGATCTTGCCGATCAATATGCGCGCCGCTTGCTGCGACTGTCGTGGCATCAGGCGGGGGAGGGCATTGCCCTGGCGGCGGGTGTCGCACGTCATGACTGGGCATTCGCCGGCCGGCCTGAGCCGCTGCCAGGCCCTGCAGACCTGGTGTTCATGGATGGCTGGGAAGGCCTGGCGCGTCGCCAGCGCCACGCTGCGCGCATTCGCCCGGTGGCGGATGGGTCGAACAAGGCAGACGATGCTACGTCGTCTTCAAAACCGTCGGGCGCACAGGCCATCGCACGCGGGATCGCCCCGTTCAATGCGGAAGACTACGACCTCGCATTCCAGGTTTTCATGGGCAGCGGCAATCTGAACGATGCCATGCGCGTGGCCGAGGCCGCCGTGCGCCAACGCCCCGATCTGAAAATCTGGACCGAACGTGCCGCGCAAGTGGCCGAGTGGAACCGCCAACCGATGGCGGCGTTGAACTACTGGCTGGCTTACGCGCAATCCACCGGCGATGACGCGGCCTGGCAGCATGTGCTGCGTCTGGCGCCCGCACTTAACGAAGACCACGCCTATCTGGCTGGGCTGCGCTACCAGGCAAGCCGCAACCCGGGCGACATGAAGTTGCTCGACCAGGTCATCGCGGCATACGAGCGCCTGGGCGAACCCGTGGAAGGGCTGGCGTATCTGAACAGCATCGCGCACGGTCCGCATCGGCAAGTGGTGCTGGAGCGCTATGCCAATCTGGCCGAGCGCGCCGGCAAAGATGATCAGGCCTACGACACCTACGCCCGTCTGCAGAAGGAGTTCGGCCCCAACGCGCAGTACGCGCTCAAGCTGGCGAACATCCTGTATGTGCGCGGGCAGTTCGCGCAGGCGCTCTCTGCCATGGAGGCCGCCAGCAAGGTGGTGTCGCCCACCGACGACCTTTACTGGCGGACCTTCGCCCAGCTCGCGCGCCTGAACCAGCGTGACGATCTGTCGCGTGAGGCGTATCGACAGTTGTTGATCGGCGGCAGGGCTGAGCCAGACGATCTGACAACGATGATCGACTTCTACGACGCCAGCCCCATCGATGCTGGCCGCCTGGCTGAACTCGCTTTCCGAAAAGACGGCACGATGGTCCACCTGCAGCAGGCCATCTACTACTACACGCGAGCGCGCGCCTTCCGACGCATCGACGGGTTGCTGGCCTCGCTCACGCCAGAACAACGCAAAGCGGCCGAGCAATCTGCCGGCGTGTTGGGCGCCCGCGCCGAGTATTTCCGCCAGAGCGGCCAGTGGGATGCCGCCATGCGTGACCTGCGGCGCGCTGTCTCGCTGCCTGATGCGGGCAGCGATGTGAAGGCCGCCTTCCTGTGGGGCCTGCTGGATTCCGGGCTGAACGCCGAGCTGAAACGCGCATTGGCGCTTTGGCGTGGCGAGGCCGAAAACGATTCCGCATACTGGGGAGCCTACGCTGCCGCCGGCCTGCAGCTGTTCGACGCCAACCTGGCGCTGCGCTTCCTGGGCCGCCAGGGCAAGTCGATGCAGACCGATCCGCTCTGGTTGCTGGCCTATGCCGACGCACGCGAAATGGCCGGTCAGGCCGATGCTGCCTGGGCGCTGCGCCGCGAGGCGTGGTGGCTGCTGTGGCGCGCTGAAGACACGACAGGCAGCGGCAAGACCAAGCCGCCCGCGGGCCGCCGCGTCGGCACGCGCGTCACGGTGGGGGATAGCGATGCTGCGCCGTTGGAAGAAGACGCACGCACTGAATTGCGCGCCCGGCGCGTCTCTCTGGCGCAAACATTCGGGTCCGGCGACCTGTCGCAGCGTCTGCTGATCGAGTTGCTGCGCGATGATCGCCGCGCCACGAAGCAGGGCCGCGAAGGTGGCCGCTCGGCGATGGATCGGTCCGAACTGGGCGATATCGACACCTTGCCGCCCGAGCCGCCACAGACCCCCACCGACAAACGCAAGCAGGCCCGCGTGAGCGATCAGCTGGTTTCCGCTGTGGCCAAGGAAGCGGCGCTGGGCTGGGCGCTTTCGCAGGAGGCGAACGATCTGGCGCGCGCGTGGCTGCTGCAGCAATACACGCGCCGCATGACGCGGCCGGCCTATGCCGAGATCTCCATCGCCCTGGCCGAGCGCGATTTGCAGACGCTCAACCGGCTGCTGGACGACACGCCCGACCGCATTCCGCTCTACAACCGCATCGATGCCAACCTGATGACGGACCGCCTCGGCGAAGCGCAGCGGTTGTCGTTTGAAGGGCTGACCACCGCACCCGATGACGAGCAACTGCACGAACGTGTGCGGGAGACGCTGCTGACCAATTCACAGGCGCTCGAGCCGCGCGAGACGTGGTTCAAGCAGGCGCCGCTTACCTACTTCGAGTCCAGCGCCGCCGCCGGCATCCGCCTGACTGACCACTACAGCATGCTGGTGCGCGCCACGCAGCGAAACCAGCGCTCGACCGACGATACGCAGTTGACGGGCGTGCCCGCGCAGGATCGGCAGCTGGATTGGATTTCGCAATACCAGACGCAGAACGCCCAGTGGAAGGGCACGGTGGGTTGGCGCCAAGGGCTGGGCTCGCTTTACGCGTTCCGGCTGGATGGTCTGCTGGGGCAGGTTGGGCCAGTGGGCACGGAACTGTCGATCGGTCGCAACCAGCCGGCCAATGAAACGCCGCAACTGCGTGTGGGCGGCGTGAAGGATCTTTTTTCGATCGGGAACAACTGGCGGGTGACTCAGAACGAGTACGTGCGCGCCCGTGTGGAAGGCAACCGTTTCTACGGGCAGGATCGCTCGTTCCTCGGCAGCGGCATGGTGTTCGATGGCGAAATCGGCCACCGCTTCCGGGTGGAATATCCGGACTACACGGTCCGCGTGGTCGGTACCGTCGCGCGCTACAACGCGACGGGCACGGTCAGCCCGTTGATGGCTCGCCTGCTTGCCTCGGGCGCCGCACCGGTCGTTGACCAGATCATGCCGCGCTCGTTCAACCAGTTCGGCATGCTGTTTGGCTTCGGCACGGATTATCTGGACCGCTACACGCGTGCCTGGCGGCCCTTTATGGACGCGGGCATGCTGCATGACAATCGCGAAGGGTGGGGCGTGCAGGCCCAGATAGGCGTGGCAGGCAGCGTGTTTGGCAACGACCATCTGGCGCTGTACATCGAACACCAGTCGATTACGCGGGCGGGGACATCGCCGCTGACGGAGATCGGGCTGCGCTACCGCTGGCTGTACTGATGATGCGCAAGCGAAGCAAACGAATCGGACGAAACAACGGGGAATGAACAGCATGAAGAACAACGCAAGCAAGGAGAACGCGATGACACCCTTGATCAACAAGATGAAGGCCGGCCGCCGGCGCTGGCTGGCGATGGCAGCGGGCGTTGGTGCGGCACTTGCGTTGTCCGCCTGCGCGGTGGTCGACAGTGGGCGAGCGCCGGCAACCAGCGCCTCGGATGCATGGGTCGTGCTGCCCATCGTCAACTACACCGAAACGCCGCAGGCCGGCCTGCGCGCAGAGACGATTGCCGCCAGCATCCTCAAGGCGCGCGGCTTCTCCAACCTGAAGCAGTATCCGGCCAACCTGAACAGCGAATCGCTGTTCGAGCCCGCCGAGCGCGAAGCCGTGTCGCGTGCGCTGGATTGGGCGCGCGGCGAGAAGGCCCGCTACGCGCTGACCGGCGCCGTGGATGAATGGCGCTACAAGGTGGGCGTGGATGGCGAGCCTGCCGTCGGCATCACGCTGCAGGTAATTGATGTGCAGACCGGCAATGTGATCTGGAGCGCGGCCGGCAGCCGCACCGGCTGGAGCCGCGATGCCGTGTCGGCAGTGGCGCAGAAGCTGCTGCGCGAACTGCTCTCGCCGCTGGGCCGGGGCTGATGAAGACCGAGTCGACAGGTTCCGCCCAATCGGCCGGCCGCGCCGCCGCCGATGCGCGCGCCCAGGGTGGGCGAACCGAGCGCCGGCGCAACGCGCAAGGCATTGGCGCGTCGACCGGGTATGGGCGCCTGATTGCGCCCGCCGTGTCCAGCCCGAGCGCTGCGCTCGAAACGCTGGGCGCGGTGGTGGCGGCTATCGGCATCGTCTGGCTGTTCGCGCCGGACAATCCGCTGCTGCTCGGTTACGGTTTTCCGTGGATCTGGCTGGTGCCGCTCATCCTGGCGCTGCGCTACGGCACGCTGCTCGGCGCGCTGGCCGCGCTGGTGGTGTTGGGCGCCTGGGCCGTGTTTTACGGACAGACGGCCGGCGCCGGCAGCTTCCCGCGCATGTACTTCCTGGGCGGCCTGATGCTGGTGTTGATTGGCGGGCAGTACGGCGACATATGGGGCGCGCGGTTGTCGCGTGCCCGCACCGTCAATGGTTATCTGAACGACCGGCTGGCAGCGCTCACCAAGAACCACTTCCTGCTGCGCCTCTCGCACGAGCGCCTGGAGAACGATCTGCTGGCCAAGCCGACCACGCTGCGCGACACGCTCACGCAGCTGCGCAATATTGCGCTGGCTGCGCGCGAGCACGGCACAGCCGAGAACGCGCCTGACGTGGCGCAACTGCCTGGCGCCGAGCCGTTCCTGCAATGGACGGCGCAGGCCTGCCAGCTGGAAGTGGCGGCCATGGTGCGCGTGACGGGCAACCGCATCGACACCGAACCGGTGGCCCGCGTCGGCACGCCGTTCGACATCGTTGCCGATGATCCGTTGATCCGCCATTGCATCGACACCCACACGCTCGGTCACCCGCAGGCGCCCGAGCTGCGGAATGTGAACAACCCCGAAGAGAGCTCGCGCTACGTGGCGTGCGCGCCCGTGCTGTCGGGTGCGGACGAGCTGATCGGCCTGGTCGTCGTGCACCAGATGCCGTTCCTCTCGCTGTCGTACGAGAACCTGCAGTTCCTGCTGGTGCTGCTTGGCTACTACGCCGACGGCGTGCGCCATCTCACCGTCAGCTCCGAGATTCTGGATCTCGTGCCCGACGCGCCGTACGAGTTTGCGCTCGACCTCGGCCGGCTGGCGCGCCTGCATCGCGATACCGGCATCGATTCGTCGGTGGTGGCGCTCATCTTTGACCAGGAAGAGGCCAGCGATGCGCTGTTCGAGAGCGTGGTGCGCAGCCGCCGCGCGCTGGACGTCGTCTGGCAGGCGAGCGGCAAGGGCCGCCGCGCCATCATCACGCTGATGCCGCTGTCGGGCGCGGGTGCCGTGTCGGCCTATCTGGTGCGCATTGAAGACAGCCTGCGTGCGCAGTTCGGCGTCGATTTCGAGGGCGGGCACATCAGCGTGCAGACGTTGCATGTGACCGGCGAGCATCCGGGCGAAGCGCTGCAGCGCTTCCTCTCGCGCTGCCATCTCGATGCATAGGGGCGCATAGGCATGCGGATCGACCATGTTTAAGCTCACGCTCGGCGGCATCTCGGCCCAGATTGCGGCAGTGGCGATGGCGCTGCATGCCGGCAACAGCCTTGCGCTGCTGCTGTCGTGCCTGATGCTGCAGGGCACTGCCGCGGCGCTGATCGGGCTGGCTGCGTGGCGCTTGCTGCCGCGCCGTTATCGCGTGCCGTTCGTGTGGACGTATGGCTACCTGACGGCGCTGTGTTTTTTCGTACCGGTGGCCGGTGGCCTGTTGGTGCTCGGCAGCCTGCTGCTCGGCAAGCTCTTCCCCAAGCCCGAAGACGACTAGGACATCGCCGAGATCGGCCTGCCGGTGTTCGTGGCGCATTTGATCTCGCGCGTGACGCACGGGGGCGGGGCGCGGCTGCGTGCGCAGCTCAGCAACGAGCGTGCGCCGGTGCAAAGCCGCATGACCGCGCTGGTGGCCATGCAGTCGATGCCCACGCGCACCGCCAGCCCTGTGCTGCGCGACCTGCTGGCCGACCCCGTGGACGATATCCGCCTGCTGGCCTACGGCATGCTCGACAACGCCGAGAAGGAGCTCACGCAGAAGATCCTGGCCGAGCTGCCGCGCCTGGAAGACGCCACCACGCCCGAAGCGCGCTACGAGATCAACAAGCGCCTGGCCGACCTTTACTGGGAGCTGATCTACCAGAACCTGGTGCAGGGCGACGTGTACCGCTACACCGCTGAGCAGGTCGAACGCTATGCCAGCGCCGCGCTCGACATCCAGCCTGACAACGCCGCGCTGTGGTACATGCGTGGCCGGCTTGCCCTGTCGCGCCGCGAGCCCGATGTGGCGGAGTCTCACCTGCGCCGCGCCGAATCGCTTGGCTTCCCGCGTGACCGCCTGCTGCCGCCGCTGGCCGAAGCCTGCTACCTGCGCCGCGACTATGCCGGCGCGCGCGCCGCGCTGGCGCAGTTCTCCAGCCGGTCTCCGCTGCCGTTGCTGCGCCCGCTGCTGCGCTACTGGACATCATGAGCAACGACCAATTTCCTCGCGCCCAGTCGGCCGACGTCGCGCTGCTGCTCGAAGGGACGTTTCCCTACGTGAGCGGCGGGGTGTCGAGCTGGGTCAACCAGATGATCCGGGCGTTTCCGGATATCCGCTTTGCCGTCGTCTTCATCGGCAGCCGCCGGGAGGATTACGGCAAGCCCGTCTACGCCATTCCCGACAACGTGGTGCACCTGGAGTGCCACTACCTGTACGACTTTCCACCGCCGCCGCTGGTGCAGGCCAGTGGTGGCGATGCCGCCGCGTTCGAGCGCTCGCGCAAGCTGCACGACGCGCTGCGCAATCCGGCCAACAAGGAAGAGACGGCCGACTTGATCCGCGCCTCGATCGCCGACCTGCGCGACGATGGCCCGCTGGCCGAGGAACAGTTCCTCTACAGCCACCGCGCGTGGGACATGATGACGGACTACTATCGGCGTTACTGCACCGACCCGTCGTTCACCGACTATTTCTGGACCGTGCGCATCATGCACAAGCCGCTGTGGCAGCTCGTGCGCACTGCTGAAAACCTTATCCCGGTGAAGGTGTTCCACACCATCTCGACCGGCTATGCGGGGTTCCTGGGCGCGCTCCTGCGCTACAAGCGCGGGCGGCCGCTGCTGGTATCGGAACACGGCATCTACACCAAGGAACGCAAGATCGACCTGTTCCAGAGCCAGTGGATCCGTGACAACCGCAGCATCTTCGAAAAGGACATCGCACAGATCAGCTATTTCCGCGACCTGTGGGTGCGCTTTTTTGAAACCATGGGCCGTGTCTGTTATGACGCGGCCGAAGACATCGTTGCGCTGTATGAAGGCAACCGGCAGCGGCAGGTCATTGACGGCGCGCCGGCCGAGAAGACGCGCAGCATTCCCAACGGCATCAACCTGCCGCGCCTGGCCGCGCTGCGTGAGAAGCGGCCGGCCAGCGTGCCGCGCGTGATGTGCCTGATCGGCCGTGTGGTGCCTATCAAGGACGTGAAGACGTTCATCCGCGCGATGCTGACCATCACGCGCGAGATGCCCGATGCAGAAGGCTGGATTGCCGGCCCGGAAGATGAAGATCCGGAATACGCGCAGGAATGCCACAGCCTGGCCGAGAGCCTGGGCCTGGGCGACCGCATCAAGTTCCTGGGCTTTCAGAAGATCGACGACATCCTGCCGAAGGTGGGCGTGCTGGTGCTGAGTTCCATCAGCGAGGCGCTGCCGCTGGTGGTGCTGGAAGGGTTTGCCGCGGGCGTGCCGTCCGTCACCACGGATGTGGGTTCGTGCCGGCAGCTCCTGTTCGGCCTGGAGGGCGAAGACGCGGCACTGGGCGCGGCCGGCGCGGTCGTGCGCATTGCCGACCCCGCCGCCCTGGCCGCCGAAGTGCTGACGCTGCTGCGCGATGAAACGCGCTGGCATGCGGCGCAGGCAGCCGGCATCGCCCGCGTCGAGCGCTACTACACGCAAGAGATGATGGTCGGCAGCTACCGCGAGCTGTACACGCGTCTACAGACCTTGCCCGACCTGAGTACGGAGCACGGTGCCAAGGCTGCTGCCGCAGCCTGCCCGCACCACGCCCAGCAGAACAAGCCGCATGAGGGAGCCCGCTGATGGCCGGCATTGGTTTTGAGCTGCGCAAGATGCTCAAGCGCGACAGCCTGCTCGGGCTGCTGCGTGCCTACACCTACGCCGGCATCATCAGTTCCGGGCCGTGGATTCTCTCCATCGTCGGGATTCTGCTGATCGGTATCCTGAGCCTGCCGTTCGTCGTTCCCGGCTCGCTCATCACGCAGTTCCAGGTGTCGGTCACGTACCTGATTGCGGTCAGCCTGATCCTGACCGGGCCGCTGCAGCTTGCCTTCACGCGCTTTACGTCCGACCGTCTGTTCGAGAAGCGCGACGACCTGATCCTGCCCAACTACCACGCCGTGTCGCTTGTCATGACGCTGGTCGCGGGTGGGCTGGGGCTGCTCGTCATCGTGTTTGCGTTTCCGCAGCAGTCGGCCATCTACCGGCTGCTGATGCTGGCCGGTTTCGTGGTCATGGCCAACATCTGGATCGCGGTGATCTTCCTGTCGGGCATGAAGCAGTACAAGGCGATCGTTTGGATCTTTCTGGTCGGCTACACGCTCACCGTGCTGCTGGCACTGCTGTTCAACCGGCTCGGGCTGGAGGGGCTGCTGCTGGGGTTCGTGACGGGGCAGCTGTTCCTGCTGATCGGCATGGCCGCGCTCATCTACCGCAACTTCAGCGGGCGGCGCTTCCTGTCGTTCGAGGTGTTCGACAAGCGGTTCGCGTATCCGTCGCTCATGTTGATCGGGCTGCTGTACAACCTCGGCATCTGGCTCGACAAGTTCATGTTCTGGTATGCGCCGGGCACGGGGCAGCAGGTGATCGGCCCGCTGAATGCCTCGGTCATCTATGACATTCCGGTGTTCCTGGCGTACCTCGGCATCATCCCCGGCATGGCCGTCTTCCTGGTGCGCATCGAGACGGATTTTGTCGAGTACTACGACGCGTTCTATAACGCGGTGCGGGGCGGTGCATCGCTCGAGCACATCGAAGACATGCGCAACACGATGGTGCAGACCATTCGCGCGGGCCTGTACGAGATCGTGAAGATCCAGGCCATGGCCGCGCTGGTGCTGTTTGCCGTGGGCGCTGCGGTGCTGCGGGCGCTGCAGATTTCCGAGCTGTACTTGCCGCTGCTGTATGTCGACACCATTGCCGCGAGCTTGCAGGTGGTGTTCCTGGGCGTGGTGAACATCTTCTTCTACCTCGACCGGCGCCGCGTGGTGCTGGCACTGACGGCGGCGTTTGTGGCCCTCAACGGCGTGCTGACCTGGATTACGTTGCAGCTCGGCCCGGCCTGGTATGGATACGGATTTGCCGTGTCGCTGCTGCTGGTGGTAATGGCCAGCCTGGTGATTCTCGATCGGAAGCTGGATCGGCTGGAGTACGAGACATTCATGTTGCAGTAAGGCTGGCCGATAGCCTCAGTCGCCGTTCGGAACCACGCCAGCGACGCATCAACCCCCGTTCATGACCCTTCAAGCCTCGCGCACCGCGCTCCAAGCGCCAGCCGTGAGGCTTTTTGCTTGGCGACTGCTGCTTTTTGCGGCAACACCATGACGCTTTTTGCCCAGTCATCGGGGCTTGGAGGCCGGCGCCCGGGGTTTCCTGCTCCACGGGTGAGGGTTCAAGCTCGGCACTCGGCGCTTTTTGCTCGAAGATTTCTAGCTCCGATCTCGACGGTCGGAGCTCTAAGCTCGCCGTCCCGAGCTTTTTACCCGACGGTTGGAGCTCTGAGCTGACTTTCTTTGGCAAGACAAAGAAAGTGAGTCAGCCCCGGCAGGGGATGAAACAGGGGATGGACCACCCAGTCCAAAAAAGCCCATAGCTCCACAACATCCCTCCCAACAACTCCGCATTTGCCCAACCCCCGCCGGGCTCCTTAAGCTGCAACGACATTCCAAAATACGCAGCTTCTTCATGCAAATCGCAGTAGTCGGCGCCGGCATCATCGGCATCAGCACGGCCCATGCGCTGGCTCAGGAAGGCCATCAGGTCACCCTGGTCGAGCGCCATCCGGGCCCGGGCGAGGGCACCAGTTATGCCAACGGCGGCCAGTTGAGCTACAGCTATGTGGCGCCGCTGGCCGGCCCCGGCGTGCTTTCGCATGTGCCGGGCTGGCTGTTGCGTCGCGATTCGCCGCTGCGGCTGAAGCCATCGCTGGACCCGGCGTTGCTGCGCTGGGGGCTGCGCTTCATCGCGGCCTGCAATCGTGACCGTGCCGACCGCACCACGCGCGAGCTGCTTGCGCTGTCGTTCTACAGCCGCGCACGCATGGAAGCGTTGCGGGAGGCGTCGCCGGATCTGGCGTTCAGCTTTGCGCGCCGCGGCAAGCTGGTGGTGCATCGCGAGGCTGCGGCGTTTGAATCGGCCCGCGCGCAGGTCGGCTATCAGGCGACGCTCGGCTGCGAGCAGCATGCATTGTCCGCCGACGAAACGGTGGCCCACGAGCCCGCGCTTGCCGGCGCGCGTGACCAGATCGTGGGCGCCATCTACACGCCCGACGAAGACGTGGCCGATTGTCACCAACTCTGCGTCGGCCTGTTCAACCGGTTGCGCGCGATGCCAAACGTGACGCTGCGTTTCAATACCGGCGTAGATGCGTTGTGGACCGAAGGCCGCCGCGTGCGCGGTCTCCATCTGGCAGATGGCGAGCAGGTTGCCGCCGATGCGGTGGTGATGGCAGCGGGCGTGACGAGCGCCAGGCTGCTCAGCCCATTGCGCATCGACCCGGGGCTGTATCCGCTCAAGGGTTACAGCATCAGCCTGCCGCTGGAGGAGGGCGATGTTGCCCCGTTGATCAGCGTGACGGATGCGGCGCGCAAGATCGTCTATGCCCGCATTGGGCAGACGCTGCGTGTGGCGGGCATGGCGGATCTGGTGGGCTGGTCAACGGCGCTGGATACGCGCCGCGCCCAGACGTTGTATGACGAAACCCGCGCGCTGTTTCCGGGCGCCATGCGCGCCAATGACGCGGGTGCCGATGCGGCGCCGTGGGCTGGCATGCGGCCTGCAACGCCAACGGGCGTGCCCGTGGTGGGGGCGTCGCCGGTGCAAGGGTTGTGGCTGAACGTGGGCCATGGTGCGCTGGGCTTTACGCTAGCGCTGGGCAGTGCGGGCTTGCTGGCCGATCTGATTGCCGGCCGCAAGCCCGCGATTTCCCCAGTGCCCTATGCGCTGGCCGCGTGACACAAGAACGAGAATCAAGAGACCGAGCGCGCAGGTCCGATGATGGGTATCCGGCCCGCGCCGATTGGTAACCAAAGTAGTCTGGAGCGAACACACCCATAGGAGGGGAAGCATGAAGACCTTGCATTCGACCAAACGTATTCTGTGTGGCCTGACGCTGGCTGCGGCCGGTGCGCTGGCAATGCTGTCGACGGGCGCGCAGGCGGAGTCGAACGACACGCTGGCCAAGATCAAGCAATCGGGCGTGATCTCGGTGGGCTATCGCGAGTCGTCGATTCCGTTCTCGTACCAGGCTGACGCGAACACCATCACCGGCTATTCGCAAGAGATCTCCAACATGATCGTCGCCGGCGTGGAAAAGGCGGTGGGCAAGAAGCTGCAGGTCAAGCTCACGCCGATCACGTCGCAGAACCGCATCTCGCTGCTGCAGAACGGCACGATCGACTTCGAATGCGGCTCGACCACCAACAACCTCGAGCGTCAGAAACAGGTCGCGTTCTCGAACAACATCTTCATTTACGGCATGCTGATGCTGGTGAAGAAGGACTCGGGCATCAAGGACTTTCCCGACCTGAAGGGCAAGACCGTGGTGACCACCGCCGGCACCACCGAAGACCGCATCCTGCAGAAGATGAACGGCGAAGCCAAGGACGCCGACAAGATGAATCTGATCCTCGCCAAGGATCACGGCCAGGCGTTCCTGACGCTGGAATCGGGCCGCGCCGTGGCGTTCGTGATGGACGAACCGCTGCTGTACGGCGAGCGCACCAAGGCCAAGAACCAGGCCGACTGGGTGGTCACCGGCACGCCGCTGCAGACCGAAACCTACGCCTGCATGATGCGCAAGGACGATCCGGCGTTCAAGAAAGTGGCCGACGACGTGATTGCCGATCTGATGAAATCGGGCAAGGCGAACGACTTGTACAAGAAGTGGTTCCTGTCGCCGATTCCGCCGAAGGGCCTGAACCTGAACTACCCGATGACGGCCGGCATGAAGGACTTGTACGCGCACCCGAACGACAAGGCCATTCAGTAAGCCGCGTCGCCGCGCATCAAAAAACAAACGGGGGACTGAATCCCCCGTTTTTTTTGCCTGCTGCCTGAAGGTTCAGGCGGGTTCGCTCCACGGCGAGCGGATGTCGGCCAGGAAGCGCTGCGCACGCGGGTGCTGCGGGCGCTGGAAGAAATCTTCGGGCGTGGCGCGTTCCAGCACCTGTCCCTGGTCCATGAACAGGACGCGGTCGGCCACCTCGCGGGCGAAACCCATTTCGTGCGTGACGCACACCATGGTCATGCCGTCACGGGCGAGGTCCTTCATGACCAGCAGCACCTCGTTCACCATCTCCGGGTCCAGCGCGGAGGTCGGCTCGTCGAACAGCATCACGGGCGGCTTCATGGCCAGGGCGCGCGCGATGGCCACGCGCTGCTGCTGCCCGCCCGACAGCTCGCCAGGGTAGGCGCCAGCCTTGTGCGGCAGGCCCACGCGTTCGAGCAGGCTCATCGCAAAGTCCTTCGCTTCCTGCGGCAGCATGCGCTTGAGCTGCACCGGCGCCAGCGTGCAGTTCTGCAGGACGGTCAGGTGCGGGAACAGGTTGAACTGCTGGAAGACGAAGCCGATGCCGCTGCGCAGTACGTTGACGTCCACGCCCGGCGCATGCACCTCGTGTCCGTTCACAACGATGCGGCCTTTCTGAATGGCTTCGAGCCGGTTCAGCGTGCGGATGAGCGTTGACTTGCCCGAGCCCGACGGCCCGCACACCACCACCACTTCGCCCTTGGCAACGGTTTCGTTGATGTCGACCAGCGCGTGGTAATCGCCGTACCACTTGTCGACGTGTTCGATCGTGATCATGTTCATGGTTTGGACGGGGCACGCGCGGCAAGGCGGCGCTCCAGGTAAAACGCCACGCGCGTCAGGCTGAAGCACATGATGAAGTAGCTGATGCCGAGCAGGCCGTACACCTCGGCAGACTTGACCATCACGGCGGTGCTGATCTGCCCGGCCACGAACGACACCTCGGGCAGGCTGATGATGTAACCCAGCGAGGTTTCCTTGATGGTCGACACGAGCTGATTGACCAGCGAAGGCAGCATGTTGCGCAGCGCCTGCGGCAGGATCACGCGGCGCATCGCCTGCATGTACGACAGGCCGAGCGAGCGGGCACTTTCCATCTGCCCGCGCGGTAACCCCTGGATGCCCGCACGCACGATCTCCGCCAGATACGCGCCGTCGAAAATCACCAGCGCGGTCAACATGGTGCTGAACTGGTCCGTGCGCTGGCCAGTAACGGAGGGCAGCAGGAAATACGCCCAGAAGATCACCATCAGCAGCGGCGTACCGCGGACCACGTAGACGAGCGCCGTGGCCGGCCAGCGCAGCGCGGCAATCGGGCTGACGCGGCACAGGCCAAGGATGATGCCCGCCGGCAGCGCGAGCACAAGGCCGGCGGACGCCAGCAGGAATGTCAGCGCCAGACCGCCCAGCGGCCCATTCGGGTACTGGCCGATCAGGTAATAGATACCGTAGGTTTGGATGAGATCGAGCATGGCTACAGCGTTCGGACAGGGTAGCGATGCTGATACCAGGCGGAGAACACCGTGATCGCGATCGAGATGGTCAGATAGGCCGCGGTGGCAAACGCAAACGCCTCAAAGCCGCGAAAGGTGGCGGACTCGACCTGCTGCGCCTGGTACATCAATTCGGCCACGCCGATCACCATGGCGATGCTGGAGTTCTTCCACAGGTTCAACGTTTGGCTGACCAGCGGCGGGACGGTCACGCGCAGCGATTGCGGCAGCACCACCAGCCGCATGGCCTGCAGGAACGAGAGCCCGAGCGCGCGGCTGGCCTCAAGCTGTTCCTTCGGAATCGAGCGGATGCCGCTGCGGATGTCTTCCGCCATGTAAGCGGCCGTGTAGAGCACGAGCGCAATGACGGCGCTCGCGGCCTCGTAGTTCATGCTGTAGAGCCAGTCCCGGATGAACTCCGGCAGGATCTGCGGCGCGCCGAAATACCAGAACAGCATGTGGGCAAGCAGCGGCACGTTGCGGATGGCTTCGACATAGGTCTGGCCGATGCTGCGCAGCAGCGCGACCGGCGCCAGGCGCAGCAGCGCGACCGTGATGGCAAGCGGCAGCGCCAACACGAAGGCCAGTACGGAGAGCTTGATCGACAGGAAGAAACCGCTGACGAGCCACTGGTGATACTGCCCCGAGAGCAGCATCGACAAATCAAAATGGGGCATGGAGATTCACCGCCCAGAACGGTGTCTGGGCGGCCCGACCTTTAACGATTAATCGATCTTGTCGGTAGAAATCTTGAAGGTGCGCTGCGGGAAGGCCATCTTGGTGTTCGGGCCAAACCACTTGTCGAACAGCTTTTGCGCCTCGCCGCTCTTTTCCATGCCGAGCAGCACGTCATCAACCTGCTTCTTGAAGGCCGGCTCACCCTTGCGGATGCCCAGCGCCAGGTGTTCGGTCGACAGGTTTTGCGGCAGCAGCGCGTAATCCTTGGCTGCCGGGCCCATCTTGGCCATGTTGCCGATCAGGGTGGTTTCGTCGTTCACGTACGCGACGCCCTTGCCTTGCTGCAGGGCCAGCAGTGCCTGCGGGCTGTTGTCGAACGAGACAACGTCGGCGTTCTTGATGGTCTTGGCAATGTTGGCTTCCATGGTCGAACCCTTGACCGTCAGGAGCTTCTTGCCATCAAGCTGGGCGAGCGACGTGATGCCGCTGCTCTTCTTCACCATGGCTTTCTGGCCGGTGATGAACGTCGACACCGAGAAGTCGATCTGCGCCTCGCGCTCCTTGTTGTGCGTGAGCGAGGCGGCCAGCAGGTCCACGCGGCCTTGCTGCAGTTCGGGCAGGCGCGCCGCCACGGCCAGTTGCTTGAGCACGGGCTTGACGCCCAGGCTCTTGGCGATGGCGTCGCACATGTCGACGTCATAGCCGACGATCTCGCGGCTCATCGGGTCCTTCAGGAAGCTGAACGGCTCGTCGGTGCCGAGCACGCCGCAGACAAGTTCGCCCTTCTTCTTGATGTCGGAAACTTGATCAGCGTGCGCGGTGGTGGCGGCCAGGGTTGCTGCGGCCAGGATGGCGGCCCCTGCAAATTGCGTCAGACGTCGGCTTGTTTTCATCGGATTTCCTCCTTGACGACTTGGGTGGTGAACAGTGTGCGAATCGGAATCGCCCGCGAGCATACCGGCGTATGCGCCGTTTGCATGCGCGGACTTCGGATAACCATATGACGCCGAGCGAAACGCCCAACTATAGTCCATGCCGACGCGGCACAGATGGCGGATAACAAGCAGGGCGGGAGTGCGGTGCACAGGCGGGATGTTGGGGTTGCCGGGTTGCGCGCGTGCAGCCCGGTTAGGCTGGCGCAGCAAGGCAGGAGCCCGGCAGACGTTGCGTGAAATGAGACTTCGTCTGTCATTAATGACATGGCAGCCGACTGCACTCCATCAGGGGATTCCCGGGGCAGAACGTGGGCTTAGAGCGCGCCGCAGATCGATTCGTTGATCGGCACGTCGCCCACGGTCTCGTGGTCGTTGCCGCGATAGCGGTAGACCAGGCTCAGGCCGAGGCGCGTGAGGATGCGCACGTCGCCGTTGTTGCAGATGTTCTTCTGCAGGATCGGAACGAAATTCAGCCGAAAGCCCTGCGATGCGGCCGAGTGCGCCGCGTAGTTGGTCAGCGTGATGACGAAGACGAGGTTCTTCTTCTGCGCCAGCGAGCATTGCGCCAGCGCGGTCTCTCGGTCGAGCGGGACGGGGGTGAAGCGGTTGATCTCGGCGCAGGCCTGGGCGAGGGCGCGGTCTGCATTGCGGGCAGGGCCCGTGAGGGCCGGTACGCCGGCAGCGGCCGTGCTGCGACCCGTCGCGGCGCCCACCAGCATGCGGGCCAGTGGCGTCAGTTCCTGCATGGCTGTCGCCAGCGGCGTCGATTGGGCCCATGCAAGGCTGAACAGCAACGGCAGGGCAAGCGCCAGGACGCAAGAAGCACGCGCCCGGCGATGGCGGCCTTTCACATCCAGACCGGTGTGAATGGCGGTGTGTTGAGTCACAGACATCCTCTTTGCCCACGGAGCCACAATTTTATTGAAAAAACTGTCGGGATGCGAGGCGCGCAGCGCACTGACGCTGGCTCTTTTAACTCAGCTCAGGTCCGTACGCGCACCATGGCCGAAATGCGCTCGGCAGCCTGCTGCAGCGGACCGAGAAACTGCTTCGTCATCTGTTTGCCGGAAGTTCGGTTGGCCTGGCCGCTGATGTTCATGGCAGCGATGACGTCGCCCGCCCGATTGCGGATCGGTGCCGACAGCGAAATCAGCCCTTCCTCAAGCTCCTGGTCGACCAGCGCCCAACCCTGTTGGCGCACGCCGGCAATGACTTCTTTCAATGCGTCGACGTCTGTAATGGTGCGCTGCGTGCGTGCGCGGCGGTCCGACTCGCGCAGCGCAATGTCCAGCCGATCCTCGGGCAGACCCGACAGCAGCACGCGGCCCATCGACGTGCAGAACGCCGGCAGGCGGCTGCCGACCGACAGGTTCAGCGCGATGATCTTCTGCGTGGGCACACGCAGGACGTAGACGATTTCCGTCCCATCCAGTACCGAGGCAGAGCAACTTTCGTGCACCGTCTGGACGAGCTCTTCCATCACCGGCTCGGCGAGGTTCCAGAACGGCATCGAGGTGAGGTAGGCGAACCCGAGGTCGAGGATCTTGGGCGTGAGGCGGAAGAGGCGGCCTTCAAAGGTGACATAGCCCAGGCTGACCAGCGTGAGAAGGATGCGGCGGGCGCCGGCGCGGGTCAGGCCCGTCGCCTCGGCCACTTCAGAAAGCGTTTGCTCCCGGCGCTCGGCATTGAACGCGCGGATGACCGACAGCCCTCGTGCAAAGGACTGGACGTAGGAATCGCTGGGTTTTTCGGTGGGCAGTTCGGCAGCAGACATGCAAAGAAGGCAAAGAAGGCAAAAGCGGTGCAGTGGCCTCAAGACTACTGACATTGCCTCGATTTCGCCACTCGAACAGTTGATCGGGATGCGTACGCCTTGACACGCTCTGGACGGGAGGCGTAGATTAGTTCTCGGATCGAACGTAGGTTCGTATAGCGAACAAATGAGCGAAAGCAAACGTGGGCCGGACAGCAAAGGCCTGTGTCGATCCAATCCTCAACAGGAGACTCGCAGGCCGCTCGGTTGCGGCTCGGCCATGTCCGGCCCCTCGCGATGCTCCGACCCGCGCCAGCCATCGAGAATGTGCGGCGCCCTTGCCGGAGAATGCACGTGATCAACAAGCTTTGTCCGTCTGTGGAGGCCGCCCTGGCCGATATCCCGGACGGTGCCACCATCATGATCGGCGGGTTCGGTACCGCCGGCATGCCCTCGGAACTCATCGACGGGCTGATCGCGCATGGCGCGCGTGAGCTGACCATCATCAATAACAACGCCGGCAATGGCGAGACGGGCCTGGCCGCACTGCTCAAGGCGCGCCGCGTACGCAAGATCGTCTGCTCGTTCCCGCGCCAGGCCGATTCGTATGTGTTCGATGCGCTCTACCGTGCCGGCGAGATCGAACTGGAACTGGTGCCGCAAGGCAACCTGGCCGAGCGCATCCGCGCCGCAGGTGCCGGCATTGGCGGTTTTTTCTGCCCGACCGCCTACGGTACGCAATTGGCCGAAGGCAAGGAAACGCGCATCATCGACGGCAAGCCCTACGTGTTCGAGCTGCCGCTGACTGCCGACTACGCTCTCATCAAGGCCCTGCGCGCTGATCGCTGGGGCAACCTCGTCTATCGCAAGACCGCGCGCAACTTCGGGCCGGTGATGGCGATGGCGGCCAAGTGCACCATCGCGCAAGTCAGCGAGACGGTGGAGCTAGGCGAGCTGGACCCAGAGCACATCGTCACGCCGGGCATTTTTGTGAAGCGCGTCGTCCAGCTCGCCGCCGCCCAACCCGCCAAGGAGGCCGCATGAGCGCCGAAACTACCGCCAAGATCCAGCGCTGGACGCGCGATCAGATCGCTACGCGTGTGGCGCGCGATATTCCCGATGGTTCGGTCGTCAACCTGGGCATCGGCCTGCCGACGCTGGTGGCGAACCAACTGCCGGCCGATCGCGAAATCATTCTGCACACCGAGAACGGCCTGCTCGGCATGGGTCCCGCGCCTGCGCCCGGGCAAGAAGACGAGGACCTCATCAACGCTGGCAAGCAGCCGGTCACCATCAAGCCTGGTGCATCGTTCTTCCATCATGCTGATTCGTTTGCCATGATGCGGGGTGGCCATCTCGACTATTGCGTGCTCGGTGCCTTCCAGGTGTCGGCCACGGGCGATCTGGCCAACTGGCACACCGGTGCCCCGGACGCGATTCCTGCCGTGGGCGGCGCGATGGATCTGGCCATCGGTGCCAAGCGCGTCTTCGTCATGATGGAGCACCAGACCAAGCAGGGCGAAAGCAAGATCGTGCCGTCGTGCACGTACCCGCTGACGGGCATTGGATGTGTCGATACCATCTACACCGACCTCGCTGTGATCGACATCACGCCCGAGGGGCTGGTGGTGCGCGAGATGGCCGACGGCCTCGATTTCGATACGCTGCAGACGATGACGGCGGCGCCGTTGCGTCGTGCCTAGAATTAGTGGAGACAGAACAATCATGACCGAAGCCTTTATCTGCGACGCCATCCGGACGCCCATCGGCCGCTACGGCGGCAGCCTGTCCGCCGTGCGCGCCGATGACCTCGGCGCGGTGCCGCTCAAGGCGCTGATGGCGCGCAACCCGCAGGTCGACTGGTCGGCCATCGACGACGTGATCTTCGGCTGCGCCAACCAGGCGGGCGAAGACAACCGCAACGTGGCGCGCATGTCGTCGTTGCTGGCTGGCTTGCCCGATAGCGTGCCGGGCTCGACCATCAACCGCTTGTGCGGCTCGGGCATGGACGCCACCGGCACCGCGGCGCGCGCTATTCGCTCAGGTGAAACCGCGCTGATGATCGCCGGGGGCGTGGAGAGTATGAGCCGCGCGCCGTTCGTGATGGGCAAGGCTGCCAGCGCCTTCTCGCGCGACGCTGCCATCTACGACACCACCATCGGCTGGCGCTTCATCAACCCGCTGATGAAGGCGCAATACGGTGTCGACTCGATGCCCGAAACCGCCGAGAACGTCGCCACCGACTACAAGGTCAACCGAGAAGATCAGGACCGCTTCGCGCTGCGCAGCCAGGCCAGCGCCGCGCGAGCCCAGGAAGACGGCACGCTCGCGCAGGAAATCACGCCGGTGACGATCCCGCAGAGGAAGGGCGACGCTATCGTGGTGGACCGCGATGAGCATCCGCGTGCGACCAGCATGGAAGCGCTCGCCAAGCTCAAGGGCGTAGTGCGCCCGGACGGCACCGTTACGGCCGGCAATGCTTCGGGCGTGAACGATGGCGCGTGCGCGCTGCTCCTCGCCAATGAAGCGTCCGCCAAGCGCTTTGGCCTGACCCCGCGTGCGCGCATTGTCGGCATGGCCACCGCAGGCGTGCCGCCGCGCGTGATGGGCATTGGCCCGGCACCGGCGTCGCAGAAGCTGCTCAAGCAGCTCGGCTTGAGCATCGATCAGATGGATGTGATCGAGCTGAACGAGGCATTTGCCGCGCAGGGTCTAGCGGTGACGCGTCAACTGGGCCTGCGTGATGACGACCCGCGCGTCAACCCGAACGGCGGCGCCATCGCACTTGGCCACCCGCTCGGCATGAGCGGTGCGCGCCTGGTTACGACGGCGATGTATCAGTTGCAACGCACGGGCGGACGTTATGCGCTGTGCACGATGTGCATCGGCGTTGGCCAGGGCATTGCGCTGGTGATCGAACGCGTTTGACACGGCCATGACAAGCGCATTGCTCGATCGCGCCTTCTCCACGCCGGCCATGCTGGCGGTGTGGTCCGATGCGGCCACGGTGCGCGCAATGCTCGATGTGGAGGCCGCGCTTGCGCAGGCCGAAGGCGCGGTTGGCGTGATTCCGCCCGAAGCCGTCGCGCCGATTCGCGCGGTGTGCGCCAAGGCGACGTTGGATCTGGACGCGCTGGGCAACGCTGCTGCCACCGCAGGCAACCTGGCGATTCCCCTGGTCAAGCAACTGACTGCGGCCGTCGCACAGCATGATGAAAACGCCGCGCGCTACGTGCATTGGGGCGCGACCAGCCAGGACATCATCGATACCGGTCTGATGCTGCAGTGGCGGCTATCGGCCGAACTGATCGAAGCGGATCTGCAGAAGCTGGCTGACGCGCTCGCGGCACTCGCGCAACGCCATCGCAATACGCCGATGGTGGCGCGCACGTGGTTGCAGCAGGCGCTGCCGACCACGTTCGGCCGCAAGGTTGCGGGTTGGCTGGAAGCGGTGCATCGCGCGCAGGATCGCTTTACCGCGCTGAGCGCGCATGTGCCTGCGTTGCAGTTTGGCGGGGCGGCAGGCACGCTTGCCAGCCTGGGCGAACACGCACGGGCCGTCGCTCAAACGCTGGCGCACGAGCTTGATCTGCCGCTGCCGGCGCTCTCGTGGCACGGCGAGCAGGATCGAATCGCCGAGATCGGCACGACGCTCGCGTTGCTGACCGGCACACTGGGCCACTTCGCGCGTGATCTCTCGCTGATGATGCAGACAGAGGTGGGCGAGGTTTCCGAGCCTTCCGGTGCAGGCAAGGGTGGTTCTTCCACCATGCCGCACAAACGCAACCCGGTCGGGTGCGCGACGGTGCTGGCGGCGGCCACGCGCATGCCTGGCTTGGCGAGCACGCTGCTCGCTGCGCTACCGCAGGAGCACGAGCGCGCGCTCGGCGGTTGGCAGGCGCAGTGGGCGACGTTGCGCGAGATGGCCTGCCTCGCGGCGGGCGCGCTCGATCGCATGCGCGACATCGTTGAAGGTTTGCAGGTCGACGCTGCTCGCATGCGCACGAATCTGGACCTTACGCACGGCCTGATCCTTGGTGAAGCCGTGATGCTGGCGCTGGGTGCGGATCTTGGGCGTCTGCAAGCGCACCATGTGGTCGAAGCTGCCAGCCGCCAAGCGGTACAAGAGAACAAGACGCTGCATGACGTACTGGCGCAAGACGCAGAGGTCCTTCGCATCTGGGGCGCGACCGCGCCGCAACGGTTGAGCGCGCTGCTCGATCCCACCCATTACCTTGGCGATGCGGGCGCCGCTGTTGACCGCGTGCTCGCAGAACACGCCCACCGCCACCCCTGAACACGTATTCCACGGAGACACCATGCCCTGGCTTGAACACGATAACGTCCGCCTGTATCACGAATTCGATGACGGCCCCGCCACGGGTAAGCCGGTGCTGGTGCTGTCGAACTCCCTCGGCACCAACCTGGGCATGTGGGAGCCGCAGCTCGAAGCGTTGCGCCAGCATTTCCGCCTGCTGCGCTATGACCAGCGTGGTCACGGCCAATCGAGCGTGCCGGACGCGCCGTTTGGCGTTGCTCAACTCGGCGGTGATGTGCTCGCGTTGCTCGACCACTACAACATTGAGCTTGCGCTGTTCTGCGGTCTGTCGATGGGCGGGTTGACCGGCCTGTGGCTGGCCGCACATCACGGCGAGCGTTTCCCGCGCATGGTCGTGACGAATACCGCCGCGCTGATCGGTACGCAGCAAAGCTGGAATACGCGCATCGCACAGGTCGAGCAGGGCGGCATGGCGAGCATTACGGAAACGGTGCTGGAGCGCTGGTTCACGCAGGGCTACCGGGATGCCAACGCTAGCCGCGTCGACATCGTCAAGGCAATGTTGCTGTCCACGCCGGATGCCGGCTACAACGGCAACTGCGCAGCCATTCGCGATGCAGATTTGCGCGCGCAACTGCCGAACATCCGGGTGCCGATGCTGGTGATTGGCGGCACACACGATATCTCCACCCCGGCTGCGCAGACCAAGCTCATTGCCGACGGCGTGCCCGGCGCCCAGTACATCGAGCTTTCAGCCGGCCACCTCGCCAACTGGGAGCAGGCCGACGGCTATACCGAAGCGCTCGTCAGCTTCTTGACGACCGGCGTTGCACGTGAGGGCGCCCATGGATGATCGCGAACGCCACGCCGCAGGCATGGCGGTGCGCCGCGCCGTGCTGGGCGATGCCCACGTCGACCGTGCCAACGCCGCGCAGACCGATCTGACGGCTCCGTTTCAGGACCTCATCACGCGCTACGCCTGGGGTGAAATCTGGACACGCCCCGGCTTGCCGCGCCACACGCGCAGCTTGCTGACGATCGCCATGATGGTCGCGCTCGGCCGCGACGGCGAGTTGCGCCTGCATCTGCGCGCCGCTGCCAACAACGGTGTCACGCGCGACGAGATTCAGGAAACGCTGCTGCAGACCGCCATCTACTGCGGCGTGCCGGCTGCCAACCATGCCTTCCACCTCGCCCAGACGGTGTTTGCCGAGATGGATGCGGAGGGCGCTGCGAAAAAGTAATACCGCCGTCTCCGGGGAGACGCCACGCAACACACCGGGCAAACCGGCCGCCGAGCTGGAAAAACCCAAGGAGGAGACCCATGCTCAGCGCATTGGGTGTGTTGTTCGACGGGCTGGCCTACGGCAGCCTGCTGTTCCTGATCAGCATCGGCCTGTCGGTCACGATGGGCCTGATGAACTTCATCAACCTTGCGCACGGGGCGTTCGCCATGGCGGGCGGCTATGTGTGCGTGGTGCTGATGAACCGCCTCGGCGTGCCGTTTCTGGCGACGCTGCCCATCGCTTTCGTGGTCACCGCAATCATCGGCTTTGTGCTTGAATGCACGCTGTACCGGCGGCTCTATCGCGCGAGCCCGCTCGATCAGGTGCTGTTCTCCATTGCGCTCGTTTTCATGGCGATGGCGGGTGCGACCTACGTGTGGGGGCCGTCGCAGCAACCCGTTGAGCTGCCGGAGATGCTGCGTGGGCAATGGCCAGTGTTTGACAGTGGATTGGAAGTCGGGCGCTATCGCCTGTTCCTGATCGGGGTGGTGATTGCGCTGACGGCGCTGCTGGCATGGCTGATTGAGCGCACACGCTTTGGAGCGCAGGTGCGCGCGTCGGTGGATAACCAGCAGGCATCCGCAGGGCTGGGCATCAACGTAAGCCTGGTGTTCTCCGTAACGTTCGCGCTGGGTTCGGGGCTGGCAGGGCTGGGCGGGGGATTGGGCATCGATGTGCTCGGGCTCGATCCAGCCTTCCCGATCAAATACATGGTGTATTTCCTGCTGGTGGTGGCCGTCGGCGGTGCGGGTTCCATCAAGGGCACATTGCTGGCAGCGCTCGTGCTAGGCGTGTTCGACGTGGCGGGCAAGTACTACGTGCCGGACGTGGGCGCGATCGTCATCTATGGGTTGATGGTCGTGCTGCTCGTGCTCTTCCCGGGCGGTTTGCTGGGGAGGCGCGCATGAGCGGGCTGCAGCAATTGAGGCGGTCTGCACGGCCTGTTGAGGGCTCTGCGGCGCATGGGTTGCCGCAAGCGCGTTGGTCGCCGTTTGAGATCGCGTTCTGGTGCGTGCCGATCGCGGTGTTCTTTCTTCTTCCCGATTACCTCGTCTTCGGCAGCCAGGTGTTGATCGTCGGGCTGTTTGCGTTGTCGCTCGACCTGGTGCTCGGCTATGCGGGCATCGTGTCGCTCGGACATGCAGGCTTCTTCGGGCTTGGCGCCTATACCGCCGGACTGCTCGCGGCACATGGCTGGGGTGAACCGCTCACCGGTCTGGCCGCGGGCGCTGTCGTCGCTGCGCTGGCCGGCTTCTGTGTGAGCTTTCTCGTCGTGCGCGGGCAGGATCTGACACGACTGATGGTCACGCTCGGCATCGGTCTGATGCTGTATGAGGCGGCCAACAAGATGGCGTTTCTCACGGGCGGTGTGGACGGCCTTTCCGGTGTGGCGATGCGCAACCTGCTCGGCACATTTGAGTTCGATCTGGAGGGGCGCACGGCTTACTTCTATAGCTTGGTCGTGCTGTTTCTGGTGTTTGTGGGGTTGCGTCGCCTGGTGCGCTCGCCGTTTGGGTTGTCGCTGCGCGGCATTCAACAGGGGCCGAAGCGCATGCCGGCTATCGGCGCGAATGTTCGCATGCGGCTGGTGGCGGCGTTCACCGTCAGCGCAGCGATTGCCGGTGTCGCAGGCGGGCTGCTCGCGCAGACCACGCAATTTGTCGGTCTGGATTCGCTGGGCTTCTCGCGCTCGGCAGAGTTGCTGATCATGCTCGTGCTGGGCGGTGCAGGCCGGTTGTACGGCGCGTTGATTGGCGCAGCGGTGTTCATGATTGCGCAGGACGTGTTGGCCGGCATCAATCCCGTCTACTGGCAGTTCTGGATCGGCCTGCTGCTGATGGTGATCGTGTTGTTTGCGCGGGGTGGCATTCTCGGTGGGCTGGAAACTGCGGTGTCTGCGGTCAGGGCGCGGCGCGCTCGCAAGGGAGGTGCTTCATGACTGCGCCCACGATCCATCCTCCGCCCACATTGAGCACGCGTGGCCTGTCCAGGCGCTGGGGCGGCTTTCACGCCAATTCCGATATCTCGCTGTCTTTTGCGCCCGGCGCGCGCCACGCGCTGATCGGGCCGAACGGCGCGGGCAAGACCACCTTCATCAATCTGCTCACCGGCACGCTCGCACCCACTGCGGGCCAAGTGCTGCTGGATGATGAAGACATCACCCGCCTGCCCGCACACCAGCGCGTCAAGCGCGGCATCACGCGCACTTTCCAGATCAACACGTTGTTTCCCGTATTGACGGTGCTGGAATCGGTGATGCTCGCCATCTTCGAGCGCACGGGCGCGTCGTGGCATTGGCATCGCACCGTTGCATCGCATAAGGACGCCCGCGACGAAGCGATGGCATTGCTATGCCGCTTGCAACTCGGTGCCGACGCGCTGGCGCCCACGCATGCGTTGCCTTACGGCAAACAGCGCCTGGTGGAGATCGCCCTGGCGCTCGCGACGCACCCACGCATCCTGCTTCTCGACGAGCCTGCCGCCGGTATCCCGAGCAGAGAAAGCACCGAACTGTTCGAGGTCATCGCCAGCCTGCCGCGCGACATCACGATCCTCTTCATCGAGCACGACATGAACCTTGTCTTCCGCTTTGCCGAGCGGATCACCGTGCTGCTGGCCGGCCGCGTGCTGACTGAAGGCACGCCGCAGGAGATCGCGGCCGACCCGCGTGTGCGCGAGGTCTACCTCGGGGAGGTTGAGCATGCGTGAACTGTTGTCGCTCGAAAATGT
This sequence comes from Ralstonia sp. 110700041-2, assembly GCF_056280165.1. Taxonomy (NCBI): domain Bacteria; kingdom Pseudomonadati; phylum Pseudomonadota; class Betaproteobacteria; order Burkholderiales; family Burkholderiaceae; genus Ralstonia; species Ralstonia sp. 110700041-2. The sequence continues at coordinate 243,617 of NZ_JBSFAI010000002.1, read as the reverse complement.
GACCGCCGGCTACGGCAATGCTGTCGTGCTGGACGATGTGTCGTTCGCGCTCGAAGCAGGCGGCAGCCTTGCGCTGCTGGGCCGCAATGGTGTCGGCAAGACCACGCTGCTCGCCACGCTGATGGGCTTCACGCGCCTGCACGGCGGGCGTATCCGCTGGCTGGGCGCGGATATCGCCAAGATGCCGCCACACCGGCGTGCCCGCGCAGGGCTCGGCTGGGTGCCGCAGGAGCGGTGGATGTTTCCGTCGCTGACGGTGGAAGAGCATCTGACAGCCGTGGCGCGACCCGGGGCCTGGGATGTGGCGCGCGTCTACAAGACGTTTCCGCGCCTTCAAGAGCGGCGCCGCAATCTCGGCAATCAGCTCTCAGGCGGCGAGCAGCAGATGGTCGCCATCGCTCGCGCGCTGATGACGAATCCCGCACTGCTGCTGTTGGATGAACCGATGGAAGGCCTCGCACCGATCATCGTGCAGGAGCTTGGCCGCGCTATCCGCGCGCTCGTTGAGGAGGGGGGTATGGCGGTGATCCTGGTGGAGCAGCATGCGCGTCTGGCGCTGCAGCTCACGCAGCGTGCGCTGGTGCTCGATCGAGGCCGCGTCGTGCACGCATCAGCCAGCGCCGATCTGCTGGCCGATGCGCCGTTACTGCAACGGCTCGTGGCTGTTGCGTAGTGCTTACTTGCCGGGATCCTTCACGTCGGCAAACTTGTCGAACTCGACGTTGTACAGCTCGTTGCCGACCTTTTCCACCTTGCGGATGTAGACCGTTTGCACCACATCACGCGTGGCCGGGTCGATGGTGATCGGCCCGCGCGGGCTGTCGATCTTCATGCCCTTGAAGGCGGCCATGGCCTTCTCCCCGTCGATCTTGCCGCCGAGCTTGTTGATCACGTTGTAGATCGCGCCGATGCCGTCATACGCGGCCACTGCCATGAAGTTCGGGCGGCCCGCGCCCGGATTGGCCTCCGCAAAGGCTTTCAGGAAGGTCTTGTTCTGCGGCGAGTCGTGCGCGGCGGAGTAATGGAACGAGGTGATGACACCCAGCGTCGCGTCGCCCATGGCCGGGAGCACGTGGTCGTCGGTCAGGTCGCCCGTTGCGATGACCTTGATGCCGGCCTGCGCCAATCCGCGCTCGCGGAAACCCTTCATGAATGCCACGCCTTGCTCGCCGGCCGGCAGGAAGACGAACACGGCTTGCGGCTTGGCATCTTTCACGCGTTGGATGAACGGCGCGAATTCAGGATTGCGCAGTGGCACGCGCACGGCTTCCACGACCTGGCCCCCGCCGGCGGTGAACGTTTGTTTGAATGCGTTCTCCGCATCGATGCCGGGCGCGTAATCGGCAACCACAGTGGCCACCTGCTTGATGCCGTTCTTCAGAGCCCACGAGGCGATCGGTGTGGAGATCTGCGGCAGCGTCATCGACACACGCGTCACATAGTCCGACTTGGTGGTGATCGACGACGATGCGGCATTGAAGATCACCATCGGTTTTTTGGCTTGCTGCGCGATGGGCGCCACCGCCAGTGCTTCCGGCGTGAGGCCAAAGCCCGCAAGGAAATCCACCTTGTCGCGTACCACCAGCTCCTGCGCAAGGCGCTTGGCGACGTCCGGCACGGGGCCAGTCGTGTCCTTCACGATGATCTGCACCTGCCGCCCACCGGCGGTCGTGCCGTGCAGCCTCTGATACGCCTTGATGCCGTCTTCCATCTGCTTGCCATAGTCGGCAAAGGGGCCGGAGAAGGGGGCGATCAGGCCAATCTGGATCGGCTCGTCCGCAAAGGCGGGCAGGCCGGTCATCAGCGTACCGGCAACGACAGTCAGCAGCACACGACGTCTCATGAAGGTCTCCAAAGGTTGATCGGCAAGCGTGAGCCGAAAAAACACAGTGGCGTCGCCTGCGCGTGCCGACGATCCTAAAGGCTCTGTGTTCGCATTGCAATCGAGTGTTCGGATTGTGAACACTTAAGCCGGGTCGGTTACTTCGTGTTCTTGCGTTTGGCGGGCCGATGGCCGGGCTCGCGCCATTCATCCGCCTCGTCGTTGAACAACGACGACACCAGCGCGCGAAACCACTGGCTGCGTGTGTCGTTATGAAACTTGCGATGCCAGTGTTGCTTGAGATCGAAGCTCGGCAGCTCCAGCGGCGGCTCCATCACGCAGATGTTGGCGTGCGATTGCATGAACGACAGGCCCACCGCGTGCGGCACCGTCGCAATCAAGTCCGTGCGCGCCAGGATGAACGGGATGCTCATGAAATGCGGTGTGAGCAGCGACGGCTTACGGCGGATGCGCTTGCGTTCAAGAAAGCGCTCATACAGTTCCTGACTGCGCCCCTCCGCGCGCACCACAGCGTGCCCGTATTCCAGAAACTGCGCCATCGATAGCTTCGTGTTGCCGCCGCGCGTGACGGGATGACCGGCGCGCACGATGCATATGAAGTAGTGCGTAAACAGCCGCTGCTGGAAGAAGTTGTTCTTCTTCAGGTCGGGGAAGTAACCAACAGCCAGGTCGAGCGAACCGGTCTCCAGCGCGCGCTCGATCTGCGCGGGCGGCAGCGACACGGACTGCACCGACGCCCGCGGCGCGTGCCGAGCCATCGCCTCGACAATGCGCGGCAAGAACACCATCTCGCCCACGTCCGACAACGAGATCGAGAACGTGTGGGTGGTTGTGGCCGGATCGAACGCGCCGGTTTCCAGAATGCCCTGCTGCACACGCGCCAAGACATCGCGCGCCGCAGGAATGAGCGCCAGCGCCCGCGGCGTCGGCTCCATGCCGCGTGAGGTCCGGACGAATAGCGGGTCGTCAAACGCAGCGCGCAGCTTGCCCAGCGCTGTGCTCACGCCTGGCTGGCTCATGCCGAGTTGTTGGGCCGCCATGCTCACGCTGCGCGCGTCATGCAGCGCCAGCAGGATTGGCAACAGGTTCAGATCGAAGTTGGGCAGGGTGGACATGGCAATCGCACTATCTGAATCGGCGATAAAGTTTATCGCCAATATTTCATTGTGCGATATCAAGATGCACGCCAACAATGGTTGCCAGAACGATTCCAATCCATCCGGAGACAACCACCATGCGCACCCAGATCGCCATCATTGGCGCGGGCCCGGCAGGCCTGCTGCTCGGGCAGCTTCTGCACCGCAACGGCATCGACGCCGTCATCCTCGAAACCAAGAGCCGCGCGTACGTTGAAGAGCGCATCCGCGCCGGCGTTCTGGAGCAAGGCACGGTCGACGTGCTCAACGAAGCGGGCGTGGGCGAGCGCATGCGGCGCGAGGGGCTCGTGCACCACGGTATCGACCTGCTGTTCGGTGGCAAGCGCCATCGTATCGACCTGACGGCGATGTCGGGCGGCCGCTCGATCACGGTCTATGGGCAGCACGAGGTGGTGAAGGATCTGATTGCCGCGCGTGTGGAGCAAGGCGCGCCGCTGTTGTTCGATGTGAGCGAGGTGTCGGTGCACGATATTGAGTCGGCCACGCCTTCGGTGCAGTTCGTCCACGAGGGTGTTCCGCAGACATTGCAATGCGATTACATCGCCGGCTGCGACGGCTTTCACGGCATCTGCCGGCAGGCGATTCCGGCACGGCGGCAAGCGGTGTTCGAGCGCGTCTATCCGTTTGCCTGGCTTGGCATCCTGGCGCAAGCCAAGCCGGCGGCGGAAGAGTTGATCTACGCAAACCATGATCGCGGCTTTGCGCTGTTCAGCATGCGCTCACCCAAGATCACGCGGCTTTACCTTCAGTGCAAGCCGGATGAGAACCTCGCCGAATGGTCCGATGCACGCATCTGGGATGAACTCCACACGCGCCTGGAGAACAACGACGGCTGGCACCTGAAGGAAGGCCCCATCCTGCAGAAGAGCGTCACGCCGATGCGCAGCTTTGTCTGCGAGACAATGCAGTACGGGCGCCTGTTCTTGGCGGGGGACGCCGCGCACATCGTGCCGCCCACTGGCGCCAAAGGCATGAACCTTGCCGTCGCCGACGTGCGCGTGCTGGCTCAGGCACTGACTGCACGCTACAAGCAGAGCGACACCGCCCCGCTTGCTAGTTACTCCGAACGCTGCCTGCAACGCGTCTGGCGCGCCGAGCATTTCTCGTGGTGGATGACGTCGATGCTGCATCGTTTTGACGACCACACGCCGTTCATGCAAAAGCTGCAGCGCGCTGAGCTGGACTACGTGACCGGCTCCCCGGCCGGCGCGCGCGTGCTGGCCGAAAACTACGTCGGCCTGCCGTTTGCCGACGCTCCCGCCGGCGCGTCGTTGAGCCTCGTCAGTAATTCCAGGGCGGCGTAGTGGTCGGCTTGGACAGCGCAATGCGTGAGACCAGCGGGTGGAAGCCTTGCCCGCGCGACGCCGTGTAGACCTTCTGCGCGTTGGCGGTCTGCAACGCATAGTCGATCGTAAAGACAGGCACGTTGCCGGCGCAGTATTTCTGCAACTGGTCGATGGTCCATTGCGTTTCATCGGCACTCGCTGCCCTGTCGCCCCCGGAGGCGCTGCCCCACGCGGCGCCCGAACTGCCGCCAAACCATGTGTCTTCCTGCGAGATGCCATCGATCGTTGCGAGCAGCACTGATCCACCACCGTCGTCAATCAACGAGGATGCGTTCTGCTGGATCACCGCAAACTGCGGGTTGATGGCGCGACCCGCCGCACGGATCTTGGTGATGAAATCGACCATGGCCTGTGCCGGATCGATGCCTGCCGCCTGGGCTGCGGCCGCCACCGAAGGCTCGGCATACGCCTCGACCCAATCCAGATAGACGCCATCGAATCCTTCGCGCGCCAGTTGTGCGACGGCGCCGTTCGGCCCGAGCCACAGCGCTTGCCAGCGCGGGTCCCAGAACGCGACAGGGTAGTCGCCGGCCCAGCCATCGGGGTCGGCCTTGATGATGAAGTCTGGCGTGCCGGGTCCGTTAGCCGTGGGCGCCTTCCAGCTTGACGTCCAATAGGTGCGGAAGTCTTCGGCTTCGCCAATGTCGATGTAGGCGAGCACTTTGCGCGCGGAGCCGTCAGGCTTGGTGCGCAGCTGCGCCACCATGTCGACGGTGTTGAAGTTCTCCAGTCCTTTGACGGTGTTGTTGGCTTCGATCACCAGCATGTCGTATGGCTGCGCGTCAAGTGCATCGATCTGCGCGCTGGTGGTCATGCCCTGCAGCTGATACATCCACGTCTGCACGCCTGCCAGTGGCGAGGAGCCGTTGATTCCGCAAGCAGGTGTGGTGGTTGAGGTGGTTGCAGCCTCGGTTTTTGACCCGGTATTCGCTGTGTTGGGAGCAGCCCCGGTTTGCGGGCTCAACGACGAACCACCGTCGCCGCCACCGCAGGCACCCAGCATCAGCCCGGCACACACCAGGGCAATCGGAGAGATCAGGCGCATTGTCATCTTGAGAGGGGTAGGTGAGGAGTGCCTTGATCAGACGGAGCGCATCCGTTTGGATGCCACGGCAAGCACCAAACCAAGCTAGCACAATCGGATTACGCCGACATTGCCGTGAAATGGCGACGTTATGAAACTTCTTTGGACCAGCGTTCGTGATCGCTCCGAAGGCTTTGCTTTGGGTGATCGGCATGCGCATGTTGTGCCGTGCCCGAAGTCAAACGTTGCCGTCGCTTTCATCGCCATGCAAAACGCACGGGTGTATAGTCAGACAGCACTCGACGTTCAAGAAGGGGGCATTTCAGATGGACACTTCGCCGGCGGGCCAATACAAAGGCTTCGACATTTATCCGTTGGCTTTCCAACATGAACGCACGGCACGCTGGCCCGAGGCCAGGGAAGATCGCAGCTACAACGCAGCCGTGATGATCTGTCGGGCTGGGGAGTCGCCCGAACCCGGCCAGACCCAGGTCTTCCGCCTCTCCGGGGACCGGCAATTCAGCAATGTGGGTGCTGCGCGCATTGCAGCGCTGCGCTTTGCTGAGAGCATCATCGATGGCGACGTTCCTGAACTGTCGCTTCCTGCCGACGGCGCCTGAAACTGCGGAACCCGCCCGTGATAGAATAGCGGGCGAATCCGGCTCGCCGCCGCGCCAATCATGGCCGGTGGCGGCTGAGTCCAGCACCGGGGAATACCCCGCGCCGAGTCGGGCGGCGCGCATCTGCGACCGCCACCCATCCTCGCTCTCGCTTGCACGAAACGGCGCGCGCCATTGGCGGGCGCGATTTGTGTTCCGTGCAGCTCGGTACCCCCCAAGCCCGCTGTCCGGGCAGATGATCGCGGCGTACCGCTGCATGCCCTTCGAGGCGTGTGGCATGGTTCGGGTGGGTCATCACATCATTGCAACCATCGGCGCAGCCGCGTGCTGCATACAAAGGAACGAGTTTGGCCAAGGAAGAACTGATTGAATTTGAAGGGGTGGTGTCTGAAGCACTACCCGACAATCGTTTTCGCGTGCAGTTGGAAAACGGCGTGGAAATCTGGGCTTACGCATCGGGCAAGATGCAGAAGCACCGCATCCGTATTCTCGCGGGCGACCGCGTGAAGCTGGAAATGTCGCCGTACGACCTCACGAAGGGTCGCATCAACTACCGGCACAAGTAAAAACGGCTGTGCCGCCAAGACGTCCACCCCGTGGGCGTTTCGAAGAAACCGCGTGTCTGCTCGACCCGCGGTTTTTTTATTATTGTTGCGTAAGCAGCGTTAAATTTCGTTGATCTCCAGACAACATCCGGTATCATGCCGCTTGGCTGTCAACGGGGGGAACACAGTTGGCAGCCAGCTGAAGTGCAGGGCTTGTCACATTTTTCAAGCCGCGTGCTGCCCTCGGGTGAGCGCGCGCCAGCTGTACCAGTCCATCAATAAGCGCACGGCCGCTGATCGATCCATCGACTCCGCAGGACCTCTAATCGCGCATCCATTCGCCGACCGGGGCGTCATCTGACGCTCGCACCCGTTCGGTGTTCAGTGTGTCACAAGAGTCACACCACATCGGGATACCGCACAGGTAGGACGGCGCTTGTCCATCGAAGTACTGGGCGTAACGTTTTGCGTCCGAGGGAATAGAAAACCACAATGTTGGAAACCAAAAAAGCAGCACAGAGGGCGGCGCGCATGAGCCTGCGCGCTTTGGTGGGTCTGACGGCGGCAACGATGCTGACAGGCCTGGGAATACAAACCGCCTCGGCGCAGGCCACGCGCCCGAAGGCACCTATCTACGGCGTCACGGTTGATGACGTCAGCAACATCAACGCGATCGTGGCATCGCTTACGCACCTGCCGTACAAGCCTACCGTGCGCGTGGTCTTTGACCCGGGTACGACGGCTGCGCAGTACTACCCGGCACTCGTCAAGCTTCATGCTGTCGCCTACGTGATGGGCGAGATCATGGACTCGTACTATTTCCCGAGCGATCTGCAGACGTACACCGACCGTACCAATGAGCTGGTGGGCACGCTGAAGAACGTGGTGGACGTGTGGGAGATCGCTAACGAGATCAATGGGGAGTGGCTGCGCACGGACCCGACCGGCCCGAATTCGGTGGCCGCGAGTGAGGAGCAGGACATCGGCAACATGGTGGCGGCGGCGCATGACATCGTCAAAGCTGCGGGCGGCCTGACTGCTGTCACGATGTACTACAACGACGACGGCAAGGGCACCAACTGCTACGAGCTGCCGATGGACTCGTGGCGTACCTGGGCACAGTCGTATCTGCCCGCACGTGTGCGCCAGGGTGCGGACTACGCACTGTTCAGCTACTACCCTTACCAAGACTGCCCCGGTTTGAACCCGACGTGGGCAAACGATTTCAAGTTGCTCGAAAGCATCTTCCCGGTCGCGAAGGTGGGTTTTGGTGAGATCGGTACGTCCAGCACTTCGGCTCCGGCCTCGGTGCAGCAGAACCTGCTCAAGTCGTACTACCCGATGGGTACCACCACGATGGCAGCGGATCGGCGCTTCATCGGTGGTTACTTCTGGTGGAACTACGCTGAGCAGATGCTGCCGTACAGCACCAGTTCATACTGGAGCCTGCTGAACAACACCATCAAGCCGCTGGCAGCTCCGCAATAAGAAGAGGCTGCAGCCTCTCCTTGCAAAAGGGTAGGACTCCGAGCCGGACGGACGAGACACGATCCGGCAACAAAAAACCCGCGTCAGCTCATGCTGCGCGGGTTTTTTCCATGGCGTCGTGCGTGTTAGGCTCAGCCGCGTGCAGCCAGATAGGCACGGAATTCGTCAGCAACTTCCTTGTGCTTGAGCGCCAGTTCCACCGTTGCCTTCAGGTACCCCAGCTTGCTACCGCAGTCGTAGCGCACGCCCTTGTAACGATAGGCCAGCACCTGCTCGGCCGACAGCAGCGACTGGATGGCATCCGTCAGCTGCAACTCGCCGCCGGCGCCCGGCTTGAGGTTGCGGATGTGTTCGAAAATGCGCGGCGTGAGGATGTAGCGGCCGACCACGCCGAGGTTGGACGGCGCATTTTCCGGTGCCGGCTTCTCGACGATAGCTGACATCTTGATCACGCTGCCGTCTTCTTCCCACGGGCGGCCATCGACCACGCCGTACGAGCGGCTCTGCACGGGGTCGATTTCTTCCACGCCGATCACCGAGCAGTTGTAGTGGTCGTACAGGTCGACCATCTGCTTCATGACGGGCGGGTCGCCGTCCAGCAAGTCGTCCGCCAGGATGACCGCGAAGGGCGCATCGCCGACGAGCTTTTCGGCGCATTGCACGGCGTGGCCGAGGCCCAGCGCTTCAGGCTGGCGCACGTAGAAGCAATCCACATGCGACGGCTTGATCGAGCGCACGACTTCGAGCAGCGCGGTCTTATGCTTGGCTTCGAGTTCGGCTTCCAGCTCGTAGGCCTTGTCAAAGTGGTCTTCAATTGCGCGCTTGCTGCGGCCGGTCACGAAGATCATCTCGGTGATGCCGGCGGCCATGGCTTCTTCCACGGCGTACTGGATCAGCGGCTTGTCCACGACCGGCAGCATTTCTTTCGGGCTGGCCTTGGTGGCCGGCAGGAATCGTGTGCCGAGCCCCGCGACGGGGAAAACGGCTTTGGTGACGCGTTGCATCGTGGTTTCCTTGATATCGGTTGTTCAGGGCGCTCAGGCTGCCTGTACCGGCAGCCGTGCGATCTGGGCTTCCAGCTTGGCCAGCGTGGCTTTGAAATCGGCCACACGCTTTTGTTCCTGTTCCACCACGGCGGCCGGCGCGCGGGCGACGAACGATTCGTTACCGAGCTTGGCTTCGCACTTGGTGATCTCGCCGCGCAAGCGGTCGATTTCCTTCGACAGGCGCGCATGCTCGGCAGCCACGTCGATCTCGATCTTCAGCAGCAGCTTGTTCTCGCCGACGATGGCGACCGGCGCACCGGCGCCGTCCTGCTCCATGGCGGCAGCGTCCGTGTAGACCTTCACTTCGGACAGCTTGCCCAGCGCTTGCACGTACGGCGCCGCCACCTGCAGGAACTCGGCTTCGCCATTGGCGTACAGCGGCACACGTTGCGCAGGGGAGATGTTCATCTCGCCGCGAAGGTTGCGGCAGGCGTCTACCAGTGCCTTTAGCTGCTGCACCCACTGCTCGGCCTGCTCGTCGATCTTGGTCAGGACGGCGCGCGGGTATTCCTGCAGCGCGAGGCTTTCGGTGCCATCGCCCTTGGCGCGGCCGGCCATCGGCGCAACCTTCTGCCAGAGTTCTTCGGTAATGAACGGAATGATCGGATGCGCCAGGCGCAGCACGGTTTCCAGCACGCGCAGCAGGGTACGGCGCGTCGCGCGTTGCTGGGCCGGCGTGCCGGTCTGGATCTGCACTTTCGCCAGTTCCAGGTACCAGTCGCAGTATTCGTCCCAGACGAATTTGTAGATGGCGTTGGCGATGTTGTCGAAGCGGTAGTCGGCAAAGCCTTTCTCCACTTCGGTTTCCACGCGCTGCAGCAGCGAGACGATCCAACGGTCGGCCTGCGAGAAGTCCAGGTAGCCTTCGGGGCCGCAATCACCGACGCATTCCTGCATGCCGCAGTCCTGGCCTTCGGTGTTCATCAGTACGAAGCGCGTGGCGTTCCACAGCTTGTTGCAGAAGTTGCGGTAACCCTCGCAGCGGCCCGGGTCAAAGTTGATGCTGCGGCCCAGCGTGGCGAGCGACGCGAAGGTGAAGCGCAACGCGTCGGCGCCGAATGCGGGAATGCCGTCGGGAAATTCCTTGCGCGTGCGCTTTTCGACCTTGGGCGCATCCTTTGGGCGGCGCAGGCCGGTGGTGCGCTTGGCCAGCAGCGGCTCCAGCGCGATACCGTCGATCAGGTCCACCGGGTCGAGCGTGTTGCCCTCGGACTTGCTCATCTTCTTGCCTTCCGAATCGCGCACGAGGCCATGCACATAGACGGTGTGGAAGGGCACTTCGCCGGTGAAATGCAGGGTCATCATGACCATGCGCGCCACCCAGAAGAAGATGATGTCGTAGCCCGTCACCAGCACGGTGGAAGGCAGGAAGTGCTTCAGCTCTGGCGTGTCGGCCGGCCAGCCCAGCGACGAGAACGGCACCAGCGCGGACGAGAACCACGTGTCGAGCACGTCGTCGTCACGCTTGAGGGCGCCGGTGTAACCCTTGGCTGCGGCCTGGGCGCGGGCTTCTTCTTCCGTGCGCCCCACGTACACGTTGCCGGCTTCGTCGTACCACGCCGGAATCTGGTGGCCCCACCACAGTTGGCGCGAGATACACCAGTCCTGGATGTTGTTCAGCCACTGGTTGTACGTGTTGACCCACTGCTCGGGAACGAGCTTGATCTTGCCGCTCTGCACGGCGTCCAGCGCCACTTCAGCGATGGAGCGGCCCGGGAAGCGCGTGCCTTCCGGTGCCGGCTTGCTCATGGCGACGAACCACTGGTCGGTCAGCATCGGCTCGATCACGACACCGGTCCGGTCACCGCGCGGCACCATCAGCGTGTGTTTCTTGACTTCGGCCAGCAGGCCTTGCGCTTCGAGGTCCTCGACGATCTTTTTACGCGCGTCGAAGCGATCCAGGCCGGCATAGGCGGCGGGAGCATCGGCAACGATCTTCGCGTCGAGCGTCAGGATCGACAACTGCGGCAGCTTGTGGCGCTGGCCGACCGCGTAGTCGTTGAAGTCGTGGCCCGGGGTCACCTTGACCACGCCGGTACCGAACGCGCGGTCGACGTATTCGTCGGCAATCACCGGGATCTTGCGATCAGTCAGCGGCAGGTGGACGAACTTGCCGATGAGGTGGGCGTAACGTTCGTCCTCAGGATGCACCATCACGGCCGTGTCGCCGAGCATCGTTTCCGGACGGGTGGTGGCGACCGTCAGGTGCGTCAGGCCATGCACGGTATCCGGTTCGGCCAGCGGATAGCGGATGTGCCACAGCGAGCCTTCCTCTTCCTCGCTCACCACTTCCAGGTCGGACACTGCGGTGCCCAGCACCGGGTCCCAGTTGACTAGGCGCTTGCCGCGGTAGATCAGGCCTTGCTCGTAGAGACGCACGAACACGTCGCTGACCGCGCGCGACATCTTCGGGTCCATCGTGAAGTATTCTCGCTCCCAGTCGATCGAGGCGCCCATCCGGCGCACCTGGCGCGTGATGGTCGAGCCCGATTGCTCCTTCCATTCCCACACTTTCTCGACGAACTTCTCGCGGCCCATGTCGTGGCGCGATACACCCTGGGCATCCAGTTGGCGCTCGACGACGATCTGGGTGGCGATGCCGGCGTGGTCGGTGCCCGGCACCCAAAGTGTGTTGGCACCGGCCATGCGCGCGTGGCGCGTCAGGCCGTCCATGATGGTCTGGTTGAACGCGTGGCCCATGTGCAGCGTGCCCGTCACGTTCGGCGGCGGGAGCTGGATACAAAAGTCGGGCTTGCCGGCCTCGAGCGTCGCGCGGGAGACGCCCATTGCTTCCCAGGCCGCGCTCCACTTCTGCTCGATGGTGGCGGGTTCGAAACTCTTGGCGAGGGACTGGTTCTGATCGGTCATGCTGACGGGGCGCAATGGGCGCAAAAAGACGTTTGGCCCAGGAAAATGGCGGGCGAAAGCTTGGAATTATACGGCGTGTCGATGTCCGGCACGGGCGAAGCGGCGAATGCGGCCGGTATAATTTCAGGATTCTGCCGAGGCTCCTCCCGCATGTCCGACCTGCTCGCCAATCTGAACCCCGAACAACGCGCTGCCATCACGCTTCCCGATGAATCGGCGCTGATCCTGGCGGGCGCAGGCAGCGGCAAAACGCGCGTGTTGACCACCCGCATCGCGTGGCTGATCCAAAGCGCGCGGGTGTCGCCGTCGGGTGTGCTGGCCGTCACGTTTACGAACAAGGCAGCCAAGGAAATGACGGCCCGCCTGCAGGCCATGCTGCCGATCAACACGCGCGCCATGTGGATCGGCACGTTCCACGGTCTGTGCAACCGGTTGCTGCGCGCGCATTACCGCGATGCCGGCCTGCCGCAGACGTTCCAGATTCTGGATACGCAAGACCAGCTCTCCGCCGTCAAGCGCCTGCTCAAGTCGCTCAATATCGACGACGAGAAATTCCCGCCCAAGAACGTCCAGTACTTCATCAACGGGGCCAAGGAGCAGGGCCTGCGCGCGGGCGATCTGGAAATCGCCAACGAGTACGACCGGCGCATGGCCGATCTCTACGCCGCTTACGACGCGCAATGCCAGCGCGAAGGCGTGGTCGATTTTGCCGAGCTGCTGCTGCGCTGCTACGAACTGCTGCGCTACAACGACGCCATCCGTGCGCACTACCAACGGCGTTTCAAGCACATCCTGGTGGACGAGTTCCAGGATACGAACAAGCTGCAATATGCGTGGCTGAAGATTCTGGCCGGCCTGGGCGAGCCCGGCGTCACGCCCAACGCCATCTTTGCCGTGGGCGACGATGACCAGAGCATCTACGCGTTTCGTGGTGCCAATGTCGGCAACATGGTCGACTTTGAACGCGAATTCCGCGTCGAGCACCGGATCAAGCTGGAGCAGAACTACCGCTCGCATGGCCATATCCTCGATACCGCCAACCACCTGATCTCGCACAACACGCGTCGGCTGGGCAAGAACCTGCGCACGGACGCCGGCCACGGTGAGCCGGTGCGCGTCTATCAGGCCGCGACGGACGGGCAGGAGGCGGGCTGGATTGTCGATGAGATCCGCGACCGTATTGCGACCGGCATGTCGCGCTCGGAAATCGCCATCCTGTATCGCAGCAACGCGCAGTCGCGGGTGATCGAACACGCGCTGTTCTCGGCAGGCATCCCGTACAAGGTGTACGGCGGCCTGCGCTTTTTCGAGCGTGCGGAAATCAAGCACGCGCTGGCGTATCTTCAGCTTCTTGAGAATCCCGACAATGACGCGGCGTTTGGTCGCGTGGTGAATTTCCCGGCGCGTGGCGTCGGGGCTCGTTCGCTCGAGCAGTTGCAGGATGCGGCGCGGCTGTATGGCATTTCGCTCGCAGCGGCGGTGCCGTACCTCACGGGGGCAGCAGGCACCAAGCTGTCGGCGTTTGTGCGTCTGATCGAACAGATGCGTGCCGACACGCGCCAGATGACGCTGCCCGAAATCGTTCAGCACGTCATTCACGCCAGCGGGCTGATCACGCATTACCAGGGTGAAAAGGAAGGCCAGGACCGCATCGAGAACTTGCAGGAACTGGTGACAGCCGCCCAAGCTTTCGTTGCTGAAGAAGGCTACGGCGTGGATGCGATTGCGACCGCGCTGCCCGTGCGCCACGATGCCATGCTGCGCATCGAAGGCGGCGAGATCGATACCGCTTCTGAACTCGTCACCGACGAAACGCCTGCAGAGATGACGCCGCTCGTCGCGTTTCTGACGCATGCCTCGCTGGAGGCTGGCGACAACCAGGCCCAGGCCGGCCAGGATGCCGTGCAAATGATGACCGTGCATGCGGCCAAGGGGCTGGAATTCCACGTCGTCTTCATCACCGGGCTGGAAGAGGGCTTGTTCCCGCACGAAAACAGCCAGATGGAGAAGGACGGCCTGGAGGAAGAGCGCCGCCTGATGTACGTGGCGATCACGCGTGCGCGTGAGCGGTTGTATCTATCGTTCGCGCAAAGCCGCGTGCTGCACGGGCAGGTCCGCTACCACATTCGCTCACGCTTCTTTGACGAACTGCCCGAAGACACATTGAAGTGGCTGACGCCGCAGCACTCGGGCTACCAGGCGACGCGTCGTGTGCAAGGCGATACCGCATGGGGCAAGGATTGGTTCAAGCGCCCAGAGCGTGGCGATGACGACGCCTACACCGGCCGCCCGACCGGCGGCATGGACACCGGCAAGAACTACGCCGACGCCAAGCGCGCAGAGGCCACCGGCTTCCGCGTCGGCCAGTCGGTGTTCCATAACAAGTTCGGGGAAGGCGTCATCACGACGCTGGAAGGCGAGGGCGCCGAGGCGCGCGCCCAGATCAAGTTCAACCGCCACGGGGTGAAGACGCTGGCGCTGGGCATCGCCAAGCTGGACCCGATCAACTGAGCGTCGACCGGGCCATCGTGCCGGTCAGACCGCCTTGTCAGCCGTCTGGCCGGCCGCTTGCGTCACGTTGAAGCAGCCGCGGTAGGTGGCGTAGAACGAGCAGTACAGCACGGCCATCACCAGAATCCGGTACGGCGTGGCAATGATGGGGGCGATGTTGTTGGCACCGCTCGACGCGAACAACGCATCGATGAACAACGGCACCGCGATCAGCAGGATTGCCACCAGGACGCCGTACGCGATGAACGCGGCGCGGTTGCGCCACACGGCCATCCAGCTGAAGAACAGCGCCTTGCCCACCGGAATGCCGTGCCATGCCACCAGTAACGGCGCAAACCAGAACAGCACCGCCACCGGGATATACAGCACCGAGCCCATCACCATGGCGAGGTAGAACTCGCGGATGGCGTCAGCGGTGAGCGGTTTGTCGCTGACCACGGTCATCAGCGTGTCGACATCCACCATGGTCATCAGCACGCCGCTGACCACCAGCACCAGCACGCCGTAGATGCCGCCGAGCTTGAGCAGGCTGCGCATCGCATCCTTCCCGTATGCACGAAAGCCGGCGATGAGCGACGCAGGCCCCACGCGCTTGCCCGCGACCGTATCGCGGCAGGCCGACATGAAGCCCACGAAGATAGCCGGATTCACCAGCAGGATGGCAAAAACCCCAATCGGCGGCACCAGCAGCATCAGAAGGTTGACCGCGAACAGGTAGATGAACAGCAGCAGTAAGAACCCGATCGGGTTCTTGCGAAACAGCCACGCACCCTGGCGCAGCCAGACGTAGCCTTGCTTGGCCGGTACTTCAATCAGTTGCATGGTTGGGGAAGATCCAGAGTCAGGGCGCCCGCGCCAATCCGTTCGCGCAGCACGCGCTCGAAGTGGGTGGGGTCATGCGGCTTGAGCAGTTCGGCATCGCGCGGCAGATAGAAATCCCACAGGCGCGAGACCCAGAAGCGGTACGCAGCAGCGCGCAGCATATCTTGCCAGTGCCGCGTTTCGGCATCGGTGAACGGGCGCACAGCGTGATACGCATGGAGCATTGCACGTGTCCGCTCGGTGTCCAGCACGCCGGTGGCCAGGTCAATGCACCAGTCGTTGACGGTGACGGCCACGTCGAAGAGCCACTTGTCGACACCGGCAAAGTAAAAGTCGAAGAAGCCGCCAAGGCGTTCCGGCTGGCCGTCAGCGGCCGGCTCGAACAGCACGTTGTCGCGGAAGAGGTCGCAATGGCACGGGCCTTCGGGCAGCGCAGCGTAGTCGGCGCTGGCAAAGAAACGTTGCTGGTGCGCGAGTTCGTTTTCGAGCAGCGCGCGCGTGTCGCCGTGCACGAACGGTACGACGTCGGGCACGACTTCGTTCCACCACGGCAGGCTGCGCAGGTTCGGCTGATGGCGTGGATAGTCGCGCCCGGCCAGATGCATGCGAGCGAGCATGTCGCCGACGATGCCGCATTCCGACACCGTGGGCGCCAGGTTCGAGCGGCCCGCCAGACGCGTCACGATGGTCGCCGGCTTGCCGTTGAGCGTGCGCAGGATCTCGCCGTCGCGCCCCGGAATCGGCGCCGGCACGCTGATGTCGTGCTGCGCCAGATGCTGCATCAGATACAGGTAGAACGGCAGCTGCTCGAACGTCAGCCGTTCAAACAGGGTGACGACGTACTCGTGCGTCTGCCCATCCTTTTCCGTGGTCAGGAAGAAATTGGAGTTTTCGATCCCGGAGGGGATGCCGCGAAATGCGCGCACGGCGCCCACATCGTATTGATCCAGCCAGAGAGCGATCTCGGCGTCGGAGACCGGGGTGAAAACAGCCATGCTTCAGGAATGGGAAACGGGTCGAGGGAAAGGCAACCGGCCGGCAGCGGAGCCGGCTCGCAGTGCCGCAGCTGCGGCGCAGGCTTAGAACTTCAGGACGTTGACCGAGGGCACCCGATCGATATCACCGCGCTCACGAATGCGCGGCGAGCTGTCTTCGGGCTTGCTCAGGTTGTACGACGTGCCCATGCCCGACTTGACATGGATGTCCGGCGCCTGGCCCTTCTGGAAGCGGTATTCCTCGACCTGCGTACCGTCGTTGTCGCGGTAATCGAAGCTCGGCTTGATGCGCTCGTTGTGAATCGCGCCGCGGGTCGGCTTGGAGATCGGCTGATTGTTGATGGCCTTGACGTCGGGCAGGTCCAGACCGGCGCTGTCGGAAGTCACCTCGGCGTGCGCGGGCAGGGCGAGGCAGAAAACGGCGCCTGCCAGCAGCCCAGCGTGCCGCATCAGGCGCGCGGCATTGGCAAAGCCGGAGTGGACGGGGGCGGACGGGTGAAGCAGCGAATCCATCATGGACTCCGGCAGGTGATCTGGGACCCTACATTCTAGCAGTCCGGCCTCTCGCCATCGTCCGTTCATGTGGCGCCGAATGTCACACCCGAGGTTACAGATAGAACATCTCTTCCTTGGGCGGAATCGGCGAGGTGCCTTCGCGCTTTTCGTAGAACTCGTAGACGGCATCCAGCGCATCCTTGGGTTCGTCGACGATGCGCATGATGTCGAGGTCGTGCTCGGCGATCAGACCCATCGGCAGCAGCGTAAAGCGGAACCAGTCCAGCAGGCCCTTCCAGAAGTGGCTGCCGAACATGACCACCGGCACGCTGCGCGATTTGCCCGTCTGGACGAGCGTGAGCACTTCAGCCAGTTCATCCAGCGTGCCGAAACCACCGGGCATGACGATGAACGCGTCCGAATTCTTCACGAACGTGACCTTGCGGGTGAAGAAATGGCGGAAGCGCATCGAAATGTCCTGGTATCGATTGCCTTGCTGTTCGTGCGGCAGTTCGATGTTCAGACCGACGCTGGCCGACTTACCCGCGTGCGCGCCTTTGTTGGCCGCTTCCATGATGCCGGGGCCCCCACCGGAGATGACGGCGAAGCCCGCATCCGAGAACAGCCGAGCGATTTCGATGGTGCGTTCGTAGTACGGCGAATCCTCGCGCAGACGCGCGCTGCCGTAGATCGAGACGGCCGGACGGATCTCCGAGAGGTACTCGGTCGCCTCGATGAACTCTGCCATAATCGTGAACATCTGCCAGGAGGCGCGCGCTTTCTTTGCGGTGGCGCGTTCTTCGTCGGCGAGTGCCCGCAGGCTGGGGATCATCTTGCGATCGGTACGGCCATGTGCCAGGTCCGCTTTGGGCTCGTGTTCGACGCCCACCGTCACGTTGACATCCATGTCGGCCGTGGTGGCTTGGCGCGAGGGGCTCACCCCGGTCAGTTCCGTCGCCGAAACCTCCAACGCGGAAGCACCGGCAGCCTGCTTTGCCACGCCGCCTTCAGCGGAAGCGCCATTATCGGAAACGCCTTTTGGCGTTCCAGTCACTTTAGAGTCCATGGGAATGTCGGAAAGTCAAGAAACGCTGTTGCTCGTCGATGGCTCGAGTTATTTGTACCGTGCCTATCACGCACTGCCCGACTTGCGAAACGGGGAAGGGTTTCCTACGGGGGCCATCTACGGCATCGTGAACATGCTGCGCAAACTGCGCAACGACTACCCGGCCAAGTATAGCGCTTGCATTTTCGACGCCAAAGGCAAGACCTTTCGCGATGACCTCTATCCGGCCTACAAGGAGCATCGCGCGCCCATGCCCGATGACCTGCGCGCGCAGATCGAACCGATCCACGAAGCCGTGCGGGCATTGGGTTGGCCCATCCTGGTGGTCGAAGGTGTCGAGGCCGACGATGTGATCGGCACCCTGGCTGAACGGGCTGCTCGCGAAGGCGTTCGCACCATCGTCTCAACGGGTGATAAGGACCTCGCCCAACTGGTGAATGACCACGTGACGCTGGTCAACACCATGACCAACGAAACGCTCGATCCGGCCGGCGTGCAAGCCAAGTTTGGCGTGCCGCCCGAGCGCATCGTCGACTATCTTTCGCTGATTGGCGACACCGTGGACAACGTGCCCGGCGTGCCGAAGGTGGGCCCGAAAACCGCGGTGAAATGGTTGACGGAGTTCGGCTCGCTCGACAACGTCATCGCGCATGCAGGCGAGATCAAGGGCGTGGTGGGCGAGAACCTGCGCAACACGCTCGAATGGCTTCCCAAGGGCCGCGAACTGCTGACCGTGAAGCTCGACTGCAACCTCAGCAAAGAGGTGCCGACATTCGATGCGCTGATCGACGGCGGCGAAGATAAATCCAAGCTCGTCGATTTCTTCTCGCGTTACGGTTTCAAGACGTGGCTGCGCGAGGCTTCCGGTGAAGCGCTGCCCGATACGCGCAGCGTCGGGGCCGCGCGCAAGGCCGCGACGCCCGTGAAGAATTACGCCGGCGAGGCCGCACAACTGCAAGCACAGGCCAACCTGTTCGACGTGGAAGCGCCGCCCGATGAGATCAAGTACGAGACAGTGACGACCGAGGCGCAGCTTGAATCGTGGATGCAGCGCCTGGACGAAGTGGATCTCGTCTGCATCGACACCGAGACGACGTCCATCGACCCGATGCTCGCGCAGTTGGTGGGGATTTCGCTGTCGGTCAAGCCGGGCGAGGCCTGCTACATCCCGGTGGCACATCGTGGCCCGGATGTCGCCGGGTTTGATGCGGCAGCGCAGCTCTCGCGCGACACGGTGCTCGCGCGCATGAAGCTGTGGCTCGAAGACGAATCACGCAAGAAGGTCGGCCAGCATCTGAAGTACGACGCGCACGTGTTTGCCAACCACGACATCGCGCTGCGCGGCATCGAGCACGACACGATGCTTGAATCGTACGTGCTCGAGTCCCACCGCAATCACGGCATGGATGCACTGGCCGAGCGGGTGCTGCATTTGAAGACGATCACTTACGAGGCCGTGTGCGGCAAGGGCGCATCGCAGATCGGCTTTGACGAGGTGCCGCTCGATCGCGCGACCGAGTACGCAGCGGAAGACGCCGATGTCACGCTGCGCCTGCATCGCACGCTGTTCCCCAAGGTGGCCGAAGACGACAAGCTGCGCTACGTCTACGAGCAGATCGAAATGCCCGCCTCCATCGTGCTGCAGAAGATGGAGCGCAACGGCGTGCTGATCGATGCCGACCGCCTGGCCAAGCAGAGCAACGAGCTGGGCCTGCGCCTGATCGATCTGGAAGCCGAGGCACACAAGCTTGCGGGTCAGCCGTTCAACCTCAGCTCACCCAAGCAGATCGGCGACATCTTCTTCAATCAGATGAAGCTTCCGGTCATCAAGAAGACCGCGAGCGGTGCGCCGTCGACAGACGAGGAGGTACTGCAGAAGCTGGCCGAAGACTACCCGCTGCCGAAGCTGCTGCTCGATTACCGGGGCCTGGCCAAGCTCAAATCGACCTACACCGACAAGCTGCCGAAGATGGTCAACCCGCGCACTGGCCGGGTCCACACCACCTACGGTCAGGCGACGGCGGTGACGGGGCGCCTGGCCTCGACCGATCCGAACCTGCAGAACATTCCAGTGCGCACGGAAGAAGGGCGGCGCATTCGCGAGGCATTCATCGCGCCGGAGGGCAGCGTCATCGTGTCGGCCGACTACTCGCAGATCGAACTGCGCATCATGGCCCATCTGTCGCAGGACGAAGGCCTGATGCGCGCATTCCGTGAGGGCCAGGACGTTCACCGCGCGACCGCTGCTGAAGTGTTCAACGTGACGCCGCTGGAGGTGACGCCCGATCAGCGCCGTGTGGCCAAGGTCATCAACTTCGGCCTGATCTACGGGATGAGCGCGTTCGGGCTGGCGAGCAACCTGGGCATTGGGCGCGATGCAGCCAAGCTCTATATCGACCGCTACTTCGCTCGCTACCCCGGCGCCGCGAGCTACATGGACGAAACCCGGCAGCGGGCGCGCGAGCAAGGCTACGTGGAGACCGTCTTTGGCCGTCGCCTGTGGCTGCCCGACATCAATGGCGGCAACGGCCCGCGCCGTCAGGCTGCCGAGCGCGCCGCCATTAACGCGCCGATGCAAGGCACGGCGGCTGACCTGATCAAGCTGTCGATGCTGGCAGTGCAAGGCTGGCTCGACGCGGAAGCGATGCGCTCGCGCCTGGTCATGCAGGTGCACGATGAATTGGTGCTGGAAGTCCCGCAGGACGAACTGGCCGTGGTGCGCGAGCGTCTGCCAGAGTTGATGTGCAGCGTCGCAACGCTGCGCGTGCCGCTGGTGGCCGAGGTCGGCGTGGGCGCGAACTGGGAAGAAGCGCACTGACGCAATCGCTTGCCCCGCCAGCGCCACACCGTGAAACAACGCGTGGCGCGAGTTTGCCTGCCGAGGCAGCCTGCGGATGGCCTTGGCATGCGGTTGCCATGATTCGCCGTATCCATGCGCCTGGGGTTGCGGCGGATTTTGCGTTGCAGCAGACTGCACCTGACAGATCGAGTGATCGAAAAGATTCAACGGCTCCAGGAGAGGCACATGGCAGGGCAGACGGGTGGCGCAGGCGGTACGAACGGGCCTCGCATTGTGGTGGTCGGCGGGGGCGCCGGCGGGTTGGAGCTTGCAACACGGCTCGGCGACAAGCTCGGCAAGCGCGGCGCGGCGCAGATCATTCTGGTCGACCGCAACCCCACACACATCTGGAAACCGCTGCTGCATGAAGTTGCTGCCGGCAGCATGGATCCGAACACGCATCAGCTCGAATACGCTGCGCAGGCGCGCTGGCATGGCTTCGAATTCCAGCAGGGCGAGCTGAAGGGCCTCGATCGCGTCGCCAAATCCATCATGGTGTCCGGATGCGTTGACGCGGACGGCACCGAGGTGCTTCCCGAGCGCGCCATTTCGTACGACACGCTGGTGCTGTCAATCGGCAGCGTGACGCATTTCTTCGGCGTGCCTGGCACGGCCGAGCACGCCATCGCCCTCGACACCGCATGGCAGGCCGAGCGCTTTCGCCGCAGGCTCATCGCAGCGTGCATGCGCGCGCAGAACGGTGTGGGCGATGCACGTCCGCAGGTGGATATCGCCATCGTCGGGGCGGGTGCCACGGGCGTCGAACTGTCGGCTGAGCTGCGCAACACCGCCCACGTGTTGGCGGCTTATGGGCTGCACAAGCTGGACCCGCGCCACGACATCCGCATCCATCTGATCGAAGGCGGTCCGCGTATTTTGCCGGTGCTCAAGGAGCGCATTTCGGCTGCGACCACGGAGCTGCTGCGCAAGCTCGACGTGGACGTCATCACCAGCGAACGCGTGACCGAAGTCACCGCCAGCGCCGTCAACACGGCCAGCGGCAAGTTCATTCCGGCGGATCTGACCGTGTGGGCTGCAGGCATCCGTGCACCGTCGGTGCTGGGCGAACTGGGGCTGCCGGTGAACAAGCTGGGGCAGGTGATCGTTTCGCGCACGCTGCAAGTAGAAGGCGATGATTCGATCTACGCGTTTGGCGATTGCGCAAGCTGCCCCTGGCCCGAGGCGTCGTCCAGCGTGCCGCCGCGTGCCCAGGCTGCGCATCAGCAAGCCACGTATCTGTTCGATGCGCTGCGCAAGCGCATGGACGGCAGGCCAGTCCAACCCTTCGCGTTCAAGGATCTCGGCTCGCTGGTGTCGCTCGGCCATTTCAGCGCGGTCGGAAGCCTGATGGGCGGGCTGATCGGCGGTTCGATGTTCATCGAAGGCTTGATGGCGCGGCTGATGTACACGTCGCTGTATCGCATGCACGTGCTGGCGCTGCACGGCTGGGTGCGCATGTCGGTCGATACGGTCATGCACTGGCTGCGCAGCAAGACGAATCCGCGCGTCAAGCTGCACTAGGCCCGTCCTCGTGGCCGAGCCGGATGTCTGGCTCGGCAACAATGCATTTGCTTCGGTAGACTAGCCGCTTCGTTCACCGTAACCGCCCGTGGGCGCGAGGAGAGTGCGATGCAGCTTGATGCAGAAGTGGAGAGTCTGGTACCCGGCCGCAGCTTTGATCGTCGCGGTTTCATGAAGACGGCGCTGGGCTCAGCCTTTGCGGCGGCGGTGCTGCCAGTGTCGGCGCAGACCGTCCATACCGATTTCAATGGGCTGACGGCCGGAGAGGTGACCGTGCCGGTGGGCGATTTCAAGATGCCGGCCTATCGGGCCCAGCCAGAAGGCAAGACGAAGCTGCCAGTGGTGATCGTCATCAGCGAGATCTTTGGCGTACACGAATACATTGCCGATATCTGCCGGCGCTTTGCCAAGCTCGGTTATCTGGCGATCGCGCCTGAACTGTTTGTGCGCCAGGGCGATCCGCGTGCTTATGGGACGGTGCAGGAAACCGTTGCCAACGTGGTTTCAAAGGTGCCGGATTCCCAGGTGGCGGGCGATATCGACGCCACGATCGCATGGGCCACCGAGAACGGCGGCGACGCGGCGCGTATTGGCATGACCGGCTTCTGCTGGGGCGGGCGCCAAGTCTGGCTGGCTGCGGAGCGCAACCCCGGCATCAAGGCTGCAGTAGCGTGGTACGGGCCGCTGAAGGGCAATCCGAATCCGCTGCAACCGGTTTCGCCCGTCGACAAGGTGGACGAACTGAAAGCGCCCGTGCTGGGTCTCTACGGCGCGAAGGACACCGTGATCACGGAAGACGTGCGCGACACGATGAAGGTCGCGCTGGAAAAATCCAGGAACCCCAAGGCGCATGCATCGCGCATCATCGTGTACCCGAATTCCGGCCACGCATTTCACGCTGACTACCGCCCGAGCTATGTGAAGGCGGATGCGGAAGATGGCTGGAAGAAGTGCCTCGCCTGGTTCAAGGATCACGGCGTGGTGTAGCAGCGCGACGCGCCGAACGCGAAAGGCTCTGGGGAGTCGCCCCGGGGCCTTTTCTTTTGCCTGCACTGGCAAAGGTTGGCAAAGCGGCATACAATCCGCCCTTCTTGCAACTCTGTTGCGTTTATTGGCTCCCGCTGCGTCACCTCCGCATGACCTTCGATACCACCCTGTTAGGCATTCTCCTGGCCACTGCGCTGTCTGGCATCGGCAGCATGGCGGGCGCTGCCGCGCTGTCTCTGACCGTGCTGTCGCGCATGGTCGATCGGATGGTCAGTTTCTCGGTGGGCGTGCTGCTGGCCACGTCGCTGCTGCATTCGTTGCCGGAGGCGTTCGAAGCCCATCGCGGCATCGAGCCCAATACGCATGCGTTGTTCGCCACGTTGCTCGCCGGGCTGCTGGGTTTTTTCCTGCTGGAAAAGATCTCACTGATCCGCCATTCACATCACCACGAGGGTGATGGGCACGGCCATCACCACGGCCATGACCGGCAGGAAGCCGGGCGCAGTGGCCTGATGATCCTCGTGGGCGATGGGCTGCATAATTTTTCGGACGGGATCGTGATTGCGGCGGCGTTCCTGGCGGACACTAAGGTCGGCATCGTCACGGCGCTGGCGATTGCTGCACACGAGATCCCGCAAGAGATCGGCGACTTCATGGTGCTACTCAACGCCGGGTTTTCCAAGACGCGCGCCTTTGTCTACAACCTGATCTGCAGCGTTTGCGCGCTGGTGGGCGCGGTGCTGGGTTACTACCTGCTGGACCGCCTGACGTCGTGGATTCCATACGTGCTCGTGGTGGCGTCGAGCAGCTTCATCTACATCGCCGTATGCGATCTCATGCCGCAGATGAAGCGCCGGCCGCGCTGGCAGGAATCGGCGGTGCAGGTCGCCTTGATTACGGCGGGCATCGCGATGATCTTTCTGCTGACCGAAGGTTTGCACGGTCACGCACATTGAGGCGGCGCATCGGCTTCAAGAAAAAGCCCGGTCGATATCGGGCTTTTTGCTGCGCGCCGGATTCGCAGATTACGGATTCGGCCCCGTCGCCACCGGGCGCGACGGGTCGCTGCACCACTCGCTCCATGAGCCGGCATAGAGCGCGGCGCCCGTGAGGCCGGCGATCTCCATGGCCAAGGCGTTGTGGCAGGCGGTCACGCCCGAACCACATTGCAGCGTCGCGTCTTGCGGCCGTGCGCCGGCCAGTACGCCCGCGAAGTCGGCGCGCAATTGTTCCGCGGGCTTGAACGTGCCATCGGCCTGCAGGTTGTCGCGGAAGAACCGGTTGCGCGCGCCAGGGATGTGGCCGCCAACGGGATCCAGCGTTTCATTCTCGCCGCGGTAGCGGTCGGGGGCACGTGCGTCGACGACGGGCTTGTCGGCGTGGCCCAGGTATTTCTGCACGATATCGGCCGTCACCAACTGCACGAGCGAGGGCTTGCGCGTGATGTTGCCGGGCGTGGCGTTGAGCTGCGGTTCTTCCGGGATGACCTGGTCGACGGGGAAGTACGCCGCTTCCCAAGCCTGCAGGCCACCATCAAGCACGGCCACGTCGGCATGGCCGACCCAGCGCAGCAGCCACCACAGGCGCGCGGCGTACATGCTGCCCTGGCGGTCATACGCGACGACTTGCGTGTCATCGTTCACGCCCAGCGCCTGCAGGCGCGCAATTAGTGCCTCTGCATCGGGCAGCGGATGGCGGCCGTTGGTGCCGGTTTTGGGGCCCGACAGTTCGTTGTCGAGATGCATGTAGAACGCGCCGGGCACATGGCTGGCGTGATACGCATCGCGCCCCGCAGCGGGATTGGCGAGGTCAAAGCTGCAATCGATGACCACCACCGCTTCGGGTGCGCTCTGCTGCAGTGCGGCCAGTTGCGGTGCGGTGATGAGGGTGGCGTAGTGAGCGCGTTCGCTCATGGCGGCAATCTCCTGGGTCGATCAAACTTCCGGGTGAATCTCGGCTTCCGGGCCCGACACGGCTGTCTGCGGCGTCGGATGCTCGGTGCCCGACTGGCGGGCGCGCATGACGGTGGTCACGATGCCGCTGCCGATGATGAGCGCCATGCCCGCCCACGACAGCGCGTTCAGGTGGTCATTCCACAGCAACATACCCCACCCGCTCGCAAAGACAATGCCGGTGTATTGCAGGTTGGCAGTCAGGAGCGTATTACCGCGCTTGTAGGCTCGCGTCATGGCGGTCTGGCCCAGCGTGGCCAGCAGCCCGACAGCCAGCAGCAGGCCGGCGCTATGCCACGTATGCGATTGCGCCCCGCCGATCAGCATCCACACGCCGCCGGCAATTGCGCTCACCAGGGAAAAGTAAAACACGATGCGTGCCTCGTTCTCGCCCAGGTCGCCCAGTTGGCGGACCTCTACATAGGCGAGGGCGGTGAACACGCCAGAGACCAGCCCGACCATGCCGCCGGCGAGCTGGGATGGCCCGCCGCCCACGCTCGGTTGCAGTAGGCACAGCACACCGACAAACGACATCAGGATCGCAGCCACCATCTTCTTGTCGGCGCCCGCGGCTTTGCCGGCCATTGCAGCACCCGCGCCGATGATCAGCGCAATCCACACCGGCGACATGTAGTTCAGCGTCATGGCTGTTGCCAGCGGTAGCAGGCTGATCGACGTGAACCACAGCAGAAGCGACGTTACGCCGAACACGCTGCGCTTGATGTGCGCCGTGAGATAGGGTGTGCGGATGCCCGCGCCTGTCTTGGCGAGGACGGCGCCCATCAGCGTCATGCCGATCACGCTGCGGTAGAAGACGATCTCGCCGGTGCTGTAATGCGCCGAGGCCAGTTTTACGCACACGCCCATTGCCGAGAAGGCGAAAGCGGCGAGGATCATCCACAGCGATTGGCGGGAGGAGCTTTCGACCGTCTGGGCGGCAGTCTGAGCAGCGGTGGCAGTATCGGCAGGCATGGCGAGGGAGAGGGGCGAAAAAAAACGGTGCGGCCCGTGGGGGCTGCACCGTTCCTATTGTGACGCGGAAGGCTGCGGATGCCTACCTCAGTCGTTGCTTAGTAGTGCATCGTGCGCCGATACCATTCGTGGAAGTGCTGCATGCCGTCCTCCATGGGCGACTGGTACGGGCCGACTTCGCTCGTGCCGCGTTTGAGCAGCGCTAGGCGCCCCGCGTCCATGCGCTCGGCAATCTCGTCGTCCTCGATGCACGTTTCCATATAGGCGGCGCGCTCGGCTTCAACGAATTCACGCTCGAACAACACGATCTCTTCCGGGTAGTAGAACTCGACCACGTTGCGCGTCTTGGTCGGGCCGAGCGGATGCAGCGTCGAGACCACCAGCACGTTCGGATACCACTCGACCATCACGTTCGGGTAGTACGTGAGCCACACCGCGCCGTACTTCGGCATCTCGCCGTTGTTGAAGCGAAGCACGGCGTCGTGCCACTTCTGGTAGGCCGGTGTGCCGGGTTTGCGCAAATTGGCATGAATGCCGACCGTCTGCACGCTGTGCCACTCGCCAAACTCCCATTCCAGGTCGTCACACGAGACGAACTGGCCGAGGCCAGGATGGAAGGGCACGACGTGGTAGTCCTCGAGGTACACCTCGATGAAGGTCTTCCAGTTGTAGTTGCAGTCGTGCACCTCGACGTGGTCGAGCATGTAGCCGGAAAAATCGAGATCGCGCGCCACGCCTAGGCGAGCGAGGTCTTCACGCACGTCACGCTTGCCTTCGAACAGCAGACCGTTCCAGTTCTGCAGCGGCGAGCGCGAAAGATGCACGCATGGTTGCTTCTCGAAGTGCGGTGCGCCCAGCAAGTCGCCCTGCAGGTCGTATGTCCAGCGATGCAGCGGGCAGACGATGTTCTGGGCATTGCCGCGCCCATTGAGCATGATTGCCTGCCGATGCCGGCACACGTTGGAGAGCAGCTCGACGCCGTTCGGGTTGCGCACCAGCACGCGGCCTTCGGCCTCGGCGGCAAGCGTGTGATAGTCGCCGACTTCCGGGACCATCAACTCATGGCCGACGTAGCCGGGGCCATGTTTGAACAGACGTTCGATTTCAGTTTGATACAGCGCCTCGTCGAAGTAAGCAGAGACGGGCAGCTGGGTTTCAGACGGCACCAGATTCAGTGCGGCGCTGAGATTGGACATTATCCCCACTCCCAATAACGGTGAAAGCAGTGAACAACCCAACCATCGACAAGATCGATTTGGGAAAGGACGCCATCGGCAGGTGGCCTAGGGTCTGTTGAGGTAGGAAACGAGCGCTTGCTGGCCCCCGCTTGGGCCAACGACCATACGTTCAATGGGCCAACAGACCCAAACCATCGTGCGGAGCGGCGTACACCGGCCCGGCCTTTGGAGGAAAGGGGGGGATTGTACCCCAGGGAAATTGATAAGTCCCTGATTTTCGACCGCTTTCTGCCGCCAGTCGCTCGGTGGCCAGGCTGACGATGCCCTGCCTTGCCGTTGCAAACCGCTACCCCAGGCGTTGCGGGATGTGCGCAGAACGCACGCGGAATTGCCGTAAAATGCCAGATTGTCCTTTTTTGATTCGCAATCGGCATGCCCCGTGCCCCAAACGACGCCCCCAGCGCGTCCGCCACACCCTCCGCTACGCCGGCTTCCTATGAAGCGGCCATGGCCGAACTCGAAACCCTCGTCGCCAGCATGGAATCCGGTGAATTGCCGCTGGAGGCCTCGCTTGCGGCGTATCGACGCGGGGCGGAACTGGTCAAGTACTGCCAGCAGGTGCTAGAGCGCGTGGAGCAACAGGTGCGCGTGCTTGACGGCGATGCCCTGAAGCCGTTGGGCGACGATAGCAACACGAACGAACAGGGCGACGCATGAGCGATTTCGCCCAATGGATGGCGTCTGTGGTCGCGCGGACGGAAGTTGCGCTCGAGCGCGCGCTGCCGGCCGAAACCGTCTCGCCACAACGTCTGCATGCCGCCATGCGGTACGCCACGCTGGGTGCGGGAAAGCGTGTGCGCCCATTGCTGGCACATGCTGCCGGTGCGCTGGGCGACGCATCGCCGGAGGCGCTAGACGGCGTGAGTTGCGCGGTGGAGATGATCCACGCCTATTCGCTCGTCCACGACGACATGCCTTGCATGGACGACGACGATCTGCGCCGTGGCCGTCCCACCGTACATCGCGCCTATGATGAAGCGACGGCCCTTCTGGTAGGTGACGCCTTGCAAACGCAGGCGTTCATCGTGCTGGCAGAGCAGGGTGCGGTGCGCCCGGCCACGCGTGCAGTGCTGATGGGCGAACTGGCGCGCGCCTCGGGTTCGCAGGGCATGGCAGGCGGCCAAGCGATCGATCTGCAGAGCGTTGGCATTGCGCTGTCGCAAGACGAACTGGAAGCGATGCACCGCATGAAGACCGGTGCGCTCCTGCGGGCGAGCCTGCGGATGGGCGCGCTCTGTGCTGAGGTGAATGCCGCTGCCTTGGAGCATGTCGATGCTTATGCGGGTGCTGTCGGCCTCGCGTTCCAGGTGGTCGACGACATTCTCGATGTGACGGCCGATACCGCCACGCTGGGCAAAACTGCGGGCAAGGACGAGGCCAACGACAAACCGACTTACGTGTCCATCCTTGGGTTGGACAAGGCCCGGGCACTGGCCGATGAGCTGCACGCCGCGGCGGGAGCGGCGGTCGCGGAACTGGCCCGCGAGATCGGCTGTGAAGCGGGCCGAGCCCGTACCGTTCGATTGGCCGAGATGGCCGACCTGATCGTGCGGCGTGGCCACTGAACAACATTGCATCGACGTTAGAAGTCTTTGCCAAAACGCCTGAGCGGCGGTCCCACATGACGTACGAACTTCTGAACACCATCGACGATCCGGCCGACCTGCGCCGACTGGACCGCCGCCAACTCGGGCCGCTGGCCAACGAGTTGCGCGCCTTCGTGCTCGATTCCGTCTCGCAAACGGGCGGCCATCTGTCGTCGAACCTGGGCACGGTCGAATTGACCATCGCACTGCACTACGTCTTCAACACGCCGGAAGACCGCATCGTGTGGGACGTCGGCCACCAGAGCTATCCGCACAAGATCCTCACGGGCCGCCGCGACCAGATGGGCTCGCTGCGCCAGCTGGACGGCATCTCCGGTTTCCCGCGCCGCAGCGAGAGCCCGTACGACACGTTCGGCACCGCGCACTCGTCCACGTCGATTTCGGCTGCGCTTGGCATGGCCCTGGGCGCCAAGACCAAGGGTGAAGACCGCGTCGCCATTGCGGTGATCGGCGACGGTGCGATGAGCGCCGGCATGGCCTTCGAGGCGATGAACAACGCGGGCGTCTATAAAGACCTGCCGCTGGTGGTCGTGCTCAACGACAACGACATGTCGATCTCGCCGCCGGTGGGCGCGCTGAATCGCTATCTGGCGCGGCTGATGAGCGGGCAGTTTTACGCGGCCACCAAGAAGGGCGTGGAAAAACTGCTGTCGGTGGCGCCGCCGGTGCTCGAGTTTGCCAAGCGCTTCGAGGAACACACCAAGGGCATGTTCGTGCCGGCCACGATGTTCGAGGAGTTCGGCTTTAACTACATCGGCCCGATCGACGGGCACGATCTCGAATCGCTGGTGCCGACGCTGCAGAACATCCGCCAGCGCGCGCGTGAAGGCGGCGGGCCGCAGTTCCTCCACGTCGTCACCAAGAAGGGCCAGGGTTACAAGCTGGCCGAGGCCGATCCGATCCTTTATCACGGCCCGGGCAAGTTCAACCCGCAGGAAGGCATCAAGCCTTCGGGGCGCCCAGCCAAGGTGACGTATACGCAGGTGTTTGGCCAGTGGCTGTGCGATATGGCGGCGGCCGACAAGCGCTTGGTGGGTATCACGCCGGCCATGCGAGAAGGCTCCGGGATGGTGGAGTTCGAGCAGCGCTTTCCCGACCGCTATTACGACGTCGGCATCGCCGAGCAGCACGCCGTCACCTTCGCCGGCGGTCTGGCATGCGAGGGGCTGAAGCCCGTCGTCGCCATCTATTCGACGTTCCTGCAGCGGGGCTATGACCAGTTGATCCACGATGTGGCGCTGCAGAACTTGCCGGTGGTATTCGCGCTGGACCGTGCGGGTCTGGTGGGCGCAGACGGCGCCACGCACGCGGGTGCCTACGACATTGCCTACCTGCGCTGCATCCCCAACATGATGGTGATGACGCCGGCCGACGAGAACGAATGCCGCCAGCTTTTGAGTACCGCGTTCGCGCAGGACTGCCCGACAGCGGTGCGCTATCCGCGTGGTGCCGGTACGGGCGTGGCGGTGCAGCCGACGCTGGAGCCGCTGCCTGTGGGCAAGGCCGAAGTGCGCCGCACGTCCACGGCTCCGGCCGGCCAGCGCGTTGCGATTCTGGCGTTTGGTTCGATGGTTGCCCCTGCTTCGGCAGCAGCTGAGCGTTTGGATGCGACCGTTGTCAACATGCGCTTCGTCAAGCCGCTCGACGTGGCCTGCGTGCTGGAAATGGCTCGCACGCACGATTTCGTGGTCACGGCAGAGGAAGGTTGCGTGATGGGCGGCGCCGGCAGCGCCTGCCTGGAAGCGCTGGCTGCCGCCGGTGTTGCAACGCCGGTATTGCAGCTCGGCCTGCCCGACCGCTTTGTCGATCACGGTGATCACGCGGCGCTGCTGGCGCAGTGCGGGCTGGATGCCAATGGCATCCTCGCTTCCATCCGCGAGCGTTTTGCCGTGCAGCCGCGCGCTGCAGCCCCGCGCGTCGCCTGAGGCACTTTGGCGCCGTGCCATAGGCAGAATCAATCACCCGCATTGCAGCCGCGGGTTTGAGTAGTTGACTGCAAAGGTAGGAAATTTCTTTTACACTCCGCCAGTCTTATTTTTGAATTGTGTGCGCAGTCGCGGGATGGGCAGATTGGATCACTTGAGGGGTGGTCACCGTCAGCCAGGTTCCGCGGTTTCACACTCGTTGCGTGCCGGCCGACTGCGATGGCCGGGCGACCGTAAAGGAAACCGATCATGAACGATATGAACCCGGCTTTCGCGATGCCGGACGTGCAGTCCAGCCACGATACCCGCCAGATTCCCATTCAGCGTGTTGGCGTGCGCGGCGTGCGTTACCCGATGTCGCTGCAAACCCCTTCAGGCGTGCTGAACACCGTCGGCACGTACAATCTTGACGTGCATCTGCCGGCCGACCAGAAGGGCACGCACATGTCGCGCTTCGTCGCGCTGCTTGAAGAAGAGCGCGAGCCGCTGAATCTGGCGCAGTTCCAGTTGCTGCTGGAAAAGATGCTGGAGAAGCTCGAAGCCGACGCCGGCCGCATCGAAGTCCACTTCCCGTATTTCGTCAGCAAGACGGCCCCGGTGTCGGGCGTGCAGTCGCTGATGGACTATGAAGTGACGATGATTGGCGAAGTGCGCGACGGCCACACCAAGGTCCGCGTCAAGGCGCTGGTGCCGGTGACGAGCTTGTGCCCATGCTCGAAGAAGATCTCGCAGTACGGTGCGCACAACCAGCGCTCGCACATCACGATCGACGCCGAGCTGGCGGCCGATACGCCGGTCGAGGCGCTCATTCGCATGGCCGAAGAAGAAGCGTCGTGCGAACTGTGGGGCCTGCTCAAGCGTCCGGACGAGAAGTTCGTGACCGAGCGTGCGTACGAAAACCCGAAGTTCGTGGAAGACCTGGTGCGCGATATCGCCATGCGCCTGAACCAGGACGATCGCATCGTCGCCTACACGCTGGAAGCGGAAAACTTCGAGTCGATTCACAACCACAGCGCCTATGCGCTGATCGAGCGCGACAAGCGCTCCGACAAGTAATCGCGCTGTGCCCCAAGAAAAAGCCGCTCAATCGAGCGGCTTTTTTTCATGCGTGCCGGATGCGGATGTCTTCGAGGTCCCAGCGTGGCGTGACGCCGTAGCCGTAGCCGTCCTGCACTTGTGCGGGGTCAGCCTGCAGCCGCATCGCGCCGGCAAAGGCGATCATCGCGCCGTTGTCGGTGCAGAACTGCAGGTCGGGGTAGTAGACGCGCAAGCCGCGCTTTTTGCCCTCGGCGTTCAAGCCCTCGCGCAACTGGCGGTTGGCGCCCACCCCACCGGCCACGACGATGCGCTTGAGGCCATGCTCGCGCGCGGCGCGCAGCGTCTTCTTGACCAGCACTTCGACGATAGCGTCGACAAACGCGCGCGCAAGATCGGCGCGCGGCTGATAACAGGTCTCGCTATCGGTCAGGTTGAGCTTGCGCACCTGGGTGAGCACCGCGGTCTTGAGGCCCGCGAACGAGAAATCGAAATTGCCCGAATGCAGCATCGGTCGGGGCAGGTCAAACACGCCCGGGTTGCCGAACTCGGCCAGGCGCGAAACGGCGGGGCCGCCCGGGTAGCCGAGGCCGAGCAGCTTGGCGGTCTTGTCGAAGGCTTCGCCGGCGGCGTCGTCGAGCGTCTCGCCGAGCAGCGTGTACTGGCCGACGGCATCGACGCGCATCAACTGCGTATGCCCGCCCGAGACGAGCAGCGCCAGGAACGGAAACTCCGGCCGGTCGGCCTCCAGCAACGGCGAGAGCAGGTGCCCCTCGAGGTGGTGCACGGCTACCAGCGGTTTGCCCAGTGCAAATGCCAGCGCGTTCGCCACCGAAGCGCCCACCAGCAGTGCGCCTGCCAGCCCGGGGCCCTTCGTATAGGCAATGGCGTCGATGTCCGCGCGTGTGGCGCCCGCCTTGCCGAGCACCTCTTCGAGCAGCGGAATCACGCGGCGGATGTGATCGCGCGAGGCCAGCTCGGGCACCACACCGCCGTATTCGCGGTGCATCGCGATCTGCGAATACAGCGCATGCGCGCGCAGGCCGGAGTGGGTGTCGTACAGGGCGACGCCGGTTTCGTCACAGGAGGATTCGATGCCGAGGACCAGCATGGCAGGCGGGGCGTGAGGAATGCAATGGGAAGGCTGCTGAAGATAGCACAAGTTAAAATGCGCGGTTTCTTCAAGAATAGGGCGGCGCAGCGATCATGATGCGGTGCGATGTAGCGGTGATCGGCGCAGGCGCGGCCGGGATGATGTGCGCGGCCGTGGCCGGGCAGCGCGGCGCACGTGTGGTGCTGATCGACCACGCGACGAAGCTGGCCGAGAAAATCCGCATCTCCGGCGGCGGCCGCTGCAACTTCACCAACGTCAACGCGGGCCCCGCCAACTACCTGTCGAACAACCCGCACTTCAGCCGTTCGGCGCTGGCGCGGTATACGGCGCAGGACTTCATCAGCCTTGTCTCCAGCTACCGCATTCCGTATCACGAGAAGCACAAGGGCCAGCTTTTCTGCGACGACAGTGCGGAAGACATCATCCGCATGCTCGAAACAGAATGCGAGCGGGGCAACGTCATCTGGCGCACCGGCTGCGCGATCGCTGAAGTCGGCAAGGACGGCGAGGCCTATCGCCTGTCGACCAGTGCGGGCGAGATCGTCGCCAACAAGGTGGTGATCGCCACGGGCGGCCTGTCCATCCCCAAGATCGGCGCGACCGATTTCGGGTATCGCATTGCGCGCCAATTCGGTTTGAAGATCGTTGAGACGCACCCGGCATTGGTGCCGCTCACCTTCAACGCCGAGCATTGGGCGCCGTTCTCGGCGTTGTCGGGCGTGTCGATGGAAGTGGACGTGACCGTTGCGCAGCCTCCCGGCAAGGGCGGTCGCAAAGGGAGCGCGACGATGTTCCGCGAAGACTTGCTGCTGACCCATCGCGGGCTGTCGGGGCCGGCCGTGCTGCAAATCTCCAGTTTTTGGCATGCCGGCCAGCCGCTTCTTATCGATCTGCTGCCGGACACCGACGCCGGGCAGTGGCTGTGCGATGAGAAAACCGGCTCACGCAAGCAACTCGGTACGTTCCTGGCGCAGCGCCTGCCGGAACGCGTCGCGCAGGCATGGTGCGCCACGCACGGCGCCAACCCGCAGGCGCCGATTGCCGAGCTGCCCGACAAGGTGCTGCGCACACTTGGCGCCGCACTCAACCGCTGGGAATTGACCCCGTCCGGCAGCGAAGGGTATCGGAAAGCCGAGGTGACGCGCGGCGGGGTCGATACGCGCGCGCTGTCATCCGCCACCATGGAGGCCCAATCGGCACCCGGCCTGTACTTCATCGGCGAGGTGGTCGACGTGACAGGCTGGCTCGGCGGCTACAACTTCCAGTGGGCGTGGGCTTCGGCCGTCGCGGCAGGAGAGGCTGCCTCGGCCCGTTGATCCCCCACGGATCTGTCCTGGAACTGTTCGGGTTCTGTGCTACGATCAGTGATCCAGTGCGACACGGCACACTCCGTGGAGAGGGGCTGGCCCTCTTAAATCAACCAGTTCGCCGGTTCAGGACGATGCCCCAGTTCTGAATGCAGGACGGCAGCGAGGCAATAGACATGTAATGAAGCGCTGGTCGGTGAGCTATCCTCACCCGGCCGCGCAATGCAATGACCTGACTACCATCAGGTTCCGCCCAGTCAGCGGCTTCACCCCCGCTGACAGGCGGAGTGACGTTTGTATGCCCGGCGCCTCTCGGCAGCCGAGCCATTGCAAATGAGTAAACCCGGAGCGCAAAGCTCTGCGCGTTATTGTTCAGCCGGTCATGCTCGCAAGGGTGCACCGGTAGCGAACCTGCTATGCGACTAGCAGTAGCCTACGGAGACAGGCGCCACTGGTAACGGCGACGTCTGAAGCTCTCCTGACAATGTAGCCCCCGCAAGGGTGTCGTCTAACCGTGAGGTGGACGGCAGAGATCCTGAGCAGCAACGGGGTCGAGGAGCTAGGCTGGCTGGTAGGGGCAACCGATGTGAATTGCTGATAAACACCGTGATGATCGAGGTGCCTAAGCTGCTGACAGGCACTAACCAAAAGGTACGTGGTCGGTTACTCCGTTTGGATTTCGGAGTACGTCGCTCTCAGAACCACCGGTGAAAAAGCAGGCCCTAACCCAGTCTTGTAACGCGTAGGGAACGTGGTAAGCCCGTATGGCTGCCCGAGTGCTGTTGGCTCGGGCAGGCGGACCGCAAGGAACGCTGTTGGCTGTGCGGGTATGGGAGGTTGGAGAAAGCGAATGCCGGGCTGTAATGGTCCGGATAGGGGTTGGAACATCACCCCACGCGAAAGCGTGCAGACTTCCAACTGGTCTTTCGTCGCAAGACGGCTGACAGAAACTCGTGAATTGAAATTTCTTCCCTTGAGGGGCAACGCGTCCCTCAGGGGGCGTGCTGTCTCTTGCTGTCTGGGAAGGCTCTCAAGATAGGAGAACAGCATGGAAGCAATCATTGAAACGAATGATTCTGCGTTCTCCGGCGCGCCGCAAAGCTGGACGGCCATTCAATGGCGTCGAGTCGAGCGGAACGTCCGGGCAATGCAGATACGAATTGCGAAGGCAACACAGGAAGAGGATTGGCGCCGGGTGAAAGCCCTGCAGCGATCCTTGACCCGCTCGTTCAGTGCGAAAGCATGGGCAGTCAAGCGAGTGACGGAGAACCAAGGCAAGCGAACGGCAGGCGTCGATCGCGAACTGTGGGGCTCGCCTGAAGTCCGGTGGAAAGCCATCGGACGGTTGAAACGCCGAGGATATCGGCCCCTGCCATTGCGGCGGGTCTATATTCCCAAGGCCAATGGGAAGGAGCGCCCACTAGGCATTCCGACCATGTTGGACCGAGCCAT
Source organism: Ralstonia sp. 110700041-2 (assembly GCF_056280165.1). Classification (NCBI taxonomy): domain Bacteria; kingdom Pseudomonadati; phylum Pseudomonadota; class Betaproteobacteria; order Burkholderiales; family Burkholderiaceae; genus Ralstonia; species Ralstonia sp. 110700041-2. The sequence goes on along the minus strand of NZ_JBSFAI010000002.1, from coordinate 207,842 downwards.
GCAGGCCCTGTACCTGCTGGCGCTGGAACCAGTGTCCGAAGGGACGAGCGATCCGAACTCGTATGGGTTCCGGATAAATCGATCCACGGCGGATGCCATGTCACAGCTATTCGTCTCCCTTTCCCAGAAGGCTTCGGCCCAATGGGTGTTGGAGGCGGATATCAAAGGCTGTTTTGACCATATCAGTCATGACTGGCTGGAGCGCAATGTCCCGATGGACAAAGCAATCTTGCGGAAGTGGTTGAAGGCTGGCGTGGTATTTCAGGGCCAGTTTCAGGCGACCGAGGCTGGGACGCCGCAGGGAGGCATCATCTCCCCGACATTGGCGAACGTGGCATTGAATGGCTTGGAGACTGAACTGGTAGCGTTCTTGCGAACGACTCTGGGGGTTGCCAAGACCGCGAAGCTGAAAGTGAACATTGTGCGGTACGCGGACGATTTCGTTATCACCGGTGACACGCCGGAGCGGTTGGAAAACGAGATCAAGCCCTGGGTGGAGCAATTCCTAGCGGTACGGGGATTGTCGCTGTCCACGGAGAAAACGCGGATCGTCAACATTGCGGAAGGCTTCGACTTCCTCGGGTGGAATTTCCGGAAGTACTCGGGAAAACTGCTCATCAAGCCGAGCAAGAAGAACGCGCAAGCGTTCTATCGCAAGGTAAAGGAGGTCATCAGTGCCAATAAGACGGCGAAGCAGGAGGACCTGATCCGACTGCTGAACCCGATGTTGCGGGGCTGGGCGCAGTATCACCGCCCCGTGGTAGCCAAGGCGACGTTTAGCCGCGTGGAGAACGACATCTTTCGCGCTCTATGGCGGTGGGCCAAACGGCGACATCCGCAGAAGTCCAGAGACTGGGTGAAAAAGAAATACTTCACGCCGGTTGCGGGACGGAACTGGGTGTTTGGAACCGAAGTCGATGACGGCGACGGCAGCAAATGGTGGACGGAGTTGTACTCGCTTGCGAGCACACCCGTCGTGCGCCACAAGAAGATCAAAGGGAGCTACAACCCCTTCGACCCAGCGCAGGAAATGTACGGTGAAACATTGCGTCAGGGGCGATTGCTGCAAAGCATGTCGCACCGGAAGCAATGGATCAAACTGTATATGGACCAGCGAGGCTTGTGCGCTCTGTGTCAGTGCATGATGACCGAGGAGACGGGGTGGCATGACCACCACATCGAGTATCGCGCACGCGGTGGCTCGGATGTCCTTGGAAATCGTGTTCTGCTGCACCCAAGTTGTCATGCTCAGGTGCATGCCAATGGCATCAAGGTTGTGAAGCCGGCCCTATAATTAGGGTTTTGCAAAGGCTTGAGCCGTATGCGGGGAAACTCGCACGTACGGTTCTTAGGGGGGGATGGGTCAGCAATGACCTGTCCCTACCCTCCTTTTTCAAAGTTTGCAACCCGCTGGGCCCACCGTCCAAGCGGGTTTTGCCGTTTATCGGAGTTCGGAATGTCGCAGTTGTCCCTCAAGGCACAGATCACGGAAGACATGAAGGCCGCCATGCGCGCCAAGGAAACGGATCGTCTGGGCACGATCCGTCTGTTGCAGGCTGCCATCAAGCAGCGCGAGGTGGACGAACGCATTGAACTGGATGACGCTGCCGTGCTGGCCGTGATCGACAAGATGCTCAAGCAGCGCAAGGATTCCATCACCGCATTCGAGCAAGCCGGCCGTGACGATCTCGTCGCCAAGGAAGCGGCAGAGGTGGCCGTGCTGCAGGTCTATATGCCCGCGCAACTGTCGGAAGCCGAAGTCGACGCTGCGGTGCGTGACGCCGTGGCCAAGGCCGGCGCAGCTGGCCCGCAAGACATGGGCAAGGTGATGGGCATCCTCAAGCCCGCCCTGGCCGGCCGCGCCGACATGACGCAAGTCTCGGCACGCGTGAAGGCCGCCCTGGCGGGCGCCTGAATCCCCTCCACCCTCGCAGCATCCAAGGGGCGCACCCCGCGTGATCCCGCAGCCGTTCATTGACGATCTGCTCAACCGCGTCGATATCGTCGACGTGGTGGGCCGTTACGTGCAGTTGAAGAAGGGCGGCGCCAATTTCATGGGGCTGTGCCCCTTCCATAACGAGAAGTCGCCGTCGTTCTCGGTGTCGCCCACCAAGCAGTTCTATCACTGCTTCGGCTGCGGCGCGCATGGGTCGGCCATCGGCTTCCTGATGGAGTTTTCCGGGCAATCGTACGTCGAGGCCATCAAGGATCTTGCGCAGTCCGTGGGCATGGTGGTGCCCGAAGAGCGCGGTGGCCTGCCGCCCGCCGCGCGTGCGGAGCAGCAAGCCAAGACCGTCGCACTCGGCGACGTCATGGCCCGTGCCTGCGACCACTACCGCAAGCAATTGCGCAGCGCCCCCAATGCCATCCAATACCTCAAAGGCCGCGGCCTGACGGGCGAGATCGCCGCACACTTCGGCCTCGGCTATGCGCCGGACGATTGGCAATCGCTCGAAGCCGTGTTCGGCCCATACCGCGAAGACGCCACTGCCGCACCGCTCATCGAAGCCGGCCTCGTCATTGAAAGCGAGAAGACCGGCGCCGATGGCTCGCACCGCCGCTACGACCGCTTCCGCGATCGCATCATGTTCCCCATCCGCAATACCAAAGGCGTGGTGATCGGCTTTGGCGGCCGGGTGCTGGGGCAAGGCGAGCCGAAATATCTCAACTCCCCCGAAACGCCGCTGTTCAGCAAGGGCACCGAGCTGTACGGGCTGTTCGAGGCACGCAACGCCATCCGCGAGTTCGACTATGTGCTGGTCGTGGAAGGCTATATGGACGTCGTCGCGCTGGCGCAGCTGGGGTTTGCCAATGCGGTGGCCACGCTGGGCACGGCGTGCACGCCGACTCACGTGCAGAAGCTGCTGCGGCAGGTCGACACTGTCATCTTCTCGTTTGATGGAGATAGCGCCGGGCGCCGCGCCGCACGTCGTGCGCTCGAAGCCTGCCTGCCGCACGCCACCGACAACAAGACCATCAAGTTCCTCTTCCTGCCCGCCGAGCACGATCCGGACAGCTTCGTGCGCGAAGAGGGCACCGAGGCCTTCGCCCGTGAAGTGCACAACGCGATGCCGCTGTCGCGCTTCCTGCTCCAGGCGGTGACCGAAGATCTCGACCTGCGTCAACCCGAGGGCCGTGCCCGCGCCCAATACGAGGCCAAGCCGCTGCTGAGCGCCATGCCCGCCGGCGGCCTGCGCCTGCAGATTGTGCGCGGCCTGGCCGACATGACAGGCACCACGCCTGCCGACATCGAAGCGCTATGTGGCCTTCGCAGCGACCCGGCCCAAGCGGGCCGCATGACGCAAAAGCGGCCCCGCGTGGCGCGCACCGCACCTACGGCGCTTGAGCAGAAGGTGTTGCGCCTGCTGATGCGCTATCCCGCGCTGGCCGCTCGGCTCGACGCCGATGCCCGCGCCCAGTTGACAGCGCCGCAATTGCCCCAAGGTGAGGTATTGGCGGCGCTGCTGGGCGAATGCGATGCTGTGGGTCCGGAAGTGCACTTCGGCGCCTTTGTTGAGCGCTTGGGGCAGACGCCCTATGCCGAGGCCTTTGCCGGGCTGCGCACGGCTGTGCTCCAGGACGACATCGAACTGGAGCCGGCCATGTCCGAATTCGATACTGCCGTACAAAAGATGCTCGCCGAGCCGCTCAAGCGCGAGCTGGAGATGTTGCAGCGCAAGATGGAAGCCGGCCATGCCGGCGACGACGACAAGGAGCGCATGCGCTGGCTGGTGGGCGAAATCAGCCGCCGCCGACAGCTCGTGTAGCGCATGCGCCGCAGAGGCAAGCTCCAAGCGGGGCGGGCAATTGCGGGTAGCCCCTTGATTTTTCAGGCGAAAACCCGACTTTCGTTTAGACCGGCTTGGTCTGGCGTGCTAGAATAGCCGGTTTGGATTGCAAGTCCTTTTTCCCATTTTTGGGGGAGTGAGCGTGCCCATGGTGAAGGTGAAGACCTCCGCGAAGGCCGGTTCCAAGGCCAGTCCTGCTTCTGTTTCTGCCAAGCGATCCTCATCGGCGCGCGGCTCGGGAGGAGGAAAGCCACCAGCGGGAACGGCGAAAGTCGCAAATGGTCGGATCCATATGGGGCAGGCAGGATCGACAGGGGTGAAGGCCACTGTGCCGGCAAAGACGGGGAAAACCCAGCCGCGCCAGACCGCCGATATCGCCGTCGCCGCCAAGACTGTCAAACCGACAGCGCGCACAAAGGGCGCGATCCAATCTTCAACCTCAGGCAAGGTCTCGACGTCGATGAGCACGAGCGCCAGACCTGGCGGCACAGCCGCTTCCGTCGCACTCAAGGGCAAGACAACCACCGTGGCGAAATCGAAAGTTACCGAAGTCGAGAGCAAGCAGACCCCTGCCAGCGCAAGCGCAACCAAGACGGGTACCGCTCGTACCAACACCGCAGCCAAGCCAGCCAAGGCGGCCGCGGAAGACACCAAGCGCACCGCCCAGGCAGAGGCCACCCCCACAACTCCTCCCGCGCCCCGCGCCGAGGCAGCAGCCGAGCCCAAGAAGCGCGGCCGCAAGCCCAAGGCAGAGACGCAGGCAGACGACAGCAGCACGGACGTGACTGAAGAATTTGACACCCCCGCCGCTCCGGCACCGAAAACCGAAAAGCTGAAGGCCCGTGACCGCAAGGCCAAGGAAAAAGCCCTGCTCAAGGAATTCGCTGCCTCGCAGCAAGGCGGTTCGGAAGAAGAGCTTGAGGCCCGCCGCCAGAAGCTCAAGGCGCTGATCAAGCTGGGCAAATCGCGCGGCTACCTGACCTACGCCGAAATCAACGACCACCTCCCCGACGACATGGTCGATGTGGAGTCGCTGGAAACGTTGGTTGCCACGCTCAACGACATCGGCGTTGCCGTGTACGAGCAGGCGCCGGACGCCGAAACGCTGCTCCTGAACGACAACGCACCTTCCGTGACCACGGAAGAGGAAGCTGAAGAAGAAGCTGAAGCCGCGCTGTCGACGGTTGACTCCGAATTCGGCCGCACGACCGACCCGGTGCGCATGTACATGCGCGAAATGGGCACGGTCGAGCTGCTGACGCGCGAAGGCGAAATCGTGATCGCCAAGCGCATCGAAGCCGGCCTGAAGGACATGGTCATGGCCATCTCGGCCTGCCCGGTCACCATCTCCGAAATCCTCGCCATGGGCGAGCGCGTTGCCAACGACGAAGCCAAGATCGACGAGTACATCGATGGCTTGATCGATCCGAACGCTGAAGCCGATGCAGCCGCTGCTGCTGAGGAAGAAGAGGAATTCGAGGAAGAGGAAGCCGAAGAAGAGGGCGACGAAGAGGAAGACGAGGACGATGAAGGTGCCGGCGCTGCCGCAGCTTCGGCCCGTCAACTCGAAGAGCTCAAGCAGGCTGCGCTGCTCAAGTTTGGTGTGATCGGCGAGCAGTTCGACAAGATGCGCCGTGCGTTCGAGAAGGAAGGCTACAAGTCCAAGCCTTACGTGAAGGCGCAGGAAGCCATCCAGGCCGAACTGATGACGATCCGCTTCACGGCACGCAACGTCGAGCGCCTGTGCGACACGCTGCGCGGCCAGGTGGACGAAGTGCGCAAGCTCGAACGCGCCATCCTGAACATCGTGGTGGACAAGTGCGGCATGCCGCGCAGCGACTTCGTTGCGCGCTTCCCGGGCAACGAGACCAACCTGAAGTGGATCGAGACCGTGGTGGCCGACGGCAAGCCGTACAGCACCATCGTCGAGCGCAACGTGCCGGCCGTGCACGAACTGCAGCAAAAGCTGATCGACCTGCAGGCACGCGTGGTGCTGCCGCTGACCGAGCTGAAGGACGTCAACCGCAAGATGTCGGAAGGCGAGCGCCGCGCCCGTGAGGCCAAGCGCGAGATGACCGAGGCCAACCTGCGTCTGGTGATCTCGATCGCCAAGAAGTACACGAACCGCGGTCTGCAGTTCCTCGACCTGATCCAGGAAGGCAACATCGGCCTGATGAAGGCGGTGGACAAGTTCGAATACCGTCGCGGCTACAAGTTCTCGACGTACGCCACGTGGTGGATCCGTCAGGCCATTACGCGTTCGATCGCCGATCAGGCGCGCACCATCCGTATTCCGGTGCACATGATCGAGACGATCAACAAGATGAACCGCATCTCGCGTCAGATCCTGCAGGAAACCGGCAACGAGCCGGATCCGGCAACGCTGGCCGAGAAGATGGAGATGCCGGAAGACAAGATCCGCAAGATCATGAAGATCGCGAAGGAGCCGATCTCCATGGAAACGCCGATCGGTGACGACGACGACTCCCATCTGGGCGATTTCATCGAGGACACGAACACGCTGGCCCCGGCCGAAGCGGCGCTGCATGGCTCCATGCGCGGCGTGGTGAAGGACGTGCTCGATTCGCTGACGCCGCGCGAAGCCAAGGTGCTGCGCATGCGTTTTGGTATCGAGATGAGCACCGACCACACGCTGGAAGAAGTCGGCAAGCAGTTCGACGTGACCCGCGAGCGTATCCGTCAGATCGAAGCGAAGGCACTGCGCAAGCTGCGCCATCCGAGCCGCTCTGACAAGCTGAAGAGCTTCCTCGAGGGAAGCTGATCCTGTAGCGAAGCAGGCGATTTTCCGAGTGGGCTCGCGCCCACTTTCAGGTAAAATCCTGCATCGGGCCCGGCCTAAGCGCCGGGTCTCTTTTTTTCTCGTTTTACAGGGCCGGACGCCGTGCTGGTTGCAGGCAGCGGACTCATAATCCGCCTCCGAAAGGACACCGTGGGTTCGAATCCCACCCGGCCCACCATTCTTTCCCCTGCCGCCTTTTCTTCCCTTTCATCCGCGTTTGTGTGCCATTTCATGTGGCGGCTTTTTCTTTTTCTTTTTCTTACGCGCGTTATTGTTTCGGGATCGTATTTTGCTACCGCAGTTGCTCTCGGCGAAATATATTCATTTCGACATAATTAAATAAGCCGCATTGCGCGGGCATTCCCCCCAACCGGAGGGGGAGTTTAAAACGCTTCAAACGAAACGGTTTCATTTCCTCGTTTGAAAATCCGCGAAACCGCGCCGCGCCTGCTTGTGCGGGGGATTGCCGCCGCTGTTTTGAATGAAATCTCTATTTACTTCATACTCCGGGCGGACCATAGTTTCGGCCATAACGATAAGTAAATAGCCAGTAGCGTACCCTTCGGAGACACAGGATGTTACGCATTCAAAACGGGCCCTTCCAGCATTTCGCTTCTGCGCGTGCCCACGCGCGTCATCGCCATCGTCATCACTGCAGCAGCGGTGGTGAAGCTCATCCGCGCTAGCAGCATTACCACGATTTTTCTTGGGATCGGCGCCCAGCCGATCAGCGTGATACCGGCCGATTAGCGGTAGCGCGGCCCAAGCACGCCCGTCGTTTTTGATGTTTGCAAGTCGATCTGCCGACGGGGCAGGTCGTGCGCTGTCGGCTGTCGTTTGCCGACAGGCGGGGGTATTGACCGGCCGTTGCACACATTCGCCGGCCCACAACACAACAAGTTCCAAAACATGAGGAGACAACCATGGGTAGTCGACGTCATCTTTTTGTTGTCATGGCAACCAGTTGCATAGTTGCAATGCCGTTCATTGGCGGGTGCGGCGGGGCAGACGACCCCGGCTCGTCGGATGTTGCGCAGTGTTCGGGGAGTTCTTGTCCGCCTAGCGGAGCGAACACCACGCCCAGCACGCCAACCAGTCTGTGCCCGGCGGCGCTGGACTACACGACTACGTACACCGGCGGCTCGGGTAGCGGCGAGTACATCAAGGTCAAGTTCGACACGAGCAAGAACACGTACCAGATGCAGTTCCTCGAGTCGTCGGTGCCGACCTCGGCGGGCCAGGTCAATACGACGCGCAAGGGATTGATCATCGACGGTACGTTCGTGCATCCGGCCAACTTACCGACCCGCGAGCAGAACCGCTGCGCTTTCGTGCTGCAGTCGGGCAAGACGGCGGACAACAGCTACGCGATCACCGTCAATCCGCAGGATCCGCCGATGCTGTTTGTCGGTCAGGGCATCGTGGGGGGCGGCATCCCGGGGGCGACCATCCAGTTCGCAGGCATCCAGCCGATTCCGGGCGTCGTGATTGGCGCAGTGCCGTCGCGAACGTTCGATTTCTATCCGTTCCTGGGCTTCTCCGAGACGGTGACGGATTTCTCGCAGGTCGCGGGGCGCTACAACCAGGTCGGCGTGCATGTCACGCCCACGGGTTCGGGCAACCAAACCTCGGCGCCGCAAGGCTGGCAGCCCGATGCCGTCAACTGGACGCAAACGTTAAAAGCGGACGGCTCGTGTACGGCCGAAGGGATCGACTATTCCTGCCACACGACGGGCACGCCCTGGACGCTGCGTCAGAACACCGATGGCTCGCAGGACAACGTGTTTGTCAGCAACCCGACCAGCAGCAACGTGCCGTATCCGTATGTCGGCCAGGTCTCACCGCTGGTGCTGCTGGCGCCGAGCCAGGCCAAGGGCATTCTGATTGCCGGCAAGCTCAACGGACAGGTCGTGCCGGTGGTGATCCGTGTTGGCTATTCGCACAGCGATCCGACAAACCTGCTGGCTTCGGTGGCGGATGACCAGATCGGCATCTCGATCCTCTCGCCAGCAACGGCGATCCCGGCCAATGCGCTCAAGGGCGGTTTCGTTGGGGCGACCAGCGGCTCGGCTTGCGGCGTGGTCACCAACAATGGCCCGAGTGGTGCGCCCGCCAGCGGCAACGGCTTGAACGCTACGGTTGATCACCCGGAACTGTCCGGCTCCTTTAGTGGGGGCTTCTTCCACGCCAATGCCGGCAACTGCAGCGACGGGACGGCCGTGTCGACACTCGCCGCCAACTACACATCCACGTTGTTCCAGAACGGCACCGCGGCCTTCATCAACCCGCTCACATCGCGTGTGACAGCGCAGTTCGGGCTCGACTACACGCAAAGCGCGCCGGGCAAGCTGATCGTGACCGCGCAGAACGACTTCAACGCGCAAGGCGCCAGCGGCAACGTCGCGTTGTTCAAGGCCGGCGACACCGGCGTGGCCGTCAAGGTGGGCAACGTGTACGCGATGCTCATGAACAACAACAAGTACAACCCGTTCTTCACGGTCGGCGCATTTGTCCAGTGAGGCGCGCATCAATGCAAGCACATCCGGTGGCGGCATGCGCAATGTGTGCGCCGCCACCTCTGAACAACAACATGGAGGAGACGCAAATGCAATGGCGTAAATGGTTGGTCGTGCTCGCGTGCGCACCGATGGTGACAGCGTGCGGAGGAGGCGGCGATGATCCGCCGCCCCCGGTGATCCAGCGCCTGTGTCCGCAGGCCATCGACTACAACACCGTGTTCACCGGCGGGTCGGGCTCAGGTGAACTCGTGAAGGTTCAGCTCGATACGACGAAGATGACGTACCAGATCACGTATCTGGCCTCGCCGATTCCGGTCAAGACTGGCACTGTGGCGCCCACGCGCGATACGGCGCCCAACAACGTGCAGACCGGCACGCTCACGCAAGAGACGGCGCTGCCGACCGAGAAGCTGAACCAGTGCGCGTTCCGCCTGAACAACGCGAGCCTTGATCCGAGCCGTCCGGCGCGGTTCTTCCTGGGGCTAGGCGTGCTGGGCGGCACGATTCCGGGGGCGACGATCCAGTTCGACGGCATTGTCGGCGTGGGCAAGATTGCGCAGACCACGTTCCCGTATTACCCGTTCATCAGCTTCTCGAACACCGAGACCGATCTGACCAAGATCGCCGGCAACTACAACCAGCTCGGCTACCACCAGGTGCCGTCGCAGAACTTCTCGCAGCAGGCGGTCGATGCGCGTTTCACCATCAACGCGGACGGCACCTACACCGAGTGCGACAACCTGGGCGTGAAGAACGGCGGAGCCTGCCTGACGTCAAGCGCGACGGTCAACCAGAAGCTGACGCTGCGCGGCGACGCGCCGGCCTTCACCACGCTGAACTATCAGCCGCAGGTGCCGGCAACCGTGTCGTCGCTCGATCCGGCCAAGGCGGGCAAGGGCGTGATGATCGTGGGCAAGCTGTATGGCCAGCTCGTGCCGATCTTCATTCGCGTCGGTGCGGCCAATTCCGACTTGACGGCCGGCCCGCCGGTGGCAGACGACGAGTCCGGCATTTCGATCATGGCACCGGTCGGCAACATCGCGCAGGGCTCGCAAGACGGCGAATACACCGGTGTGGACAGCACGTTCAACTACCGTGCCACGGCGCTGGTGGGCGCGCAGGCCACGATGCTCGATCCGTTCAACGCGTCGCAGGCAGCGCTGGCGCGACCGCTGAACCTGGATTTCACGCAGACCGTCCCGGGCGTGATCCGGACCACGCAGACCAGCGCGCCGGCCGGCTCGGCCCCGACGGGCAAGCTGATCTTCACCGGCAAGACCTTCGGCTTCCTGGACATGAGCGATACGAAGAACCCGTACTTCACCGTGGGCGCCTTCGTGCAGTGACGTTTCCGGAAACACACGCCACGGGGCGCGGCACAGAGAACCGCGCTCCGCTCAGAACAACAGGAGGAAGCATCATGAAACAACTGACTGTCGCATTGATGGCGGCCTGCGCATCCGCAGGCGCCATGGCGCAGCAGGCCGGTGACAACGTGGCGACGGTGGGCTGGTTCCACATCATGCCGCAGGACTCGAGCAACAACCTGACCACCAGCGTGATCAATGCGCCGATCAATGATCCGCTGCGCTTGCCCGGCAGCTTCACGTCGCCCAACAGCGGGCTGCGCGTAAGCAACGCCAACACGCTGGGCCTGACGCTCACGCACTTCTTTACCGACAACATTGCGCTGACCACGATTGCCGGCGTGCCGCCCGAATTCAAGCTGACCGGGCATGGCGTGATCCGCGCACCCGGGCCCGCAGGGGCGCTCGGCCACGTCGATCTGGACGACCCGTCCAACCAGCCGGCCGTGCGCAAGGCGCGCCAATGGAGCCCCGGGGTCATTCTGCAGTGGTACTTCGGGCACGCGCAGTCGACGTTCCGTCCGTTCGTGGGCGTGGGTGTGGTCTACAGCTTCTTCACCAACATCGAGCTGAATCCGTACTTTGCGGCTGCGGTGAATCGCGAACTGGGCAGCGTGCTGGCAGCGGGGGCGGGCAAGCCGGGGCCGACGTATGTCGAGGGGAAATCGTCGTCGTCGTGGGCGCCGATCTTCAACCTCGGTGCGAGCTACGCGATCAACAAGCAATGGGCCTTGACGGCAACGGTGTCGTACTTGCCGCTCAAGACCGAAGCGGCGACCGTCATCAAGGCGTCGGACGGCACCACGCTGGCCACCACCAAGACCACGCTCAAGGCCAATCCGATCATCACGTTCGTTGGGGTGTCGTACAAGTTTTAGCCGGGTGTCGGCTGTCTGCGCCTGGCTAATCGGCCCGGCGTGAATCGAGCGGGAACCGGTTTGCGCCGCATTCTTAAGGCGGTTTCTACCGTCAGTTCTAGTGAGGCAATAAATGAGCACACGTAAAGTCGTATCTCTTGCAGTTGCACTCGCACTTGCCACCGTAGCAGCCACACCCGCACTTGCCGTCACCGTTTCGCGTGTCGATGGTCAACCGATGAACCCGAATGGCGAGCCATTCTCGGTCACCGGGGCGACCACGCTGTCCAAAGGCTCCATCAGCGCCAATTGCACAGCGACCTTCACCGGCACGATCACGCCTTCGGGCATCGTCAACATCACGTCCACATCGTTTACCGGCGGCGGGACGTGCGGCCTCATCTCGGGCGCGACCCCGTGGACTGGCCAGGCCGACAGCACCACCAGCTGTCGATCAACAACGCAGCCGTCAGCGTGTTCCTGCTGGGCAGCTGCGGCCCCAGCAAGGTCGTGACCGCCTGGAACGATCCGAACTCGTCGCTCACGTTCACCAACGCATTGCTCACGCCGGACTGCACGGTGCAGCGGCACGGTGGTATCGACGCCGAAGTTCCACGTGCAGTCAGCACGTACCTGGTTGACGGGCGGTTGCGCAGCCGCCGTCGATTGGTCTGAAGCATGGGCCCGGCATGTCGGGCCTTGTTCTTTTCTGCGGGGCATGTTTCTCCCTGGGCAATACCCCTGTCGCCAATGGCGGCAACGCAATGTGCTGGGCGGTGGCATGATCCGGCTTTCGCCGCTGCACCGGGGCAGCGGTCTTTTCCAGGAGCCAAGACATGCGTTTGCTCACCTCTGCCGCCGTGGCTACCGCGATGGCGGCGTCCATCGGATTCGCCCACGCCCAACCCGCAACAGGCGCCGCCGGCCCTGCTGTCACCGCCGCCGCTACGCAGCAACGCACCCAGGTGCCCGGCTATTACCGCATGGCGCTGGGCGACGACGTTGTGACCGCGCTCTACGACGGCTACACCGATCTGCCTGCTAAGACCCTGCTTGGCCTGAACGCGCAATCGGTGCAGAGCCTGCTGGCGCGGATGTTTGTATCGAACACGCCGGGCATGCAGACGGCGGTGAACGGTTTCCTGATCGACACGGGTGATAAACGCATCCTCGTCGATACGGGTTCTGGTACGTGCTTTGGCCCGACGATGGGCGGCCTGGCCGGCAACGTTCGCGCGTCCGGCTACCAGCCCGAGCAGATCGACGCAGTGCTGCTGACGCACCTGCATCCGGACCATGCATGCGGCCTGTTGACGCCGCAAGGCCAACCGGCCTTTGCGAATGCGCAGGTGTATGTGGCCGCACCAGAAGCCGATTTCTGGTTGAGCGAAACGATCGCCGCTTCCAAGCCAAGCGACATGCAGCCGTTCTTCAAGATGGCGCGCGACTCTGTGGCGCCGTATGCGGCAGCGGGCAAGCTCAAACAGTTCAAGCCGGGCGACGAGGTCGTGCAGGGCGTGCGCTCGGTCGTCGCCAACGGGCATACGCCGGGGCATAGCGGCTATCTGTTTGCCTCGAAGGGACGCAGCCTGCTCGTCTGGGGCGATATCGTGCACAGCCATGCGGTGCAGTTCCAGCACCCCGAGGTCGCGTTCGAATATGACGTCGACAAGAAGGCCGCTGTCGCCACGCGCCGTAAGCTGTTAGCGGAAGCGGCGCGGGACAAGCTCTGGGTGGCCGGCGCACATCTGCCGTTCCCGGGCCTGGGCCACGTGCGCCGCGACGGCAACGCCTTCGCTTGGGTGCCGATCGAATACGGCCCGCTGCGCACGGACCGCGCTGATTGATTGTCGGCCTGATCGTTTAAGCGCCCGCCGGCCGCTTCATCTTGCAAGCGGTCGGCAGGTCCAGGTCTTTGGCTGCGGTTGTGCTCTCCGTCTTGTGGCCCCACTGGGTGCCGTCGTAGCCGACCTTCACGGTCTTTCCGTCCACCGGTGCGATCGTCGATACGACCTGCGGGAGCAGCAACTGGTGGTCGATCTTGCGCATCGTGACGTTGCCGAGGAAGCTCTGCTTCTGCATGCCTTCCAGCGCCAGCGCAATCTTCAGCGGATCGGTGGAATCGGCTTTGCGGATGGCGTCCGTCACGAGTTCGACAGACAACACGGTGCGCGGCGCGAAGTGCTCGCCGGCGGGCGTCTGCCGCACGCGCGCATCCATCTGCATCAGTTGCGCGTTGCCGTTGCCTGGCGTCCATTCCGACACCCAGGTCACCTTGCCAATCTTGGCCTGCGACACTCCCAGTACGGTGCCCGGGGCGCCTGCGCCGCTGTGGTTCAGATAACGCACGTCGTAGCTCATGTCGCCGGCGGCCCTGACGAGCAGGTTCAGGTCTTGCCCCCAGTTGCCGGTGAGGAGCGTGTCCGCGCCCGTCGCCTTGGCCTTCGAGACGTAAGGCGCGAAGTCTTTCACCTTGCCGATCGGGTGTAGCGTCTCTCCGGTGAATTGCACGTCGGGTCGCGCGGCCGAGAGCATCTGCTTGCCCAACGAGGCCCACAGCCGGCCGTGCGCGTAGTCCTGGTTCAGCGAGTAGACCGTGCGGATATCGGGCTGCGTTTTTACGAAGTTGGCGAGCGCGCGCATCTTCATCGCTGTGTTGGCCTCGGTGGCGAAATGCCAGAAGCTGCAATGCGCGCCGGTCAGGTCGGGATCGATCGATGCGTAGTTGATGATCAGCACGCGGCTGTTCGGATTGCGCTCGTTGTGCTTGGTGGCAGCGTCCACCATGGCCGCCACCACGGACGAGCCCGACCCGCCAGTAAAGACGATCTTCGCTCCGGCATCGATGGCGCTCTGCAGCGCCGACAGACTGTCTTGCGCCGAGAGCTTGTTGTCGTACGTCGACAGTTCGTAGCGCGCGCCGTTCAGCACGCCCTGCGGCTGCGCGTTGGCATCGTCAATGCCGAGTTTCAGATTTGCCAGAAACTGCTCGCCCACATTCGAGAGCGGCCCGCTCAGCTGATCGATGAACGCCACCTTGATCGGTGCCGGGTCTGCGGCATGGGCCAGCGGTGCGAACAGCAACGCTGCCGCACAAGCCGATGCGGACAACGGACGGGCAAAGCGGATCTCTGCGGGCATGTCTCCTCCTTGTGTGGGTTCTCGGCTACCAAGTGTCGATGAAGCGGCGCGTGGCCGGGTCGCGTGTGTGCCTTGGCGGGGCGGGCGGCGCCGATTGCAACCCGCGCAGCAGCCAGCGGCGCGTATCGGCCGGGTCGATCACCGCGTCGATCTCCAGATAGCTGGCGATGTTGAGCGCGCGGCCTTCCTCGTAGGCGGCGTCGACCATCTTGCGGAACAGGGCCTCGCGTTCTGCCGGGTCTTCCACCGCTTCCAGTTCCTTGCGGTAACCCAGGCGGATGGCGCCTTCGATGCCCATGCCGCCAAACTCACCGCTCGGCCACGACGCGGTGAACAGCGGCGCGTGAAAACCGCCTGCTGCCATGGCCATCGCCCCAAGGCCGTAGCCTTTGCGCAGCACGATGGTGAAGAAAGGCACGCGCAAGTTGCCGGCTGTCACGAACATGCGGCTGACGTGGCGGACCGTGGCGGTCTTCTCCGCCTCCGGCCCGACCATGAAACCCGGTGTGTCGCACAGCGAGACGATGGGCAGGTCGAATGCGTTGCACAGCTGCATGAAGCGCGATGCCTTGTCTGCCGCTGCAGAATCGATGGCGCCGCCCAGATGGCGCGGGTTGTTGGCAATGCAGCCGAAGGCGCGGCCCTCGATGCGGATCAGCGCGGTGATGATGCCCACACCAAAGGCTTGACGCAGTTCCAGAACCGAATCCGTATCGGCCAATGCATCGATTACGGCGCGCATGTCATAGCTGCGCATGCGGTTTTCGGGAATCACGTGGCGCAGGTGGCGCACGTCGCCGGCTTCCCAGTCGGCGAGCGGCCCCTGGAAATAGCTCAGGTAGCGGCGCGCGGCGTCCACGGCTTCGGTCTCGTTTTCGACGAGCACGTCGATCACGCCATTCGGCGCCTGCACGTTGACGGGCCCGACCTCCTCAGGCGCGTAGACGCCAAGACCGCCGCCTTCGATCATGGCGGGGCCGCCCATGCCGATGGTCGCGTCGCGCGTGGCGATGATCACGTCGGCACAGCCCAGCAGTGCGGCGTTGCCTGCGAAGCAGCGGCCCGACACGATGCCGACGGTCGGCACCAGCCCTGAAAGACGCGCGAAGTGGATGAAGGTCGGGCAGTCCAGACCACTGACGCCGCGCTTTTCAGTGTCGCCCGGTCGGCCGCCGCCGCCTTCGGCAAACAGCACAACGGGCAGCTTCCATTGCTGCGCCAGCTCCAGTGCACGGTCGGTCTTCTTGTGGTTGAAGGTGCCCTGGGTGCCTGCCAGCACGGTGTAGTCGTACGCGAGCACCATGCAGCGCGCGTCGTGATCGGGGAAGTGCGTGCCGTTGACGGTGCCAATGCCGGTGATGATGCCGTCGGCCGGCGTCGAGCGAATCAAGTCATCGAGTGCGCGCCGCTGGCGTTGCGCTGCGATGGCCAGTGCACCGTACTCGATGAACGAGTCTGGGTCGCACAGGTGTGCGATGTTCTCGCGCGCGGTGCGCTGGCCGGTCTTGCGGCGGCGGGCAACGGCATCCGGACGGTTCGCGTCGAGACCGAATGCATGGCGGTCGATGACGGCTTGCAGGTCCGGGCGAATGTGGTCGAGATCGATCTCTGCGTCGGTTGCGGCGGCGTCGTGTTGCGCGTCGCCGGGCTGCAGCGCGGCCAGCGGCTGGCCCTCGCGCACCGTTGCGCCCGGCTGTGCGCAGACTTGCAGGACACGACCGGCCGCCGGCGCGGTGACGACGTGCTCCATCTTCATCGCTTCAATGACGGCCAGCACCTCGCCGCGCGCGACCGTGGCACCGGCTTGCGCATGGATCTGGATCAGCGCGCCATCCATTGGCGCGGTGAGCACTTCTGCGTCGTCAGGAAGCTCGTCGATGAATGACGTAGCGGGCGTCAGGTCCGGGGTGGTGACCGACGTGGCGTGCAGTGCGGGATGCGCTTCACCGTTGCCTGCGGCCAGGTCGGCGAGCTTTGCATCGAGAAACTGCGTGTGCACGGCGTTGGTCTGCACGTCGGCATCGCGCAGCAGGTCTTGCAGCAGCCGCTTGTTCGTGACTACCCCTTCGATGCGGAATTCGCACAGCGCGCGGTACGTCTGTGTCAGCGTCTGCGCATACGTGCCGTGCGGCGCGTGGACGATCAATTTGGCCAGCAGCGAGTCGAAGCGCGGGTTCGGACGGTAGCCCGCATAACCGCAGGTGTCGACGCGCACGCCGGGGCCGTTGGGCGGCTCGAAGGCGGTGAGCATGCCGGTGGACGGGTGCGGCTGACCGCTTGCATCGAGGGTCTCCGCATTGATGCGCACCTGCACGGCGTGGCCGCGCGGCGCGATCGGCTGAGCAAGCCCGACATCTGCGAGCGACGCACCCTGCGCCAGCGCCAGCTGGGTCACGACCAGGTCGATACCCGTCACCATTTCCGTGACCGTGTGTTCGACTTGCACGCGTGGGTTGGCCTCCATGAAGTAGAAGGTGGCGTGCGGCGTGCCCGCGCCTTCCACGAGGAATTCGAAGGTGCCGATGCCGCTGTAGCCTGCCGCCTTGGCGAGCGTGACGGCAGCCTCGGCAATGCGTGCGCGCAGTGCATCGTCCAACGCGGGGCTGGGCGCGATCTCGATCAGTTTCTGGTGACGGCGCTGCAGGCTGCATTCACGCTCGCCGAGGTGCGTAACGTGGCCGTGCGCGTCTGCGACGATCTGGATTTCGATATGGCGCGGGGCGGGCACCAGCGCTTCCACATAGACGTCGCTGCCACCACCCGCGGCGGTCGCTTCAGATACGCAGCGCGCGTACGCGTCGGCAATCGCCTGCGCATCGTGCACGGCGCGCATGCCGCGTCCGCCGCCGCCGGATACGGCCTTGATCATCATGCCGTGCGAGGGCGGCAGCGCGGCGAAGAAGGCGCGCGCCTCTTCCAGCGTGGTCGCACCTTGCGTGCCGCTGACGACGGGAATGCCGGCCTCGTGTGCAAGGGCCCGAGCGCGTGCCTTGTCGCCGAAGAGGTCGAGCACACGCGGTGACGGCCCGATGAACTGCACGCCGGCCTGGGCGCACTGGCGCGCGAACGCGGCGTTCTCGCTTAGGAACCCATAGCCGGGATGGACGGCTTCGGCCCCGACGGCGCGTGCAGCGGCGAGGATGGCCGCGCCGTCAAGGTATGCGCGTGGGCCGGTCCCGGACAAGGGCACGGCTTCATCTGCGCGTAGTGGATGCAGCGCGTCGCGATCGTCCTCGGAATAGATGGCGACGGAGGGCAAGCCCATCGTGGCGGCTGCGCGGGCAATGCGAATGGCGATCTCGCCGCGATTGGCGATCAGCAGTTTGCGAAACGTCATGGAGCAGATGTGGGTTAGAGCTGTTCAGCGAGCGGCGCGAGATCCTGTTTGCGCACCTTGCCGGTGGCCGTGAGCGGCAGTGCATCGACGATGCGCACGATGGGCACTTTGTAGCCGGCCATGTTCTCGCGGCACCAGCCGGTGAGCGTGGCGCTGTCCAGCGTGCCGACGGCCTCGGGGCGCAGCATCACGAAGGCGACGGGAAGCTGGCCTCGGTGTTCGTCGGCGCGGCCTACCACGGCAGAACCCAGGATGGCCGGGTGCTTGCCCAGCATGGCCTCGATCTCCGCCGGGAACACGCTCATGCCATTGACCTTGAGCATCTCCTTGCGGCGACCGAGATAGTGGACGTAGCCCTGTTCGTCGATGCAGCCGATGTCGCCGGTGTGGAACCAGCCGTCGCGCAGTGTTTGGGCGGTTGCTTCGGGCTTGTTCCAGTAGCCTTTGAGCAGCGTGGGCGTGCGTACGCAGAGTTCGCCTTCGGCGCCGATTGGCACTAGGTCGTGCGTGTCGAAATTGCAGATCTTGAAATCGGTGCCGGGCACCGGCAGGCCCACGAAAATCGGCTGCGAGCGCAGATCGAAATCATCGTCCTGCATGCCGACAGTGAAGCTGTTGCAAGTCTGTGTTTCCGTCATGCCCCAGGCGCTCTCGGCCATCGTCGAGCCGGTCAGTTCGCGCCACGCGCGGCGGTATTCGGGGTTCAGCTTCTTCACAAATGACGACACGCCCGTATGTCGCAGCGAGCGTAAGTCGTACGCATGCACGCGTGGATGCGCCATCACCTCGGCGGCGCTATCGACCAGCATCGAGCCGTTGGTCACGCGATAGCGCTGCACGCCAGCCATGAAGGCCTCCGCATCCCAACGCGCGAGCAACACCAGTGGCACGCCAAGGAAGGCAGGGAAGATCAGCCCGGTGTTTTCGCCCGCAATCCAGAACTGCGGATAGAAGCTGAGCATGACGGTGTCCGCATCCGCGCGCAGCGACACGGTCGAGAAGGCGGCCGCCATATCGACCATGTCGCCCTGGGTGTGGATGCAGCCCTTCGGCAGCCCCGTCGTGCCGCCGGTGTAGTTGAGCGCGGCAACCGCATCGAGCGAACCCGCCGGCAGGGGGATCGGCGTGGTCTGTGCCAATGCGGGCAACAAGTCGATTGCATCGCCGCAGGCCAGCGGCGGTTCGGTCAGCATTGCCGGGAGCGGCAGCGTCGGCTCTGCGGGGAGCACGTCTGCGTAACGTGTGACGAAGGCGTGCTCGATCGATGTTTCGGCGCGCACGTCACGCACGAGCGGCATGAGGCGGTCCAGCGTGACGATGGCGCGCGGTGTCGCGTCGCCCAGCGCATGCATCAACTCCGCGCGCTGCGACAGCGGGCTGATCGGCACATACACGGCGCCCAGCTTGAGGATGCCGAAGAACACCGCATTGAACTGCGGACAGTTCGACAGGAACACGGCCACGCGGTCGCCCGCGCCAATGCCGTGTTGCGCGAGCAGGGCGGCGACGCGGTCGGAGAGATCGTCAAGCTGGGCGAACGTCGTGTCGTGCCCGTAGAAATGGATCGCTGGCTTGTCTGGCGTGGTGCGCGCCCAATGCCGCAGATAGTCGGTAAGGGCAACGCGCCCGATCGGGTAATGCGGCTCACGTGGGGTATCGACCGGCCATGCGCGCGCCCAGAGCGCGCGAACGCGGCCGAGATACTCGGACTCGTCCATCGCCAAAGCTTGTCTCCGTTGGGTTGTGCAGTGCGTTCGCAACGTGGCGCCGCACTATCTATACTGAAAAGTAATTTTTTATACCAACGGGTAAGAATATAGAAAGCGTTCTTTGATGCGTCAAGCATCGGGAAGCGAAGATGTCGCCAAGATGCGCGCATGCCCCGGCGCATCTGCAGGCGACATGCGAAAATATGCGCCATGTCCACCGCCCGCAAATCTGCCGTTCCTGACGCGCATCCGTCTGCTGACATCGGGGCCGCCGACGCCCCCAGCATCACACCGCCGGCCACGCGCCCCCACATCGCCGAGCGGCAGGAGGCCCGCCGCCGGCAGATTCTCGACACGGCTGCGCAGCTCTTCTTCACGAAGGGCTATGCCGGCATGACGATGAGCGACCTGTGCAACGCGCTTGGGGTGACCAAGCCGGCGGTGTACTACTACTTCACCGACAAGTACGAGATTTTCGACATCCTGTGCCGCGAGGCCGCGCAGATCTGCCTGTCGGCCATCCGCGAAACCGCCAACCCGGCGCTGCCTGTGCGAGAGCGCTTGCAGGCGTGTCTGCTGGAAATGGCGCGCCGTTGCATCGACTGTCACTACGCCGCTGCGCTGACGTATCGTGACCGCCAATACCTGCGCCCCGAAACTGTGGAATGGCTGCACGGCATGTCGCGCGGTTACTACCGCGATCTCTATGCGCTGCTCGACGAGGGCAAGCGCGCCGGCGTGTTCGACTTTGGCGATGCGCGTGTCGCGGCGCACTCGATGGGCGGCGTCATGGGCTTCATGTACACCTGGCACGACCCGTCGCGCATCGATGCGCAGGTGCTGGCCGTCGAACTGTCGGGCGCCATGATGAAGATCATCCTGCCCGCCGCCCCGAGCCCGGCAGCTAAGCCCGCGCCCTGAGCGTCGCGCCCGCCGGTGCGTTCGGCAAGGCGGGCAGACGGAAGAGCTCTGGCGTCATCAGGTCGATGCCGCAGTCGAGCGTTTCCACCCAATCGATGAACCGGTTGACCATGGCCGACCCGCGGAAGGGCTGGCCGTGCTGCGGCACGATCCATTCGATCTGCAATCCGCGCACCATCTGCGCCCACAGCCGGCATACGCGGTTGCCGCTCATGTAGCGACGGTGGAAAGGTGCCATGAGCGGCAGGTGCGCATCAAAATCGTCCACGGGTTTGGCGGCCACGTTGGCGTGCACCATCGATGCTCCCAGATCGCCCGAGAACAGGATGCGCGACACCGGATCGTAGAACTGGAAATTGCCTTCCGAATGCAGGAAATGCGCCGGTACCGCCAGCAAGTGCGATTGCCCCAGCGGAATCGCCATGCCCGTATCCGGGATCGGCACGATGCGCCCCTCGGTCTTGCCGACGGCGCAGAAATGCGGCAGAAAGCGCTCCCACACGCGCGAGATCAGGATGTCGCAGCTGGAACTCGTGAGCCACCTTCCCGCCGACGCGACGATGTCCGGGTCCGCATGCGAAGCCAGCACGTAGTCGAGCTGCTTGGGCGGAAAGTACCGGTTCATGGCCAGAAATAGCGCGTTGTAGGTCATCTGGCCGCCCGGATCGATCAGCGCGCCGTGTCCGTGATCGACGATGAGGAACTGGTTGGTCTGCACTGGCAGGTCGTCGTGATCGTCGACCAGGTCGGAAAACATCAGGCAGGCATGTCCGGGCGATTCATAAAGCGTGGTGACCATGGGAGAGGGCAGGGCGCAGGTGGCAATGCCCGGATGGTGGCGCAGCGCGTGCCGGCCATACTTGATCCGTGTCAAGGCAGCTGTGGCGCCGGCATTGGCCTGGGTGGGCCCATCATCCGTCCCGGGTGGGGTCTCACGTGATAAACTTTTGATCTTTAACGCTTTGCGCGAGCCGCACGCGGGATTCTCCGCTTGGGTCTGGCGCGCCGCCATGCCAACCGGCATGCCGCATCTCCCCTATGAATACTGCAACGATGTCTGAAGCGTCAGAAGCGCCGGCCAATGAATCGGTGACATTCGACAGCTTCGGCCTGCATCCGGACGTCCTCCGCGCGCTGACCGAAAGCGGTTACACCAAGCCCACGCCCATCCAGGCCGCAGCCATTCCGGTGGTGACCGCCGGCCACGACGTCATGGGCGCCGCGCAAACCGGCACCGGCAAGACTGCCGGTTTCTCGCTGCCGATCATCCATAACCTGCTGCCCGACGCCAACACGAGCGCGTCGCCGGCGCGCCACCCGGTGCGGGCGCTGATCCTCACGCCCACACGCGAACTGGCCGACCAGGTGTACGACAACGTTGCCAAGTACGCGAAGTACACGGCGTTGCGCAGCGCTGTCGTGTTCGGGGGCGTCGACATGAACCCGCAGACCGAGCAATTGCGCCGCGGCGTCGAAATCCTGGTTGCCACGCCGGGCCGCCTGCTCGACCACGTGCAGCAGCGCAGCGTGAACCTGTCGCAGGTGCGCATGCTGGTGCTGGACGAAGCCGATCGCATGCTCGACATGGGCTTTCTGCCCGACCTGCAGCGCATCATCAACCTGCTGCCGGCACACCGCCAGACGCTGCTGTTCTCGGCCACGTTCTCTCCCGAGATCAAGAGGCTGGCCGCGAGCTACCTGCGTCATCCGCAAACTATTGAAGTGGCACGCAGCAACGCCACGGCAGAGAACGTCCGTCAGGTCATCTACACCGTGCCGGACAACCACAAGCAGGCCGCGCTCGTGCACCTGCTGCGCCAGCGCGCGGAGCAAGGCCTGCCGCGCCAGTGCATCGTGTTCTCCAACAGCAAGATCGGCTGCTCGCGCCTGGCGCGCGCGCTGGAGCGCGAAGGCATCAACGCCAACGCCATCCACGGCGACAAGACGCAGACCGAGCGCATGCAAACGCTCGAGGCGTTCAAGCAGGGTACCGTTGATGTACTAGTCGCCACCGACGTTGCCGCGCGCGGTCTCGATATCTCGCAGATGCCGTGCGTGATCAACTTCGACCTGCCGTTCAACGCAGAAGACTACGTGCACCGGATTGGCCGCACGGGCCGTGCCGGTGCTTCCGGTGATGCACTGTCGCTGTTCGCCCCGGGCGATGAACGCCTGCTGGCCGACATCGAAAAGCTGATCAAGCGCAACCTGCCGCGCGAGCAGCTGGCTGATTTCGATCCGACCGGCGAACAGGCGCGTGACCGTGAGCGCCGCGAGCGCGACGAAAAGCGTGCCCGCAGCGAAGTCCGCCGCTCCCGCGAGCGGGAAGACCGCAACGGTACCCGCGTGCTCGATCACACGATCGTGCGCCCGGCGTTCCGCCCTTCCGACGACCCGTTCTTCAATCGCCCGTACGAATCGTCCGTGCCAGCGGAATCGGCGGAGGCTGCCAAGCCAGCGCAAGCAGCCGGTCACCCGCGCACCGCCAAGCGCCCGATCGCGGCGCTGCTCGGTGGCGTGCCGCGCAAGCGTTAAGTCAGTCGACTGAAAACGGCGGCGCTCCAGCCGCCGGGGTCAATCGCACCGGGCAGGTTGTGCCAGGCGATTGGCCCATGCCGGGACGGCGTCCCGGTAGAACCCCTCCACATCGCCCGCGCGAATGTCGAGCCCGAGGTGTTGGGCCGCTTCCGTCAACGCGGCCAGCGGTTGACTACGGTTGATGGCGCGCGCGCCCGTCTGCTTGCTGAGTTTTTCGCCGTCGGGGTTCACGACCACCGGCACGTGCAGATAGCGCAACGCGGGCAGCCCGAGCAGCTGCTGCAGATAGATCTGGCGCGGCGTCGAGTCGAGCAGGTCGGCGCCGCGCACGACGTCCGTGATGCCTTGCGTGGCATCGTCCACCACCACCGCAATCTGGTACGCCCACATGCCGTCCGCGCGCTTGAGCACGAAGTCCCCTACGGCTTCAGCCAGGTTCTGGCATTGCATGCCTTGCCAACGGTCGTTGAAGCAGATGGTCGCGGCATCGGCATCCGGCACACGCACGCGCCATGCGCGCGGCGGACGGCCGTGCAGTCCGTTGCGGCACGTGCCGGGATAGATGAGGGTTTGGTGACGCAGGTGCCCGTTGGCGTCGATGCTGGTGACGGAATCCGCAATCTCGCGGCGCGTGCAGCCACACGGGTAGAGGTTGCCGTTGGCCTGCAACTGCTCCAGCGCCTGTTCAAAGCGTGACAGGTGCGTGCTCTGCCACTGCGGAGCCTCGTCGGGAATGAGCCCGAGTGCATCCAGTGTGGCGAGGATATCGCGGTCGGCGCCGGGCACGTTGCGCTGGAAATCGATGTCTTCAATGCGCACCAGCCACGCGCCGCCGTGGACGCGTGCATCCAGCCAGCTGGCCAGCGCGGTGACCAGCGAGCCGATATGCAGCGGCCCCGTGGGAGAGGGCGCAAAGCGGCCACGGTATTGGCCGCGCGACGACGTGGTGGATTCCGGAAAATCGAGATTGGCTTGGGACAACGCAACGCTCCAGGCGCAGAGGTCGATGACGCTATTGTGCGCGATTTGTCCGCGCGAGGCGCCTATTGCATCATCAGGGCCTGCCCCAGGCGCGGGTCTTCCAGCTTGTCGACCCACCATTGCAGCGCCTTGCCGCGCATGTTGTTGCGCCAGGCAACCTGAAAGGTGGCGGCGCGCTTGTCTTCGGTGGTTTCCTTGGCGATCAGCACGCCAGAATCCAGATACGGTTGTGCCAACGGCACCGGCAACCAGCCGCAGCCCAGGCCACGAATCTGTGCCTGCACCTTGTCGGTCATGGATGGCACCACCAGCGTGTCCTGTCCAGCCATCACACCAATGGTGCGTGCAGGCAGATTGCGCGATGTATCCCCCACCGCAACGATACGATGCCGCGTGATGGCGGCCGCAGGCAACGGCTCCTCCATTTGCGCCAGCGGATGATGTGCCGCCACCGCAAACACGAACGGGATGTTGCCCACCGTGCGCGTCTGAATGCCCTGCACCTGCATCACCTGCGCCGGCCCGATCAGCAGATCTGCGCGGCCCGAAAGCAGTGCGTCCCACGTGCCGGCCAGGACCTCACGGCAGAAGCGCAAGCGCGTGGCGGTGTTTTCGGCGTAGAAATCCTGGATGACGGGCATGAGTGCGCGAAAGTGCACGAGATCGTCGACTACGATGGTCAACGTGGCTTCCCAACCGGTGGCGAGGCGTTTGACGCGGCGGGCGAGGTCGTCGGCGGCCTGCAGCAGGTGGCGACCTTCGTCGAGCAGCGCGCGGCCGGCGGGCGTGAGTTCGGCACGGTGGCGGCGTCGGTCAAACAGCAGCACATCGAGATCGTCTTCCAGCTTGCGCACCACATAAGTGAGCGCCGAGGGCACTTTGCCCAGTTCGTGCGCCGCGGCGGCAAAGCTGCCCTTGCGTTCAATCGCATCCAGCACTTCCAGAGATTCCAGCGATAGCGCCATGTTCAGAATTTTTGATGTATTGAATCAAAGCCTTGCCTCTCAACTATAGCCAATCTGCGTACCATTCACACATCAGCGCAGTAATTTGGATAGGAGATTCATCAAAATGATTGAAATCCGCCCCTCTCAAGATCGCGGTTACGCAGACCATGGCTGGCTCAAGTCGTATCACAGCTTCTCGTTTGCCGATTACATGGACCCGCAGCACGTTCAATTCGGGCCGCTGCGTGTCATCAATGAGGACCGCGTCGCCGCCGGCATGGGCTTTGGCACCCATGGCCACCGCGACATGGAAATCATCAGCTACGTGCTCGACGGCGAGCTGGCGCACAAGGACAGCATGGGCAACGGCAGCGTGCTGCGCCGGGGCGACGTGCAACGCATGACGGCTGGGACAGGTGTGCGTCACTCCGAGTTCAACCACGCGCAGGACCAGACCACGCATTTTCTGCAGATCTGGGTGCTGCCGGCGCAGTTGAACCTGACGCCGGGTTACGAAGAACGCCATTTCGACGAGGCGGCCAAGCGCGGCAAGCTGGCCCTGATCGCCAGCGCCGACGGCCGTGACGGATCGGTGAAAGTGCACCAGGACATGGCCCTCTACGCCGGCAAGTTCGATGGAGCAGAAACTGCGTCCCTGCCGATCGCCGCAGGCCGCCGCGCTTATGTGCACGTCGTGCGCGGTAAGGTGAGCGTCAACGGTCGCACGCTGGTGGGCGGCGACGCCGCCAAGCTGACGCAAGAAGAGACGGTGATGCTGTCTGGCGGCGAAGACAGCGAAGTGCTGGTGTTCGATCTGCCGTAATGTTCGTGGTGCACGCTGTGTGCGCCATTTTTCTTTTCCGTTGTTCCCCCGCGGTACCCCAACCCCAAGAGGATTCCCATGGCACGAGTTGCAGTCGTTTATCACAGCGGTTATGGCCACACCAAGAAGCAAGCCGAGGCCGTGTTTGCAGGCGTGCAAGGCGCCGGCGCGGAAGCACATCTGATTTCGGTGACAGACGTCAATGACGACACGTGGGCCCTGCTGGCCGGCGTCGACACGATCGTCTTTGGTGCGCCGACCTACATGGGCGGCGTTTCGGGCGACTTCAAGAAATTTGCCGATGCGTCGTCCAAGGCATGGTTCACCGGCGCATGGAAGGACAAGATCGCCGCGGGGTTCACGAATTCCGCGTCGATGAACGGCGACAAGTACGCGTCGATCCAGTACCTGTGGACGCTGTCGCAGCAGCACGGAATGATCTGGGTCGGCACGGGCATGATGCCGGCCAACAGCAAAGCCGCCACGCGCAACGACGTGAACTACCTGGCGGGTTTTGGCGGCGCGCTGGCGCAATCGCCGTCGGATGCGAGCCCCGAGGAAGGTCCGCTGCCGGGCGACCTGGAAACCGCCAAGCTGTTCGGCGAGCGCATTGTTGCGATCACGAACCAGTTTGTGCGCGGCCGTCAGTAAACCGGATCGCTCAAAGAAAAACGCCGGCATGTCCGGCGTTTTTTTGCTGGCACGCAATGAAGGATCAGAACCGCGTGCCCGCTCCGCAGAAGACGCCGCGGTTCGATCCGCCCTCGCAGTTCGTCGCCCAACCTCCCAATGCTGCAAGGCAAAGCGCGCTGACGAGGAGGAGGGCGGCGAGGCGCTTCATGCGGCGGCGCGCGTTTGGTTGCCTGCGCAATGCGGACAGCGCTGGCCGGGGATGTACTCGGCGGACTGCTGTTCTTCCGGCGTGACAACGGCGCGGCAGGCGAAGCACTGCTTCGGCCCTGCTGGCTGCAGTTCGGCATTGAGAGCGGTGCGGTGGTCGAACACGAAGCAATCGCCGTCGTAATGGGCGCCGCCCACTTCCTCGAAATACTTCAGGATGCCGCCTTCGAGTTGATAGACGCGCTCGACACCGATCTCCTGCATGTGGATCGCCGCCTTTTCGCAGCGGATGCCGCCGGTACAGAACGACACGACCGTCTTGCCGGCAAAGTCGTCCTTGTGCGCGGCAATGGCGGGAGGAAACTCGGTGAATTTCTTGAGGTTGTATTCGACGACGTTCTTGAACGTGCCGACGGCAACCTCATAGTCATTGCGCGTGTCGAGCATCACCACGGGGCGGCCCTCGTCGTCGTGGCCCTGGTCGAGCCACCGCTTCAGGTCGGGCGGCGCGACCGACGGCGCGCGGCCGTCTTCCGGCCGGATCAGCGGGTGGCGCATGGTGATGATTTCTTTCTTCATGCGCACCAGCAGGCGGCGGAACGGCTGGTGGTCGGACAGGCTTTCCTTCGGTGCGAGGTCAGCAAAACGGGCGTCGGCGCGCAGCCAGCCGACGATGCCGTCAATGGCCTCGCGCGAGCCGGCCAGGAAGATGTTGATGCCCTCGGGCGCCAGCAGCACGGTGCCCTTCAGCTCGCGCGCCTGGCACTCGGCCAGCAGGGCGGGGCGCAAGGTCTCGCGGTCATCGAGGGTGACGAATTTGTAAGCGGAAATATTGACGATCTGCATGTGCTGCCGCGCCATTTTCTGGCGCCTTGGGTAACCCGTTGATTCGTAAGCCGAAATTATAGCCGCCCGCGCAGCCGTGCGGGGTTGCTCCGGGTCAATCGGGCACGCCCGGAATGCTTTGCGGAAGGTGTCACCCGTTACAATACGCGGATGAATTCGCCGCGCTTCGTCCACCTCCGTCTCCACTCCGAATATTCCGTCGTCGATGGCAATGTCCGTCTCGACGATGCCGTCAAGGCTGCCGCCAAAGATGGCATGGGCGCCTTGGCGCTGACCGATCTCGCCAATGCCTTCGGGCTGGTGCGCTTCTACAAGGAGGCGCGCGGCAAGGGCGTGAAGCCCATCGTCGGAGCCGACGTGTGGATCACCAATCACGACGAGCGCGACAAGCCGACGCGCCTGCTGTTGCTGGTGCGTGACAAGCAGGGTTACCTGAACCTGTGCCAGTTGCTGGCCCGCGCTTGGCTCTCCAACCAACATCGCGGCCGCGCGGAAATCGCGCCCGAGTGGTTCGACGAGCCGGGCGTTGAGAACGCGCCGCTGGCCACCGGTCTGCTGGCGCTCTCGGGCGCCATGGCGGGCGATATCGGCATGGCGCTGGCCAATGGAAACGATGCGCTGGCGCGCAAGCTCGCGACGAACTGGTCGCGCGTGTTTCCGGGCGCTTTCTACATCGAACTGCAGCGCGCCGGGCACGCCGGTACCGAGGCCTATATTCAGCAGGCCGTGAAGCTGGCCTCGGCCATGCAGTTGCCGGTGGTGGCCACGCATCCGGTGCAGTTCATGACGCCGGACGATTTCACGGCCCACGAAGCGCGCACCTGCATTGCAGAGGGCGAACTGCTTGCCAATCCGCGCCGCGCCCGTCGTTTCACGACCGAACAGTATTTCAAGACGCAGGAAGAGATGTGCGCGCTGTTTGCCGACATCCCGTCCGCGCTGGCCAACTCGGTGCAGATCGCGCAGCGCTGCAACCTCAAGCTGGAACTGGGCAAGCCCAAGCTGCCGCTGTTCCCGACGCCCGATGGCATGTCGCTGGATGACTACCTCGTCCAGCTCGCCAAGGAAGGGCTGGAAAAGCGCATGGAAGTGCTGTTTCCCGACGAGGCGGTGCGCGAATCCAAGCGCGCTGAGTACTACGCCCGCCTGGAGTTCGAGACCGGCACCATCATCAAGATGGGCTTCCCCGGCTATTTCCTCATCGTTGCGGACTTCATCAACTGGGCGAAGAACAATGGCGTGCCAGTGGGGCCGGGCCGGGGTTCGGGCGCCGGCTCTCTGGTGGCGTACGCGCTGGGTATTACCGATCTGGACCCGCTCAAATACAACCTGCTGTTCGAGCGTTTCCTGAATCCGGAACGTGTGTCGATGCCCGACTTCGACATCGATTTCTGCCAGCACGGCCGCGACCGCGTCATCCAGTACGTGAAGGAAAAGTACGGCAAGGACGCCGTCTCGCAGATCGCCACCTTCGGCACCATGGCCGCCAAGGCCGCGGTGCGCGACGTGGGCCGCGTGCTCGATCTCGGCTACAACTTCGTTGATGGCGTGGCCAAGCTGATCCCGTTCAAGCCGGGCAAGCTCGTCACACTGGAAGAAGCCAAGAAGGAAGAGCCGCTGCTGGCCGAGCGCGAAGCCAACGAAGAAGAGGTCAAGCAGCTCCTGGAACTCGCCCAACGCGTAGAAGGCATGACGCGTAACGTCGGCATGCACGCGGGCGGTGTGCTGATCGCCCCGGGCAAGTTGACCGACTTCTGCCCGCTCTACACGCAAGGCGGTGAAGATGCCGGCGTCGTCAGTCAGTACGACAAAGATGATGTGGAAGCTGTCGGCCTGGTCAAGTTCGACTTCTTGGGCCTGACCACACTCACGATCCTTGACTGGGCCGAGCGCTACATCCGCATGCTCGATCCGTCCAAGGCGGATTGGAACTGCAGCCACATTCCGCTGACGGACAAGAAGGCGTTCGACATCCTGAAGACGGCCAACACGGTCGCCGTGTTCCAGCTGGAAAGCCGCGGCATGCAGGGCATGCTGAAGGACGCCAAGCCTGACCGCTTTGAGGACATCATCGCCCTCGTGGCGCTGTATCGCCCGGGCCCGATGGACCTGATCCCCAGCTTCTGCGCACGTAAGCACGGCCGCGAGAAGGTGGAGTACCCCGATCCGCGCGTCGAGCCGGTGCTCAAGGAGACCTACGGCATCATGGTCTACCAGGAGCAGGTGATGCAGATGGCGCAGATCGTGGGCGGTTACTCGCTCGGCGGCGCCGACTTGCTGCGCCGAGCGATGGGTAAGAAGAAGGCCGAAGAAATGGCCGAGCACCGCGCGCTGTTCCGTGCGGGCGCAGCCAAGGACGGGCTCTCCACCGAAAAGGCCGATGAAATCTTCGACCTGATGGAGAAGTTCGCGGGCTACGGCTTCAACAAGTCGCACGCGGCCGCGTATGCGCTGCTGGCGTATTACACGGCGTGGCTCAAGGCGCATCACCCGGCCGAATTCATGGCAGCCAACATGTCGCTGGCCATGGACGACACCGACAAGGTGAAGATCCTCTACGACGATGCCCGAGGCAAGAACGGACTGACCGTGCTGCCGCCGGATATCAACGCAAGCCAGTATCGTTTTGCACCGACCGACGCCAAGACCATCCGCTACGGCCTGGGCGGCGTGAAGGGCAGCGGCCAGGGCGCGATTGAGGACATCCTGCGGGCACGCGAAGACGGCCCGTTCAAGGACTTGTTTGACTTCTGCGAACGCGTCGACCGCCGCCAGGTCAATCGCCGCAC
Source organism: Ralstonia sp. 110700041-2 (assembly GCF_056280165.1). NCBI lineage: Bacteria > Pseudomonadati > Pseudomonadota > Betaproteobacteria > Burkholderiales > Burkholderiaceae > Ralstonia > Ralstonia sp. 110700041-2. The sequence continues at coordinate 177,639 of NZ_JBSFAI010000002.1, read as the reverse complement.
GATCGAAGCGCTGGTGCGCGCCGGCGCCTTCGACAGCCTCAACGCCAACCGCGCGCAGCTGCTCGCTTCGATCGGCTTGGCCATGGAAGCCGCAGAGCAGAAGGCAGCCGCTGCCAACCAGGTGTCGCTGTTCGATCTGATGAGCGGCGACGATGCCGAGCAGCATCGCCCTGAACTCGTCGACGAACCGGCCTGGACCACCAAGCGCAAGCTGCAGGAAGAAAAGCAGGCGCTGGGTTTTTACCTTTCTGGTCACCTGTTCGATGAATGCCGTGACGAGGTGCGCCGCTTCGCACGCACGACGCTGGCCGATCTGGCGCGCGAAGTGACCGACAAGGGCAACGGGGGCGGCTACGGCAACCGCGATGCGCGCAACAAGACCGTGGCCGGCGTGATCGTAGGCCAGCGCACCCAGATGACGCAGCGCGGCAAGATGCTGATCGTGATGCTCGACGACGGCTCCGCCAGCGAAGCCACCGAGGTGACGGTCTTCAACGAAGTTTTCGAGGCCAACCGCGCGCTGTTCAAGGAAGACGAAGTGCTGATCGTTCAGGGCAGCGCCCGCCATGACATGTTCACTGGCGGCGTGCGCGTGACAGCCGAGTCGGTCATGGACATGACGCAGGCGCGCGCCAAGTTCGCGCGGGCGATCCGGCTGTCGATGAATGGCGATTCAACGGCGGCCAAGCTGCGTGATCTGCTCTCGCCGCATGTGGCGGCCGATGGCAATGGCGTCTCGGTACGCATCAACTACGTTTGTGAGCAGGCACGCTGCGAAGCGGTGCTCGGCGATGCGTGGCGCATTGTTCCGAGCGAAGCGGCGATCGCCGCGCTGCGTCAGGCGCTCAATGCCGAGAACGTGGCAACGGTGTACGAGTAGTTCGAAGATGGCGCGGGGGGCGCCATCGCCGGGCGTAGGCTCGGCACGACTGCGGTCTCAATACGATTATTACTAAAGCATCCATGAACGTCGGAATCTCGTGCAACGCGCTGGGCTACAGCGGTGGCAGCGAGCGCTACGCGATGGACCTGGTGCGCGGCCTGCATGAGCGCGCCATCCGTCCCGTGTTCTTCGCCAAGATGGTGGACAAGGCGCTTCCTGAATATCGCCAGGTCAAGGCTGTTGCATTGCCAACGCGCAAGCTGCCCGGCAAATTGAATGACCACGCGTTCGGCTGGCTCGTGCGCCATCTGGCCAAGCGCGAGCACATCGATCTGATGATCGGCTGCAATCGCACGGGCGCTTCGGATATCGCTATTTGTGGCGGCACGCACGTCGGCTATCTCAAGAGCTTTTCAAAAAAGGCGGCCTTCTGGGATCGCCAGCAGATCGCGCTGGAGCGCCGAGACTATGTGCGCTCGCACGTCGTCGTTGCGCACTCGCGACTGATGGCGCAGGAAGTGCTCGACTACTACGACATTCCCGCTGCCAAGGTAAAGACGGTGTACCCCCCGGTGAGTGAGACGAAGTTCTCGCCGGTGGATGACGCAGAGCGCCAGCGCCTGCGCGATGAGCTTGGCTTCGCGAAGGATCGGGTCACGTTTGTGTTCCCGTCGTCGAGCCACAAGCGCAAGGGCTATCCGCTGCTGGAGGCGTTCTTCTCCAAGACGGATCTGCCGGTGCAACTGGTGGTCATCGGGCGCCCGGTGTCCTCGTCCTCGCCCAACATCCGCTACCTGGGATACCGCAAGGACATCGAGAACGTCTACCGCGCAGCGGACTACACGATCCTCGCTTCGCACTACGAGCCGTTCGGGCTGATTGGGGTGGAGTCCGTGCTGTGCGGCACGCCTGCCGTACTGGCAGCCAATATCGCTTGCACCGAGGTGATCTCGGTCGAAGGAGCACCCACCTTCGACCTGGATGATCCAGCCACGCTGGCGCGCACGATTGAGGCAGCTGTTGCCCGTGCGCAGGCTGGGCAGGCGCGCTTGGCGAATCCGCGTGAGCACCTGCGCTATGACCCGAGCATCGCTGCGCACATCGACGCGCTCCTGGCGCTTGCACCTGGCGCGGGGACGTTGCGATGAGCAGCTTGATGCAACGAGGCCGGACGCTGATAGCAAGCGCACCGGCGGCGCTGACCGTGTTTGGAATCGCCATCCTCCCGGCTTTCATGCTGTCTGTGCGCGGCGCTGCCTTCCTGTCGTTTTCGCTGCTGCTGGTCGCCGCGTTCGGGTGGATGCTGTCCGCGCCTGCGGCGGTCATGAGCCGACTGCGAGCGATGTGGCGTGAACATCGTTGGTTGATTGTGGCGATGGCGGCCATGCCGACCGCGATGCTGATCAGTGCGCAGTTGAACCCTGCCGCGCCGCGCAATGTGCCGTTTGCCTATGGGCGGCTCTGGCTGTTCGGCTTGGCGCTGTTTGCGCTGTTGCAATTGCGGCCTAAGCAGTTGGAGAGCGTGCAGTGGGGCTGCGTTGCGGGCGCGCTTGCCTCAGCTGTGTGGGCTTATCTCGAATTGCGGGCGGGACGAGTTGGCATGGTCGGGGCGTTCTCCAATGCCATTCCGTTTGGCAACCTTTCGCTTCTGATGGCGTTGTTCGCCCTCATGTCAATTGGTTGGACGGAAGATGACGGCTGGGCCCTGATTGCGCTGCGTCTGTTAGCTGGCTGTGCCGGGCTCTATGCATCGTATCTGTCGCAGGCGCGGGGCGGATGGATTGCAATCCCCGTACTGCTGTTGATCGCCGTGGCGACGCTGCGGCATGTGAGCTGGAAGAAGCGATTGACGGCCTTGTTGCTGTTCTTCGTGTTCCTGATTGCCGTATGCGTATCGTCCAGTGTGGTCCGTACCCGCTTCGACCAGGCCATGGAAGACATCCACGCCTATCAGGCCGGCCAGACCAACACGTCAGTTGGCATCCGTTTCCAGCTGTGGAAAGCCGCCACGCTGATGTTGACGCGCCACCCATTAGCCGGGGTGGGGCGAGGCCAATTCGGGCCCGCTCTCAAGGCGATTCACGCCGAGGGCCTGATCACGCAGGAAGCGACGGCCTTCGAGCATGCCCACAATGAGTTTCTATACAATGGCGCCACGCTTGGCGTGCTGGGCATCGGCGCATTGCTGGCGTTGTACCTGGTGCCCGCCGCCTACTTTCTGCGCGCCGCGCTGTGCGACGACCGCGTCTTGCGGACGACGGGCGCGATGGGTCTCACGCTCTGTGTCGGCTTTCTACTGTTTGGGCTGACCGAAGTGATGCTGATCATCGCGCAGACCGTCGTGTTCTATAGCGTGATGGTGGCCGTGTTCACCGCGCATATTCACCGGCGCCGGCAGCAGCTTGGCGCCGCTCCTGTTTTCTGAGACTGTTTTCGCATGCCTGCATCCAATCGAGCCACGCTCGCCGTCATCATCGTCGCCAAGAACGAAGCCGCCGATATCGGCGACTGCATCCGCTCGGTGCGCGACTGGGCGGACGATGTCATCGTCTTCGACTCGGGCAGCACGGACGGCACGCAGGACATCTGTCGCCAACTCGGTGCGCGCGTGTTCGAGACCGACTGGCCCGGCTACGGCGAGCAGTCCAACCGCGCGTTGCGCGAAGCCCGCACTGACTGGGTGCTCTCACTGGATGCCGACGAGCGCATCAGTCCCGAGTTGCGGGCCGAGATGATCGCCGTACTGGAATCGGGCAGTCCGCACACTGTCTACTCCATGCCGCGCAGCTCGAGTTTTTGTGGCCGCTTCATGAAGCATTCGGGCTGGTGGCCGGACCGCATTCGTCGCTTCTTCAAGCGCGAGCAGGTGACGTTCTTCGATGCGCCGGTGCACTCGCACCTTGTCTTCGAGGGTACGGTGGGCGATTTCCGCGCCCCGATCATCCATTATTCGATTCCCGACCTGAAGGCTGCGCTCGACAAGGCCAACGATTATTCGACCGCAGGTGCGGCCGCGGCTTATGCCAAGGGCAAGCGCGCGTCGTTGGGCAGTGCCATCGGCCACGGGCTATGGGCATTCATCCGTACGTACATCATCCAGCGGGGTTTCCTCGATGGCGCCGAGGGCTTCATGCTGGCCGTGTCGAACGCCGAGGGCACGTATTACCGCTACGTCAAGCTGATGATGCTGCATCGTTATGGCAAGCTCTGAGTCGCCGCGTCGCATCGCCCTCATCGTTACGACGTATAACCGCCCGGACGCGCTGGTTCGCGTACTGGCCGGCTGCAGCGCACAGACCGATCGCGCATTCGATGTCATCGTCGCCGACGACGGTTCGCGCGATGACACACGCTTTGCCATCGAAGCCGCCGCCAAGACCGCGCCGTATCCGCTGCGCCATGTCTGGCATCCCGACGACGGCTTCCGTGCCGGTGAGATCCGCAACCGCGGCGTGCTGGCGACGGACGCCGACTACCTCGTTTTTCTCGATGGCGATTGCGTGCCGCGTCCGGATTTTGTGGCGCGGCACCGCGCATTGGCCGAGCGGGGGCGCCTGCTGTCCGGCAGCCGCATCCTGCTGAATGAGGCGATGACGCGCGAGGTCGTCGCCCAGCAGATCGACATCCACCTGAAGGATCGCGCGTATTGGTTTGCCGCCTGGCGCGCCGGCCGCGTCAACAAATTCGTGCCGCTATTGGTGCCGGGCTTACCGGTGCCGCGTACCCTCAAGGACACCAGCCTGCGCGGCATCAAGAGCTGCAACCTTGGCGTGTGGCGCAGCGATTTCGAGCGCGTGAACGGTTTCGATCAGAGCTTCGTCGGATGGGGCCATGAAGACGCCGATCTGGCGGTTCGCCTTTATAACGCCGGCGTGCGGCGCAAGCGCGGTTTTTGCGCGACCGAAGTCTTCCACCTATGGCATCGCGAGCAATCGCGCGAGCAGGAAAGCCCCAACTATCAACGCATGATGGCTCGGCGCAATACCGACATCATCCGCGCAGACGTCGGGCTTGCAGAACTGCGAGAGCAGGGCGCCTGAACGAGCGCCGTCTGCTCACCAGGTCTTCTTCTGCTTAACGATGCCGAGAAACGGCCGCACGAAAATCTGATAGAGGAACTTGCGCACGAAGATCTGGCGCAGATGATGGCCGAGCCCCAGGCGGTCGTCGGCTTCGCGGCTTTTGATGGCGCGATCGGCTTCCAGGTTTGAGCCGCTATCGAAGTCCTGCACGCCAATCACATAAGGTACGACCGCACGCATCTGCACGATGCCTTCGCGCTCAAACTTGTACCAATAGTCTGCGGCCAGCCACACGGGATAGAGCTGCTCGACCATGCGCTTGGCCGCGGCGCGCGTGACGAAATAACCATGCGCGAGCCACTGGTAGTTGGCAAGTTTGACCGTGCGGTGGTCCGCTGTCAGCGGTCGCGCGCTGCGCTTGTAGTAACGGTCGATGTGCGTGAGCAGCGTGACGACGGGTTCGTCGGGTGACACGCTCTGTGCCAGCGCGTCGAGCACGGCGGGCACATCCGGCCCGAGTTTCGCGTCGTCTTCCAGAATGAGCGCGTAGGGCAGGTTCTGCTCGATCATTGCCCGGTAGACGCCGAGGTGGCTCAGCGCGCAGCCGACTTCGCCGACGGTCAATTCGCGGCTTTGGCTCGTAGCGCGTGCATGGTCATAGTGGCGCGCAAGTTCGTCGGCGGGAAGTGTCTTGCCGTACACACCGGGGAAGCGTTGATGCGGCAGGCCCAACGCATCGAGTTGTCGTTCCAGGGCCTCGCGGCGCCCGGCGTCGTGGTCGAGATTGATGAAAAACGTGGGAACGCGCGAACTCATTGCGGAAGCGTCAGGTGATGCGTCGGCCAGTCTGGACCGGGCATTGCGCAGCAGGATGGGCCGGGTGGTGGATTGCCGCTAAAATGCCGGGTCGCCCGTCTGTCGGATGACAGCCGCTGCAACGCACTTTATGGCGGCCATGCGATCGCCATGCGACGCAAGCTGCCCACCCTCATTTGAAAACGCCGTGAGTATACAAGCAAAGTCTGATCACCCAGCGCCCGCCAAGCCGATGCTCAAGCGGTTGTGGGGCTACCTTCGCCCCGAATTGACCGCCTTCATCCTGGCAATGGTCGCCATGGGTGTGGTGGCGGCCACGGAGGGGATCATCCCCAAGGTCGTGAAGGATCTGCTGGATCAGGGTTTCGGCGGTGAGTACGCCGGCAAGCTGTGGCAGGTGCCGGCCATGCTGGTGGGTATTGCGGTGGTGCGCGGCATCGCGCAATTTGCGTCGACGTATCTGTTGAGCCTCGTATCGAACAAGGTGCTGCTGAATCTGCGGATGAAGATGTTCGAGCGCCTGCTGCAGGCGCCGGCCTCGTACTATCAGCGCAATACGGCCGCGTCGATCATCAACGCGGTCATCTTTGAAGTGAACCAGGTGCTGCAGGTGCTGACCGGCGTGTTCATCACGCTGGTGCGCGACTCGATGACGGTGCTGGCGCTGCTGATCTTCCTCTTCTATACCAACTGGCGTCTGACGCTGGTGGTGGCGGTGATCCTGCCGATCATCGGGCTGCTGATGTCGCGTATCAACCGCCGCCTGCGCTCGCTCAACCGCGAAAGCCAGAACTTGACCAACCAGGCCGCCTATGTGGTCGAAGAGGCCGTGGGCGGCTACAAGGTCGTCAAGCTGCATGGCGGCGAGGCGTATGAATCGCTGCGCTTCAATGCCATGACGAACCGCCTCCGTGGTTACGCCATGCGCGTGGCCGTGGCCGGCGGCCTGAACCAGCCGGTGACGCAGTTCCTGGCAGCGCTGGCGCTGTCTGTCATCCTGGCCATTGCCATGATGCAGGCGCAGGCCAATCAGACCACGGTCGGCGGCTTTACCGGCTTTGTGATGGCGATGCTGCTGCTGATCTCGCCGCTCAAGCACTTGACCGACGTGAATCAGCCGCTGCAGCGCGGCCTGACCGCCGCCGAATTCATCTTTGGCCTGATCGACACGCCGATCGAACCGCAAGAAGGCGGCAAGAAGATCGATCGTGCCCGGGGCGATGTCCGCTTCGACAACGTCACGTTCCGCTATGGGGAAGATGGCCGGGCGGCGCTCGATAATGTCAACCTGCACGTCAAGCCGGGCGAGGTCGTTGCGCTGGTCGGGCCATCTGGCAGCGGCAAGACCACGCTGGTGAACCTGCTGCCGCGCTTCTTCGATCCGACCTCGGGCACGATCTCGCTCGACGGCGATGCGCTGGCGGATTTGGCGCTGCACGACCTGCGCCGGCAGATCGCCTTCGTGAGCCAGGATGTGGTGCTGTTCAATGACACCATCGCCGCCAACGTGGCCTATGGCGCGCGCGACGCCTCCGAGATCGACATGGCCCGCGTGCGCCGTGCACTCGAAGCGGCTTACCTGACCGATGTGGTGGACAACCTGCCCGAGGGCATCGATACCAATGTTGGCGACAACGGCTCGAAGCTGTCCGGTGGGCAGCGCCAGCGCCTGGCGATTGCACGTGCGATCTACAAGGACGCGCCGATCCTGATCCTGGACGAAGCGACGTCCGCGCTGGATTCGGAGTCCGAACGCCAGGTGCAGGCCGCGCTCGAACGGCTGATGGAGGGCCGGACGACGCTGGTGATCGCGCACCGCCTGTCGACCATCGAAAATGCCGATCGGATCATCGTGCTCGAGCACGGCAAGATTGCCGAAGCCGGCACGCACCGCGAACTCATCGAGCGCGATGGGTTGTATGCTGGACTCCATCGCATCCAGTTCGCTACCCAGTAAGCCCTTCCTCTCGGGCGGCGTGCTCAGGATGCTCACATCAAAGGAGACATCGTGACGACCACCACGCCGCCCATCAGCCGGTTCCCCGTTCCTTCACTGGCCGACATTCCCGAAGACATCCGCGCGCGCATCCTGGAGGTGCAGGAGAAGAGCGGCTTTGTGCCGAACGTCTTCCTTGCGCTGTCGCATCGGCCCGACGAGTGCCGTGCCTTCTTCGCGTACCACGATGCGCTGATGCTGCGGGAAGGCAGCAGCCTCACCAAGGGCGAGCGCGAGATGATCGTCGTCGCCACCTCCGCTGCCAACCAGTGCCTGTATTGCGTGGTCGCGCACGGCGCCATCCTGCGCATTTACGAGAAGAATCCGCTGGTGGCCGACCAGGTGGCCGTCAATTACCGCAAGGCCGACATCACGCCGCGCCAGCGCGCCATGCTCGACTTTGCGATGAAGGTTTGCACCGCATCGCACACCGTCAACGACGCCGACTATGAAGCGCTGCGCGCGCACGGCTTCGATGATGAGGACATCTGGGACATCGCCGGCATCACCGCCTTCTTCGGCCTGTCGAATCGCATGGCGAATGTGATTTCGATGCGGCCGAACGAGGAGTTCTTCCTGCTAGGCCGTCTGCCGCGCGAGAAGAAGGCGTAGCCCAGCGCCGCTGGCCGGGTGTGGCGCTACATCAAGATGATGTCGTACTGCTCCTGGCTCGCCGCCGACGATTCCACCTGCAACGAAATCGGCTTGCCGATGAAATCCCCCAGCATCGCAAGGTGCTGGCTTTCTTCTTCCAGGAACAGGTCAATCACTGACTGCGACGCCAGGATGCGGAATTCGCGCGGATTGAACTGTCGCGACTCGCGCATGATCTCGCGCAGGATGTCGTAGCACACGGTGCGCGGTGTCTTGACCTGACCCTTGCCCTGGCACACCGGGCACTGCTCGCACAGCACGTGCGCAAGCGATTCCCGAGTGCGCTTGCGTGTCATCTCAACCAGCCCCAGCTGCGAGAAGCTGTTGACCGTGATGCGCGTGCGGTCGCGCGACAGCGCCTTGCGCAGTTCGGCGAGCACCGCATCGCGATGCTCGGCCGACTCCATGTCGATGAAGTCGATGATGATGATGCCGCCCAGATTGCGCAGCCGCAGTTGCCGCGCAATGGTGTGCGCGGCTTCCAGGTTGGTCTTGAAGATCGTGTCGTCGAAGTTGCGCGCGCCCACGTAGCCGCCGGTGTTGACGTCGATGGTCGTCATCGCCTCGGTCTGGTCGATCATCAGGTAGCCGCCCGATTTCAGGTCGACCCGGCGCGACAGCGCGCGCTCGACTTCCGCCTCGATGTTGTACAGGTCGAAGATTGGCCGTTCGCCGGTGTAATGCGTCAGGCGCTCGACCACGGCCGGCGTGTACTCCTGCGCAAACTCGACGAGCTTCTGATGGTTCTCGCGCGAATCGACCTGGATGCTGCGCGTTTCGTCCGTCACGAAATCGCGCAGCACGCGCTGGGCGAGGTTCAGGTCCTGGTACAGGATCGAGGGGGCGGGCAGGGTGGTTGCATTGTGGCGGATGGTCGCCCAGATCTTGCGCAGGTAAGCGACGTCGTTGGCGAGTTCTTCGTCGGTCGACTCTTCGGCGATCGTGCGCACGATGAAACCGCCGCGCTCATCGGTGGGCACCATGGCGGTCACGCGTGCGCGCAGCGCTTCACGCTCGGCCTCGTTGCCGATCTTCTGCGAGATGCCGATGTGCGGGTCTTGCGGGAGATAGACCAGCGTCCGGCCGGCAATGCTGACCTGCGTGGACAGCCGCGCCCCCTTGGTGCCAATCGGATCCTTGATGACCTGCACCATCAACGCCTGGCCTTCGAAGAGCGTCTTCTCGATGGCGACTTGCGGTGTGGGCGGCGCGTCCTTCGCGTCGCGCGGGTGCCAAATGTCAGCCACATGCAAGAACGCCGCACGCTCCAGCCCGATATCGATAAAGGCCGACTGCATGCCAGGCAGCACGCGCACCACCTTGCCAAGGTAAATGTTGCCGACCAGGCCGCGCGTCAGCGTGCGCTCGATGTGAAGCTCCTGAACGGCGGCTTGCTGGACGATAGCCACGCGCGTTTCTTGCGGCGTGATATTGACGAGAATGTCTTCGGACATGGAGAGGTACCAGGAGAGCGGGTTTCAGCACCCGCCTCTGGGCCGGACAGGGTTGCCCGAAGCGTGTCTTGAAACCGGCCCTCGCACGCTGTCCGGCGCGTGCATCGGGGCCGGTCAGAGAGCGCGAGTTACAGCGTGATTCACAGCGTGATGCCCGCCTGTGCGAGCAGTGCGGCGGTCTCGAACAGGGGTAGACCCATGATACCCGAATAGCTTCCCGAAATATGGGCCACAAAGGCGGCTGCGCGCCCCTGGATGCCGTACGCGCCCGCCTTGCCAAAGGGCTCGCCGCTGGCGATGTAGCGGGCGATGTCGTTGTCCGTCAGCACGGCAAAGCGCACGTCCGAAACGGACAGCGCGTGCATCGGCGTGCCGTCGGCCTTGACGACGGTGACGGCGGTCAGCACGCGGTGTTCGCGCCCTGACATGCCGCGCAGCATGCGGTGGGCGTCGGCTGCGTCAGTAGGTTTGCCGAGGATCTCGCCGCCCAGGCACACCGTCGTGTCAGACGTGAGGATCGGCAAAGCGGGGAGGTTACGTGCAGTGCGGCGACGCACAGCTGCCTGAGCCTTCAATGCGCAGACACGTTGAACGTAGTCGTCGGGCGTCTCGCCGGGGAGCTCGGCTTCCAGCCCTTCCGCATCTTCATCGTCGCTGGCGAGCAGCAGCGCGAAGCGCGCGCCGATCTGGCGCAGCAGTTCCTGTCGGCGCGGGCTTTGCGAGGCGAGATAGAGGTGAGGCGCGCCGTGTGCATCCATGGTCATACGCGGTGGTACGGGTGGTTCTGCGTGATGCTCCATGCGCGGTAGAGTTGCTCGGCCAGCAGCACACGCACCATGCCGTGGGGCAGCGTCAGGCTCGACAGGCGGATCAGCGTACGGGCTTTTGCCTTGAGTGCCGGGTCCAGCCCATCCGCGCCGCCGATCACGAACGCGATATCACCACCTTCCTGTTGCCATCCGGTGAGCGATTCAGCCAGCGCGACGGTGGTGAGGTCCTTTCCGCGCTCATCCAGCGCGATCATGCGGCAGCCTTTGGGCAGCGCGGCTTCAATGCGCGCGGCTTCCAGCTGCATGACGGTGGCGGCGGTGCGGCTGCCCGAGCGTTGCTCGGGCTTGATCTCGCGCAGTTCGATGCGCAGTTCGGGCGGCATGCGCTTGGCATATTCAGAGAAGCCTTCCTCGATCCAGGACGGCATCTTGTGCCCGACGGCAACGATCAGCAACTGCATGGTGAGACGGTCTGCCAGACGTTACGCCGCGCGCTTCTTGGCTGGCGCGCGCTTGGTGGCCGTCTTTGCGGCCGTCTTCGTGGCGGGCTTGCCTGTGCCGGGTGCGCGCTTGGTGGCCGGCTTCCTGGGGGCGGTCTTGGCAGGAGCCTTCTTGGCCGGTGCGGCGGCCTTGGTCGGGCGCTCACCAGCCAGCTTCGGCTTGGTGGTCCGGCGCTTGGCGGGCGTGACCTCTTCGGCCTCGTCTTCCTCGTCGTCGTAACCTTCACTGGCCTTGGGCAGGCCGCGCTTGCCGGTGCCGCCGAGTTCGATGCGCACCGGCTTGTCACCCCAGATCTCTTCGAGGTTGTAGTACAGGCGCAGCTGCGGCTGCATGATGTGGACCACGGCGTCGCCGCAGTCGACCAGCACCCATTCGCCCACGTCTTCGCCTTCCACGGCGATGATGTGGCCGCCGGCTTCCTTGACGGCGTCACGCACGGAGGCGGCGAGGGCCTTGGTCTGGCGGTTGGAGGTGCCGCTGGCAATGACCGTGCGGTCGAACAGTTCGGTCAGGTGCGTCGTATTGAAGACCTTGATGTCTTGCGCCTTGACGTCTTCGAGCGCGTCGACGATCACGCGTTGTAGTTTGCGAATATCCATACTGAGTGAGAAGAACGTTTAAAAGGCGAGAAAAAGGTCAAAAAAGCGCGTGAAGGTGGTCAATCACGCGGTCAGGCACTGACCGTGCCATTGGCACGGCGGTACAGCGAATGCGATTGGATCAGGTCGGCCACGCCGGCGGGCAGGTCGGTGTCACAGCGCGCGCCGGTGGCCAGCTGCTGGCGCAGGCGGGTGGATGACAGGTCGACGGCCAGGGTCTGGTCGATCCACATATGGCCGGCGGGTGCGCATTGTATCAATGCTGTGTCGCCTCGGCGCACATCGAGCTCGCGCTGTACCGGCACATGCAGTGCCTGGAGGTCGAAACCCGGGCGTGTGGCGACGCACAAGTGGACGTATTCGAACAGGTCTTGCCAGCCGTGCCAGGTGTCCAGGCCGACGAGCTGGTCGGCGCCCATCAGCCACGCCATGGAGGTGTCCGGGCCGTAGACGCCGCGCAATTCGCGCACGGTGTCAATGGTGTAGCTGGGGCCGTGGCGATCGACTTCCATGCCGCTCACATGGACACGGGCGCGGCCGCCGCGTACCGCTTTGGCGGCCAGTTCGGTCATGGCGAAGCGCAGCGGAGCGGGTGTGATGTCGGCGGCCTTCTGCCACGACACGCCGGTCGGAATCCACAGCAGCTCATCGAGGTCGAGGCGGGCAATGCACAGTTCGGCCAGGGCGATGTGGCCGACGTGTGGCGGATCGAACGTGCCGCCCAGCAAGCCAAGCCGGTAGGGGCGATCGAGAGTGGGGCGCACGAACGTGGGAAGCGTCATACCCAGTCGCGCGCCGGCAGGAAATCGGTGTATAGCGCGGCCTCCGGCGAGCCCGGTTCCGGCTGCCAGTCGTAGCGCCAGTTGGCCACCGGCGGCATCGACATGAGGATCGATTCCGCGCGGCCGCCGCTTTGCAGGCCGAACAGCGTGCCGCGGTCGAATACCAGATTGAACTCGACATAGCGGCCACGGCGATAGGCCTGGAAGGCGCGTTCGCGCTCACCATAGGCCGTCGCGTGGCGTTGTTCGGCGATGGGCAGCCACGCAGGCAGGAAGGCGTCGCCGACGGAGCGCAGCATCTCGAAGCTGCGCTCGAAGCCCAGCTCCGCAAAGTCGTCGAAGAAGATGCCGCCGATGCCGCGCGCTTCCTTGCGGTGCTTCAGATAGAAATAGTCGTCGCACCATTGCTTGAAGCGCGGGTACAACTCGTCGCCATAGGGGGCAAGGGCGCCCTGGCAGGTGCGGTGGAAATGCGAGGCGTCTTCGGTGAAGCCGTAATAGGGCGTGAGGTCCATGCCGCCGCCGAACCACCAGACGGGGGCGGCATCGGAGCGCACGGCGACGAAGCAGCGCACATTCATGTGCACCGTCGGCACGTAGGGGTTGCGCGGATGGAAGACCAGCGACACGCCCATCGCCTCGAAACCCCGCCCGGCCAGTTCGGGCCGGTTGGCGGTCGCCGACGGGGGCAGGGTGTCGCCCATCACGTGCGAAAAACCGACGCCGCCGCGCTCGAGCAGCGCGCCGCCTTCCAGGATGCGGGTGCGGCCGCTGCCGCGCAGGCGCTCGGTGGGCGGCTTCTCCCATGCGTCGGTGACGAACGTGCCGCCGTCCAGCGCGCTGGCGGCAGTGGTGATGCGGTCCTGCAGGTCCAGCAGGTAGGCGCGGACGGCTTGGGTATCCATGCGATCAGAAGGGGGCTGCTCGTAGCGGCGAGTCGGGCCGAGTCATACGGTTGTCACCATTGTAGCGGGCGGGCCGCGGGGGCAAGTTGGGGATCACCCGGGGTGACGGATGCCGCGCCTGCCCCATCGTGGGGCATCAGCGCGGCGGGCTGTCGCTCAATGGCGGATGGCGCGATGTCCGATATCGGTACGGTACTGGGCGCCGTCAAAGTGGATCTGCTCGATGGCGTTGTACGCGGCACGCTGGGCTGCCTTGACGGTATCGGCCAGGCCCACCACGCACAGCACCCGGCCGCCGTTGGTGGTCAGCACGCCGTCCTTGAGCGTGGTGCCGGCATGGAAGGTGACGCTGTCTTCGGTTTCCTTCGGGATGCCGGTGATGACGTCGCCCTTGCGCGGCGTGTCCGGATAGTTGTGGGCAGCCATCACCACGCCCAGCGCGGTGCGGCGGTCCCAATCCAGCTCCATGCCGTCGAGCTTGCCGTCGATGGCACGGTCGAGCACGTCGTACAGGTCGGTCTTCATGCGCGCCATGATGGGTTGCGTTTCCGGATCGCCCATGCGGCAGTTGAATTCGAGCGTCTTGGGATTGCCTTCGGCGTCGATCATCAGGCCGGCATACAGGAAACCGGTGTACGGAATGCCGTCCTTCTCCATGCCGCGGATGGTCGGCATGATGATCTCGCGCAGCGCGCGGGCGTGCAGCGTGGGCGTGACCACCGGGGCGGGCGAGTAGGCGCCCATGCCGCCCGTGTTGGGGCCGGCGTCGCCGTCGAGCAGGCGCTTGTGGTCCTGGCTGGTGGCCAGTGCCACGACGTTCTTGCCGTCGCACACGACGATGAAGCTGGCTTCTTCGCCGGCCAAAAATTCTTCGATCACCACGCGCGCACCGGCGTCGCCCAGGCGGTTGTCGGCCAGCATCATGTCGATGGCGCTGTGCGCTTCTTCAGCCGTCATCGCCACGACCACGCCCTTGCCTGCGGCCAAGCCATCGGCCTTGACGACGATCGGGGCGCCTTCCTGGTCAACGTACGCATGTGCCTGCGCAGCATCGCTAAAGGTCTGGTACTTGGCGGTCGGAATGCCGTGACGATGCATGAATGCCTTGGCGAAATCCTTCGACGATTCGAGCTGCGCGGCGGCCTTGGTCGGCCCGAAGATGCGCAGGCCCTTGGCGCGGAACAGGTCGACGATGCCGGCGGCCAGCGGCGCTTCCGGGCCGACCACCGTGAAGTGGATGCCCTCGCGCTCGGCAAAGGCGGCCAGCACTTCCGGATCCGTGATCGGGAGGTTCTGCAGGCGTTTGTCGAGCGCCGTGCCGCCGTTGCCCGGGGCCACGTACACCACCTGTACCTTGGGCGAGCGCGCCAGCTTCCATGCCAGGGCGTGCTCTCGACCGCCCGAACCGACCACCATCACTTTCATGCTGTACCTACCTGAAATTGCAAAATCCGATTCGAAATCTGGAAAACAAAAACGGCGATCGTGAGGTCGATCGCCGTTATGCGCGTGTCCGGGGCTTACTCCCCGATGACCGCGTTGGTGAAGACTTCCTGCACGTCGTCCAGGTTTTCCAGGACGTCGAGCAGCTTCTGCATCTTGACCGCGTCTTCGCCGGTGAACACGACTTCGGTCTGCGGCTTCATGATGACTTCGGCCAGTTCGGCCTTGAAGCCGGCGGCTTCCAGCGCGGTCTTGACCTTGGCGAAATCGTGGGGCGGGCAAATGACTTCGAGCGAGCCGTCGTCGTGCGTGATGACGTCATCGGCGCCGGCTTCGAGCGCGGCGTCCATCAGCTTGTCTTCGGGCGTGCCGGGGGCAAAGATGAACTGGCCGATGTGGTCGAACAGGAACGCGACGGAGCCCGATGTGCCCATGTTGCCGCCGTACTTGTCGAACCCGTGACGGACTTCGGCCACGGTGCGCGTGCGGTTGTCGGTCAGGCAGTCGACGATCACGGCGGCGCCGTTGATGCCGTAGCCTTCGTAGCGGATTTCTTCGTAGTTTGCGCCTTCCAGGCCACCCACGCCGCGCTGGATGGCGCGGTTGATGTTGTCCTTGGGCATGTTCGCGTCGGTGGCCTTGTCCATGGCCAAGCGCAGGCGCGGGTTGGAGTCGGCATCGCCGCCGCCCAGACGGGCCGCCACGGTGATTTCCTTGATCAGGCGCGTCCAAATCTTGCCGCGCTTGGCGTCGGCAGCGGCTTTCTTATGCTTGATGTTGGCCCATTTGGAATGACCGGCCATGAAACTCTCCGAGCGGAATGCAGTGGAATCTGGCGCCCAGATGGCGGTTTGACGCCACCTGCACGCTCTATAATCGGTCGCGGATTTTAGCATGCTGCACACGCCCGCCGCCCCGTCCGTCTGGTCGAGTGGCCGGTGTGTTGCCCCCCCAGATTGATCCTCGTCCAAACGCCATGACCGATCCCATCCTGATTGCCAAGAACGCCAAAGCGGAGTTGGTGCTGTTGCCCCAGCTCGCCAACCGGCATGGCTTGATCACCGGCGCCACCGGCACCGGCAAGACCGTCACCCTGCAAACGATCGCCCAGGGCCTGTCGAAGATTGGCGTACCGGTTTTCCTGGCTGATGTGAAAGGTGATCTGGCCGGCATTTCGCAGGCCGGCCAACCGAACGACAAGCTCAAGGCTCGCCTGCAGGAGCGCGGCCTGGAAGAGCCGCAATGGGCTTGTTGCCCCGTCACGCTATGGGATGTGTATGGCGAGCGCGGCCACCCCGTGCGCGCCACCGTGTCCGACATGGGCCCGCTGATGCTCTCGCGCATGCTGGAGCTGAACGACATCCAGACCGGTGTGCTGAATCTCGTCTTCAAGATTGCGGACGACTCGGGCCTTGCGCTGCTTGACATGAAAGACCTGCGCGCGATGCTCCAGCACGTTGGCGAGCATTCTTCGGACTACACGAACAAGTACGGAAACATCTCATCGGCCAGCATCGGGGCCATTCAGCGCAACCTGATCGCGCTGGAAGAGCAGGGCGCAGACCAGTTCTTCGGCGAGCCCATGCTCGATATCAATGACCTGATGCAGACCGTGCGCGGCCAGGGCGTGATCAACATCCTGGCGGCCGACAAGCTGCTCAACGCGCCCAAGTTGTACGCGACGTTCCTGCTGTGGTTGCTCTCCGAACTGTTCGAGCATCTGCCGGAGGTGGGCGACGTGGACAAGCCCAAGCTCGCCTTCTTCTTTGACGAGGCGCACCTGTTGTTCAACGATGCGCCGCCGTCGCTGCTGCAGAAGGTGGAGCAGGTGGTGCGGCTGATCCGCTCGAAGGGCGTGGGCGTGTACTTCGTGACGCAAAACCCGGCCGACGTGCCGGACACGGTGCTCGGCCAGCTCGGCAACCGCGTGCAGCACGCGCTCCGGGCGTTCACACCGCGCGACCAGAAGGCCGTGAAGGCCGCGGCCACCACGATGCGCGCGAACCCGGAGTTCAGCCTCGAAGAGGCCATCGGCGAACTGGCCGTGGGCGAGGCGCTGATTTCCATGCTGGACGAGGGCGGTCGCCCGGAGATCACGCAGCGTGCGTTTGTCGTCCCGCCCGCGTCGCGCATCGGCCCGATCTCGGACGACGAGCGCCGCGAGCTGATGACGAATTCGCTGGTGGCCGGCCGCTACGACACGGCAATCGACCGCGAATCGGCGTACGAAATCCTGAACGGCCGCGTGGCGAAGGGCGGGGCGACATCGGCGCCTGCACCGGGTTCCATCGGCACGGATTTCGGGGCATCGACTGGTTCAGCACCCGCATCGGCGCCCGCGCCCGCGCCACAGGAGAGCGGCGGCTGGCTGGGCGATGTCGGCTCGATCCTCACAAAGGGTACGGGCCGCAGCGGCCGTGGCGATTCGATTGTCGAAACGTTGGCCAAGTCGACGATGCGCACCATCGGTTCAACCGTCGGGCGCGAAATCGTGCGCGGCGTGCTGGGCAGCATTCTGGGCGGATCGAAGAGGCGCTGAGCGCTTCCGACGTACCAAAGACAACAGCCGGCATTGCCGGCTGTTTTTGTTTGCGCTGAGAATGCGCGATCAGTTTTTCGTGCCGAACAGGCGGTCGCCCGCATCGCCCAGGCCCGGGATGATGTAGGCGTTTTCATCCAGGTGCGAATCGAGCGACGCCACAAACAGCTTCACGCCCGGATGCGCCTTCTGGAACACCTCCACGCCTTCGGGCGCCGCCACGAGTGCCAGGAACAGGATGTTCTCGTCGGGCACGCCGCGTTTCTTCATCACGTCGACCGCGTGGACGGCCGAGTAACCGGTGGCGACCATCGGATCGCACAGGATGAAGGTGCGGTCTTCCAGGTCGGGCAGCCGCACGAGGTATTCCACCGGACGGTGTTGGTCATCGCGGTACACGCCGATATGACCGATACGCGCCGACGGAATCAGCTCCACCAGCCCGTCGCTCATGCCCACGCCTGCACGCAGCACTGGCACCACGGCCAGCTTGCGGCCCGCGATGACGGGCGCTTCCATCGGGCCCATCGGCGTGTCGATGTGGCGGCTGGTCAGCGGCAGGTTGCGCGTGATCTCATAGCCCATCAGCAGTGTGATCTCACGCAGCAGCTCGCGGAACGTGCGCGTGGACGTGTCCTTGTCGCGCATGTGCGTGAGCTTGTGCTGGATCAGCGGGTGATTGAGGATGGACAGGTTCGGAAAGCGCGGATCTTGTTTCATGGCGGCAACGGATTCTCAGATGGGGCGCATTGTACCGGCGCGCCCCGGGTCGATTTTGGAAGCGCTCAACGGCGGCCGCGCATCAGGATCACATACACCACGGCGGAAATCGCCAGGCCCACGAACCACGCATACGTGTACAGCGCTTCGAATACGCCGGGCACGCTGGCGACGAATCCCGCCTGCTTGAAGAAGCCCGGCAGATTGGGCAGCACGCCGATGACCAGCGCGGCGATAGCGCGGCCGTTCCAGCCGTTGCCGTAACCGTACGGGCCGTCTACGCGGAATAGCTCGCCGGTCTTGAGCACGGTGCGGCGCACCAGAAAGTAGTCGACCATCATGATCCCGGCCACGGGGCCGAGCAGCGCGCCATAGCCGACCAGCCACGTGAAGATGTAGCCCTTGGTGGTTTCCAGGATCTTCCACGGCATTATCGCCAGGCCGATGCCTGCCGTGATGTAGCCGCCGGTTCGGAACGAGATGCGATGCGGCGCCAGGTTCGAGAAGTCATACGCCGGCGAGACCACGTTGGCGGCGATGTTCGTCATCAGCGTGGCGGTGATCAGCGCCAGCAGGGCCACGATGACCGACGGGCCGGTCATCTTGCCGGCCAGCGTGACCGGATCCCAGATGGCCTGACCGTAGATGACCACCGTGGACGACGTGACCAGCACGGCCACCAGGGCCAGCAGCCCCATCGGCAGCGGCAGGCCGACTGCCTGCCCGACAAGCTGATCGCGCTGGCTGCGCGCGAAGCGGGTGAAGTCGGGAATGTTCAGCGCCAGCGTGGCCCAGTAGCCGACCATGGCGGTGAGCGACGGCCAAAAGAAGCCCCAGAACTCGCCGGCGCGCTTGCCGCCCGCCGCAAACGCCGACGGCGCCGACAGCATCGGGCCAAAGCCGCCCGCATTGGTATACGCCCACCAGACCAGGCCCAGCGCGGCCAGAATCAGCAGCGGGGTGGCCAGCGCCTGGAAGCGCTTGATCGATTCGAGCCCCTTGGTGATCAGCCAGATGTGCAGCGCCCAGAACAGCAGGAAGCAGAATCCCTGGCCCGGGTTGATGCCCAGCCCCGGAATATTGCTGCCGACCAGCATGTTGTCCGTGACGACGTTGAGGATCGTGTAGATCGCCTGGCTGCCCAGCCACGTCTGGATGCCGAACCAGCCGCACGCCACGATGGCCCGCAGAATGGCCGGCAACTGCGCACCGCGCACGCCGAACGAGGCCCGCACCAGCACAGGGAAGGGAATGCCGTACTTGGTACCCGCGTGCCCCACCAGCACCATCGGCACGAGCACGATCAGGTTGCCGAGGAACACCGTCAGCACGGCCTGCCACCAGTTCATGCCCTCACTCATCAGGCCCGAAGCCAACATATAGGCCGGCACCGACACCACCATCGACACCCACAGCGCGGCGTAGTTGGTGGCCGTCCAGGTGCGGGCGGCGGGCGGGGTGGGGTTGAGGTCTTCGTTCCAGAGGGTCGGGTCGGGTGCCCCGGCGGCGTCCGCAGAGAATGCGGCAGAGGTGGTTTGGCTCATGTCGATGTGGGATCCGTTGTCGTTGTAGATGTTCGGAATGCAGGCGCGATTGTACGGCGGTCACCAGCGTGCCCAAGCGAAAGCTGTGCCAAGTGCAGCGCACCCCGCGCCGGAACGTTTTGTTGAATTCCAATACAATCGACGACGCTCTCCAACACCGCCCGCATCTCTCTCTCGCCCCGTTGTGACCACAGCGTCTTCTGCGTCTACCACGCCCGTAAGAACTACCGACACCGGCGGTCTGCTGCTTGCGTCCGCGGGCGCCGTGCTGTTCTCCGCCAAGGCCATCGTCGCCAAGCTGATGTACCGCTATCAGGTGGATGCCGTCATGGTCATCACCCTGCGCATGCTCCTGGCCGCACCGCTGTTCATGGCGATGGGGTGGTGGCAGTCGCGCCGTGCGCAGCCCCTGGCCGTGGCAGACCGCTGGCGCATCGTCGGCTTGGGCCTCATCGGCTATTACCTCTCCAGCTTTCTCGACTTCCTCGGCCTGCAATACATCACGGCAGGGCTGGAGCGGCTGATTCTGTTTCTGACACCGTCGTTCGTGCTGCTGATTACGTCGACGGTATTCAAGCGGCGCATTACAGGCTTGCAGTGGGTGTCGCTGGCGCTGGCCTATGCCGGCATCGTGCTGGTGTTCGCGCACGACCTAAACCTGGGCGGTAACAACGTCTGGCTGGGCGGCGGATTGGTGCTCGCCAGCGCCGTCAGCTACGGTATCTATCTGCTGGCCAGCGGTGAGCTGGTCAAACGCGTGGGATCGATGCGGCTCGTCGCCTATGCGATGTGCGTGTCGACCGCGGCCTGTATCGTCCAGTTTCTGGTACTGCGGCCGGTGTCGGCGCTGGTGTTGCCTTGGCAGGTGTACGGGCTGTCGACCATCAACTCGGTGTTCTGTACGGTGGCGCCGGTCACGATGACGATGATGGCGGTGGCGCGCGTGGGTGCGCCCGTGGCGTCGCAGGCAGGCATGATCGGGCCGGTGTCGACACTGCTGCTGGGCTGGTGGCTGCTGGGCGAGCCGATCACGATTTGGCAGATTGCCGGCAGCGCGCTGGTGCTTGCCGGTATGGCGCTGCTGTCACGCCGTCGCGGCTGACGGGCGGCCAATCCAAATAGCAATCACAAGGAGTCAGACAAGATGGACTTGGGGCTGAAAGGCAAGCGTGCGCTGGTGTGTGGCGCAAGCAAGGGATTGGGCTTTGCGTGCGCCGATGCGCTGGCTGCCGAAGGCGTGGACGTGGTGATCGTCGCGCGCGGTGCCGAAGCGTTGTCGGCAGCGGCCGAGCGCATCCGCACGGCGCACGGCGTGCGCGTGGAAGCAGTGGCGACCGACATCACCACGCCGGAAGGCCGTGCCGAAGCGCTGCTCGCATGCGAGCGTCTGGGCGGCTCGCCCGACATCCTCATCAACAACGCAGGCGGCCCGCCGCCGGGCAACTTCCGCGATTGGGACCGCGACGTATGGAATGCCGCGCTCAACGCCAACATGCTCACGCCGATCGACCTCATCAAAGCCACCGTCGACAAGATGATCGAGCGCCGCTGGGGCCGCATCGTCAATATCACCAGCGGTGCCGTCAAGGCGCCGATCGACGTGCTGGGTTTGTCCAACGGCGCGCGCTCCGGCCTGACCGGCTTCGTTGCCGGCCTGGCGCGTGAAGTCGCCAAGCACGGCGTGACCATCAACAACCTGCTGCCGGGCCAGTTCGAGACCGACCGCCTGACCAAGACGCTGGAGGCAGGCGCCAAGGCTGCCGGCATCAGCGCAGAAGAGAATTTCGACCGCAAGCGGCAGGGCAATCCGGCTCGACGCTTTGGCCAACCGGCCGAATTTGGCGCCGTCTGTGCCTTCCTGTGTAGCCAGCATGCCGGCTACCTGAACGCGCAAAACATCCTGCTGGATGGCGGCAGCTTCCCTGGCACCTTTTAAGCCAATCGACATGACCACCCTTACGCCCGCTACGCCCGAAAGCGCAGTTCGCAAACGCCGCGTCGCCCTGATCGCACACGACCACAAGAAAGACGACATGGTCGCTTTCGCCCAAACGCACCAGGCCTTCCTGTCGCAATGCGACTTGCTGGCGACCGGCACCACGGGTGGCCGCCTGGAGAAGGAAGTCGGCCTGACCGTGCAGCGCATGCTGTCCGGCCCGTGGGGCGGCGACTTGCAGATTGGCGCGCAGTTGGCCGAAGGCCGTGTCGACGCCGTCATCTTCCTGCGCGACCCGATGACGCCGCAGCCGCACGAACCCGACATCAACGCGCTGGTCCGCGCCTGCGACGTCCACAACATCCCCTGCGCCACCAACCTCGCAACCGCCGACCTGGTGATGTCTGCCTTGCAACGGGTGGCGCCCGATCCGAAGGAGATCCACGCATGACACAAGCGAAAGCCATCCGCATCTTTGAAACCGGCGGCCCCGAAGTGATGCAGTACGTCGATGTCGACGTGCCCGCGCCCGGCCCCGGCGAGGCCACCATCAAGCAGCACGCCATCGGCCTGAACTACATCGACGTCTATTTCCGCACCGGGCTGTATCCCCAGCCCCTGCCTGGCGGCATCGGCATGGAAGCCGCGGGTGTGGTCGAAGCCGTGGGCCAGGGCGTGACGCACGTCAAGCCGGGCGACCGCGTGGCCTACGCCGGCCGTCCGACCGGCGCCTACGCTGCGTTGCGCACGATGCCGGCCGACATTCTCGTGCGCCTGCCCGATGCGATCGACTTTGAAACCGGCGCAGCGATGATGCTGCAGGGCATGACCGCGCAATACCTGATCCGAGACAGCTATCGCGTGCAGCCCGGCGATACGGTGCTGTTTCACGCAGCCGCTGGCGGTGTGGGGTTGATTGCGTGCCAGTGGCTCAAGGCGCTCGGCGCCACGGTGATTGGCACCGTTGGCAGCGATGCCAAGGCTGAACTTGCCTGCGCGCACGGTTGCGACCACACCATCGTCTACACCCGTGAGAACTTTACCGAACGCGTGCGCGAAATCACTGGCGGCAAGGGCGTGCCGGTGGTCTACGACGGCATTGGCAAAGACACGTTCACGGGCTCGCTGGATTGCCTCGCACCGCGCGGGATGATGGTCACCTACGGCAACGCATCTGGCCCAGTGCCACCGGTTGACCTCAGCGTGCTGAGCGCAAAAGGCTCGCTCAAGATCACGCGCCCGACGCTGATGACTTACACGGCACGGCGCGAGCTGCTGGAACCGATGGCGGCAGAGTTGTTTGATGTGGTGAGCAGCGGCAAGGTCAAGATCGAGATTCACCAGCGCTACGATCTGCAGAACGCGGCGCAGGCGCACCGCGATCTGGAAGCGCGCAAGACGACCGGGTCGACGATCCTCTTGCCATAAGTCGAGGCGTTACCGCCCGGAGGGCTTCACACGCCGGGCGGCAGCAAAGCGCGCATCCTCGCGCACGCGGTCGGGCAGGCCGCGCAGCAGCATGTGCAGCGCAAAGGGCACCAGCACGATGTCGTCCACCCAGCCGATCACGGGAATGACGTCCGGGATCAGGTCGACGGGCGATACCACATACCCCACCAGCAGCAGCGCAGCCGGCGCGAGCCACCACGGCTTGTCCGGATGGCGCAGCGCAAACCACAGCAGGCGCACGTCGTTGCGCACCACGCTCCACAGGCGGAAAAGTCGTCCGAACATCGTGGGCTCCTTGATGAAAAGCCGGCGTCACATGAGTCCGTTTGGCCGGCGGATCATCGTATCAGCTTGGGGAAACGGTCCGGTTTTCAAGAAGAGGCGCGATCGTCCATGAAAAAAGCCGGCCCTCTCGCGAGACGCCGGCTTTTGCCGAGACGGGTACGACTTAGCCTGGAATCTTGCCTTCCACGCCTTCCACGTAGAACTTGATGCCGTGCAGGAAGCCGTCGTCGGCGACCTTGTCGACGGGCAGGACTTCCTTGCCGGTGTTGTCCTTGAGCGGGCCCTTCCAGATCGGAGCCGAGCCGTCGATGATGCCCTTCTTGCGTGTCTCGACCAGCGTCTTCACGTCTTCCGGCACCACGGCGTTGTATGCGCCGAGGTCGATCGCACCTTCCTTCAGGCCCCACCACACGGTTTCCGGCTTCCACTTGTTTTCAAGCACATCACCGATGACCTTGGTGTAGTACACGCCCCATTTGTTGATCGAAGCCGCCAGGTGGGCCTTCTCGCCAAACTTGGTCATGTCGCTGTCCCAGCCGATCGCGTAGACGCCTTTCTCCTGCGCGGTCTGCACGACGGCGGCGGAGTCGGTGTTCTGCATCAGCACGTCGACGCCCTGGCCGATGAGGGTGGTGGCCGCTTCGCGCTCCTTGCCCGGATCGAACCACTTGTTGACCCACACCACGCGGGTGGTGGCCTTCGGGTTGACGCTGCGTGCGCCCAGCGTGAACGAATCGATGTTGCGGATCACCTCGGGGATGGGCACCGATCCCACTACGCCCAGCTTGCCCGACTTGCTCATCTTGCCGGCCACCACGCCTGCCAGATAGGCGCCTTCATATGTGCGCACGTCGTACTGGCCGAGGTTGTCGGCGGTCTTGAAACCGGTGGCGTGCTCGAACTTCACATCCGGGAATTCCTTGGCGACCTTGAGCATCGATTCCATGAAACCAAAGCTCGTGCCGAAGATGACCTTGTTGCCTTGCGTGGCCAGGTCGCGGAACACGCGCTCGGCGTCCGCAGCGCTTTCGGGCACGCTTTCGACGAAGCTGGTCTTCACCTTGTCGCCGAACTTGGCTTCGACTTCCTTGCGGCCGTCGTCGTGGGCGTGCGTCCAGCCTGCGTCGCCCACCGGGCCGACGTAGACGAACGCGATCTTCAGCGGTTCATTGGCCGGCGCCGGTGCGGCAGCGGCGGGGGCCGATGATGCGGCCGGCGCGGCATTGCCGCTAGCGTTGTCGTTGGACTTGCCGCAACCCCAGAGGGTCAGGGCAGCGCCGGCGGCCAGGGCGGCCAGCGTGATCCTGCGGGTAACGTTCATCGATTTCTCCTGTTGTGTGGCTCGTTGACTGTGTTGAGGCAAATAAAAGCGGAATGCAGAAGCTGACGCTGCATGCAGTTTAGGCAGCCCCCGGGCGGAACGGCTTGCCGAGCGATGCGGGCATGTTCAGGCGGATCCAATCCGGATTGCGCGAGATGATGGCCAGCACGACGATGGTGGCGGCAAACGGCGCCATCGACAGAATCTGCGACGGCACCGACACGCCCATCCCTTGCAGGTGAAATTGCAGGATCGTCACGCCGCCGAAGAGCAGCGCACCGAACAGAATGCGTAGCGGGCGCCAAGTGGCAAAGGTGGTCAGCGCGAGGGCAATCCAGCCGCGGCCGGCGACCATGTTCTCGACCCACATCGGCGTGTAGACCAGCGATAGGTAGGCACCTGCCAGCCCGCAGCACGCGCCGCCAAACAACAGCGCGCCAAAGCGGACGGTGCGTACCGGATAGCCGAGCGCGTGAGCCGACTCCGGCGATTCCCCAATCGCCCGCAGCGTGAGGCCAGCCCGCGTCTTGAACAGGAACCACGCAATCGCGCCGCACAGCAGCAGGCTGAAATAGACCATCCAGTGGTGCGCGAACAGGGCGGGGCCGACAAACGGAATCGACTCCAACCCGGGGATGCCGTGCGCCTGCGCCGGCAGCGACATGCCGACAAAGCGCTGGCCCATGAAGGCCGACAGGCCGGTGCCGAAAATCGACAGGGCGAGGCCCGTGGCGACCTGGTTGGTGACGAGCACCAGCGCCAGCCAGGCGAAGAGGGCGGCCATCACCATGCCGGCAAGCGCGCCGGCGGCAAAACCCAGCAGCGGAATCTGCGTCTGGTAGCCGACCATGAAGCCGACCACGGCGGCCACCAGCATCATCCCTTCGGCGCCGAGGTTGAGCACGCCGGAGCGCTCGTTCATCAAGAGGCCCAGGGCGGCCAGCAACAGCGGGGTGCCGGCGTTGATCGACGCGGCGATCAGGGGAGCGAGACTTTCCATGTATGCGGCCCGATCAGTGATGTGCGCGCCAGCGCAGGCGGTATTCGATGAGCGTGTCGCAGGCGAGCAGGAAGAACAGCAGCATCCCCTGGAACACTCCGGTAATGGCCGACGGCAGGCCCAGGCGCGATTGCGCAAGCTCGCCGCCGATGTAGAACAGCGACATCACGATCGCACCCAGCACGGTGCCCACCGGATTCAGGCGCCCGACGAACGCCACCACGATGGCGGCAAAGCCGTAGCCGGGGGAAATGGACGGCAGCAGTTGCCCGATCGGCCCCGTGACCTCGAAGGCGCCGGCAACGCCTGCCAGGCCGCCCGACACCAGCAGCGCCGTCCACAGCGCCGCGCGCGACGAGAAGCCCGCATAGCGCGCGGCTTGCGGGGCCAGGCCACCGACTTGAAGGCGATAGCCCGCAAAGCTGCGGAAGACAAACAACGTCATCGCCGCTGTCATCACGAGCATGAACAGGAAGCCAACGTGCAGGCGCGTGCCGGCCACGAGCGTCGGCAGAACGAACGCGCTGTCGAACACGATCGATTGCGGGAAGTTCATGCCGTTCGGGTCCTTCAACGGCCCGTTGACCACGTACAGCAGCAGCAACTGCGCGATGTACGTGAGCATGAGCGAGACGAGGATCTCGTTGGCATGAAAGCGATCGCGCAGCAGCGCCGTGATCGCTGCCCACAGCGCGCCGCCGATGAGGCCAGCAACGAGGGCCAGCACCAGCGCAAAGCCGCCCGGGATGGCGGGTGTCGGCGTATCGAAGTAGACGATCGTAGCCGCGGCGAAAATGCCGCCCAAGATCAGTTGCCCCTCCGCGCCGATGTTCCACACGTTGGTGCGATAGCACACCGACAAGCCCAGCGCGCACAGCACCAGCGGCACGGTCTTGAGCAGCACTTCGCCAATCGCCCGCTTGCTGACCAGCGGTTCGACCAGGAACACGCGCAGGCCGGCCACGGGGTCTTTGCCAAGCAGCGCGAACAGCAGCAGGCCGAACACCATCGTCAACACCAGCGCGATGAGCGGCGAGGCATAGGCCATGGTGCGCGACGGGATCGCCCGCAGCTCCAGCGAAACCGGCAGCGCCAGGCGGCTGCCATGCATGACGTCAGCCATGGGCCACCTCCGAGGTCGCTGCCGCCGAAGCCGGGGCTTTGTCCCACATGCCGCTCATCCACAGACCAATCTGTTCGCGGTTGGTGGCGTGCGTGGGCGTGGAGGGCGAGAGGCGCCCGTTGGCGATCACGTGCAGGCGATCGCAAAGCGCGAAGAGTTCGTCGAGTTCTTCCGACACGATCAGGATGGCGCAGCCCCCCGCCTTGAGCGCGAGGATTTCGTTGTGAATCTGCGCCGCCGCACCCACGTCGACGCCCCAGGTGGGTTGCGCGACGATGAGCACACGCGGCGCGCATTCGATTTCGCGGCCGACGATGAATTTCTGCAGGTTGCCGCCCGACAGGCTCTTGGCCGATGCTTCCGGGCCGGCGGCCTTGACGCCAAAGCGTCGGATGATGCCGGCAGCCAGCTTGGCGGCGGCCTTCTTGTCGATGAGCCCCCCACGCACCTGCGGCGCACGCTGATGCGTCAGCAGCGTATTTGCGGCCAGCGACAGCGACGGCACGGCGCCGCGCCCCAGGCGCTCTTCCGGCACGAACGACAGCCCGCGCTTGCGGCGCGCCCGCGGGTCCAGCTTGGCGACTGGCTCGTTGCCGATGCTGATGGTCTGCGCCGACGCACGCGTGTCTTCGCCGGACAGGGCTGCCAGCAGTTCCTGCTGCCCGTTGCCCGATACGCCTGCGATGCCGACGATCTCGCCGCTGCGCAATTGCAGCGCGATGTCACGCAGCTCCGTCGCAAAGGCATGGGCCTTGGGCAGCGACAGTCCGGCCACCTCCATGCGCACGTCGCCCGGTGTGGTCTGCGGTCGCAATTCGCGCGGAGGCTCGCCGCCGATCATCATGCGCGACAGCGACGCCGCCGTTTCCTGGCGCGGGTCGCATACGCCCGTGACCTTGCCCATGCGCATTACCGTGGCGGTGTGGCACAGGGCCTGGATCTCGTCGAGCTTGTGGCTGATGTAGAGGATGCTCGTGCCTTCTACCGCCAACTGGCGCAGCGTCACGAACAGCTTCTCGACGGCCTGCGGCGTCAGCACCGAGGTGGGTTCGTCAAGAATCAGCAGGCGCGGCTTGGTGAGCAGCGCCCGCACGATTTCCACGCGCTGGCGCTCGCCCACGGAAAGCGTATGCACATGGCGATGCGGCTCCAGCGGCAAGCCGTATTTCTCGCCCGTGCTGCGCACCTGATCAGCCACGTCGCGCAGATCCGTGCCCGAGGGCAGGCCGAGCAGGATGTTCTCTGCCACCGTGAGCGTGTCGAACAGCGAGAAGTGCTGGAACACCATGGCGATGCCAAGTGCGCGCGCCTGGTGCGGATTGGCGATCTCGACGCGCTGGCCGTCGAGCAGCATCTCACCGGCGTCAGGCTGCACGGCGCCGAAGATCATCTTCATCAGCGTCGACTTGCCGGCGCCGTTTTCGCCCAGTACGGCGTGGATCTCGCCCGGCGCGACGGTCAGGCTCACGCCGTCGTTGGCGACCACGCTTGGGTAGCGCTTGGTCATGCCCGTCAGCGACAGGCGTGGTGGGAGTTGTGTCACAACAGGTTGGCTCGTGGTTTCCGTGCCGCTCACCGTGCCGGTACGCAGCGGAGGCGGTCTCGTTTTTGGGTGTTGACGACACTTCACTGCAGGCAACGCCAACGCAGATTCGCGCCGACGCATCGCAGCAATCATCATGGTTGGGTGATGCCTGCCATCAACCGCGAATTATATCGTTCGGCTCCATGCCGAACGGCGATTTCGGCCGGCTTGGGACTGCCTCGTACGAGGGGTGGCGGAGTGCAAATCCCGTGCCGGCCCGATCGCGGCGATTTGTGGGGTCCAGCTTGTCATGCCGATGTATGCAGGTGGCACGTGCAGCCCTCGGGTGGGGCGCGCATGCCGTCGTGCACCTGACCAGTGCGCGCGCGTGGCTCGCCGCTTTGCGCTACAGTTCCCGGTTTACTCCGGCGCGGGCCTCCCGTCTGCCGCCGCGTCAAGTTCTCCCTTCATGACTGCTCCCGCTCCTGCACGATCCCGCATGCCCGGCCCGATCCCCGGCTGGCTCCTGCTGCTTGGCGCGCTCACGGCCATCGGCCCGCTGTCGGTGGACATGTACCTGCCGAGCCTGCCGACCATCGCGCGCGATCTGAATACGTCGTCGGCCGCGGCGGGGCTCACGCTGACTGTGTTCCTGATCAGCCTGGCGATCGGCCAGCTCATCTACGGCCCAGCCAGCGATCGGTTTGGCCGCAAGCCGCCGCTCTATATCGGTCTGGCGATGTACGTGGCGGCGTCCATCGGTTGCGCGTTCGCCAAAGACGCCACGATGCTGGCCGTGCTGCGCGGCGTGCAGGGGTTTGGCGGCTGCGCGGGCATGGTCATCGCACGCGCTGCCGTGCGTGATCGCATGGACCCGGCCGGCGCCGCGCAGGCGTATTCGACGCTGATGCTGGTGATGGGTGTAGCGCCCATCCTCGCGCCGATGATTGGCGGCGCAGTGCTGCAGTTCACAACGTGGCGGGTCATCTTTGCTCTGCTGACGGCATTTGGCGTGCTGTCGCTGGTCGCGGTGCATTACCTGATGCGCGAGTCGCTGGCGCCCGAGCAGGCGCGCAGGCTGGCAGTCCGCCACGTGCTGCGCGACTACTGGGAACTCCTGCGCGATCACCACTACGCTGCCTATATGTGGTGCGGCGCCGTGTTTCTGTCGGGCATGTTCGCGTACATCACCGTGTCGTCGTTCGTGCTGATCGACGGTTATGGGCTGACGCCGT
Source organism: Ralstonia sp. 110700041-2 (assembly GCF_056280165.1). Classification (NCBI taxonomy): domain Bacteria; kingdom Pseudomonadati; phylum Pseudomonadota; class Betaproteobacteria; order Burkholderiales; family Burkholderiaceae; genus Ralstonia; species Ralstonia sp. 110700041-2. The sequence goes on along the minus strand of NZ_JBSFAI010000002.1, from coordinate 148,137 downwards.
CGCAGTACGCCTGGGTGTTCGGCAGCAACGCCGCCGGGATGATCGCGGCCTCGCGCGTGAATGTGCGGCTGGTGCGCAAGTATTCGCCGGCGCGCGTGCTGCGACGGGCGCTGTGGGTGCCGGCCATCACCAGCGTGCTGGCTGCCGCTGCCGCCGCGGCCGGTTTTACGCCGCTGCCGCTCGTGCTGGCGGCGCTGTTCTGCTACATCGCCTCGATCGGCTGCATCTCTCCCAACACCGGCGCGCTGGCAATGGCGGGGCAGGGTGCGCGTGCGGGTACGGGCTCGGCGCTCATGGGCGCCATGCAATTTGGCCTCGGCATGGTGACCGGTACGGTGGTTGCCGCCGTCGGCCAGACGGCGCTGCCGCTGCTGGGCATGATGGCTGTCTGCGCCGTCGCCGCACTCGTTCTGGGTCTGCGCATCACGCGCGAAGAGCCCGCCGCCTGACCCTCAGTTCCGGTCTCGATCTACGCCTCTTGTTCTGGGGGCGTCTTCCTCCTTTCATATGACTTTGGCATAACATGCCTGTCACGCTAACCGCGTCCGGCACCTATGATGAGTGCAGCCGGACCGCGTTCAGCAGCGACTTGGCCCTGAACGACTAAGGGTTACTTCTTATACAGAATTTATCGACAATTTATTAACGTATCGCTTTCGTTTTCAAACGCGCGTCGTTTTGCAGGGATCTTCCCGCCAACGGCGCACACGAGACGGGGGTTAAGTTGCAGTGCACGATTCACCGGCTGGGCGAACTCGCGCTGTTGTGCGAAGTGCCGCCACCGGCCACCCTGAATTGCCAGCAGCGCATCTGGGCCATGGCTTCGCGCGCGTCCAATTGGGCGGGCGTGGTCGACGTGGTGCCCGGCATGAACAACCTCACGCTCGTGTTCGGTCCACTGGCCGATGCGCAGCGATTGACCACGCAGCTGCGTGAGGCCTGGGAAGAGAGCCAGGCGTTGGTGGCCGACGGCAAACTCGTCGACATCGAAGTCGCCTATGGCGGTGACGAAGGCCCCGACCTGCGCGAAGTCGCCAAGCACACCGGCCTCAGCACGGCCGAAGTCGTGCGCCGTCACACCGCGCCGGAATACATCGTCTATTTCCTGGGCTTCCAGCCCGGCTTTGCCTACATGGGCGGGCTCGACAAGTCACTCGCCACGCCGCGTCGCGCCGAGCCGCGCATGGCCGTGCCGGCCGGTTCGGTCGGCATCGGCGGCGAGCAGACCGGCATCTACCCGGCCGCATCCCCCGGTGGCTGGCAACTGCTTGGCCGCACAGACGCGGCGCTCTTCATGCCGCAGCGTAATCCCCCCACGCTGCTGGCGCCCGGAGACCGCATCCGCTTTGTTGCCTCGAAGGTGCGCGCATGAGTTCGAAACCCCAACCCATGATCGAGATCGTGCGGGCCGGCGTGCTGGCGTCCGTGCAGGACCTGGGCCGCACCGGCTATCGCCGTTTTGGCGTGTGCACGTCGGGCGCGCTGGATCCGCTGTCGCTGTATGTGGGCAACCGCTTGGTTGGCAACCGCAGCGATGCGGCGGGCATCGAGTTCACGCTGGGCAACGCCACGCTGCGCTTCCACGCCAATGGCCTGATCGCGCTGACGGGCGCCGATTGCCGCGCCACGCTCGACGGCGCACCGGTGCATGCTTGGCGCGCCATCCCCGTGCAACGCGGGCAGATGCTGACATTGCGCGTGGCGCAGGGCGGGGTGCGTGCGTATCTCTGCGTGGCCGGCGGCATCGATGTGCCCGAGATGATGGGCTCGCGCAGCACCGATCTGAAAGCCGGCTTTGGTGGTTTCGAAGGGCGCCCGTTGAAAGACGGCGACAGGCTGCCCGTGCTGCCTGCCGACACAACGTACGCCCCCGACATCAGCGGCGATACCGTTGCCGTGAAGGCCGCCCGCTGGACGTTCGACCGCGCGCAGAAGGACACGCCGGTCATGCGCGTGCTGCCCGGTCCTGAATACGACGATTTCGTTGCCGACGCGCAAGCCGCATTCTGGGAATCGGACTGGACGCTCACCCCCAACAGCAACCGGATGGGTTTTCGCCTGCAGGGGCCGGAACTCAAGCGCAAAAAGCAGCGCAGCGGCGATCTGCTCTCGCACGGCGTGGTGCCGGGCGTGATCCAGGTGCCGCCGTCTGGCCAGCCCATTGTGTTGATGGCCGATGCGCAAACCACGGGCGGCTATCCGAAGATCGGCTCCGTCATCCTGGCCGACCAATGGCGCCTGGCGCAGATTCCGCTCGGCACGCGCGTGCGCTTCGAGCGTGTCACGCTGGAAGAGGCCGAAGCCGCCCGCGCCGACGTGGCACGGTATCTGCAGCAAATCGAAACCGCACTGGATTGGCAGCGCCAAGGCATTCTGTCGAGCGCGCATCGCACCGCCAAGACGCGACTGAACGCCTGATGCACCGGAAGACAACACCATGACCGCAATTGATCTGAATGCCGACCTCGGCGAAGGCTGCGATACCGACGAGGCGCTCCTCGCACTGGTGAGTTCCGCCAACATCGCCTGCGGCTGGCACGCCGGCGACGTCAACACGATGCGCCAGACCGTGGGCTGGGCGCTGCGCCAGGGCGTGTCGATTGGCGCGCATCCGAGCTTTCCCGATCGCGAAAACTTTGGCCGCACTGAGATGCATCTGCAGCCCGATGAAATCTACGCGGGCGTGCTGTTCCAGATTGGTGGGCTGTCAGCCATCGTGCGTGCGCAGGGCGGCAAGCTGGCGCACGTGAAGGCGCACGGCGCGCTGTACAACCAGGCTTCGCGCGACCGGCCGCTGGCCATGGCCATCGTGCACGCGATCCGCGATTTCGATCCGTCGCTGGTGGTGTTTGGCCTGGCGGGAGGTGAACTGGTCAAGGCCGCGCGTGAACTTGGCCTGCAGGCCAAGGAAGAGGTGTTTGCCGATCGCGGTTACAACGCAGACGGCTCGCTCGTCAAACGCGGTACGCCGGGCGCCCTGATCGACAGCGAAGATGCCGCGCTGGACCAGACGCTGACGATGGTGCGCGAGCAGCGCGTGAAGGCCATCGACGGCACGTGGGTTCCGATCCGCGCGGAAACGGTTTGTCTGCACGGCGACGGCGCGCATGCGCTGGCGTTCGCGCGACGCATTCGGGAACGGCTTGGCAGCGAAGGCATCGCTGTTCGCGCCGGCGCCTGAGCCACGGCCCCGTCCTTCCAGCGGGGCTTTTTATCAACTTGGGGGGAAGCACCACATGGGTACGGCAGTGAATCTATGGCCGCTGATCGGGGTGGTCGTCATCATCGCGGGGTTCATCCTGCGATTCAATCCGATGCTGGTGGTGGCCGTGGCCGCCATCGCCACCGGTTTTGCGGCATCGATGTCCATCGAGCAGATCCTGACGGCGATCGGGACGGGCATCATCAAGACGCGGACGTTGCCGCTGATCATCCTGCTGCCACTCGCGGTGGTGGGTCTGCTCGAACGCCACGGCTTGCGTGAACACGCGCAGAACTGGATCGCGCGCATTCAATCGGCCACCGTTGGCCGTCTGCTGATCGTCTACCTCGCCGTGCGCGAGCTGACGGCAGCTGCCGGTCTGACGAGCCTCGGCGGTCATCCGCAGATGGTGCGTCCGCTGCTGGCCCCGATGGCCGAAGGCGCCGCCGAGAACCGTTTCGGCAAGCTGCCGGCGCCGGTGCGTGAACGCCTGCTGGCCTTCTGCGCCGCCACCGACAACGTGGGCCTGTTCTTCGGCGAAGACATCTTCGTGGCCTTCGGCGCCATCGCGCTGATGCACACGTTCCTGCTCGGCTCGGGCATCGACGTGGAACCGCTGCGTATCGCTGTGTGGGGCATCCCGACGGCGGTCTGCGCGTTCCTGATCCACTCGGTGCGCCTCAAGCGCCTGGACGGCTGGCTTGCCCGCGAGATGGGTAACCAGCGGGGCGCCGCCGGCAATACCAACACGGCCGCGGCCAAGCAGGGGTAAGCCATGATTCTGTCGATCAACTATCTGTACTGGCTGGCCGGGATCATCCTGACGATCACCGCGCTGATGACCTTTGCCGACAAGAACCACCCGCGTCGCTGGACCACGGGCCTGTTCTGGGCGATCTTCGCCGTCATCTTCCTTGTTGGCGACAAGATCCCACCGATCGTGGTTGGTGTGGGTGCCGTGGTGATGGCACTGCTGGCCGGCACCGGCGGCGTGACGCTGGGCAAGCACGGTGAACTGCCGGCAGAAGAGCGCCGCGCATCGGCCAAGCGCCTGGGCAACCGTCTGTTCATTCCGGCGCTGACCATTCCGCTGGTCACCGTCATCGGCAGCGTGTTCCTGAAGGACGTGAAGATCGGTGGCGACCTGCTGCTCGATCCGAAGAACCAGACCTTCGTCTCACTGGGCCTGGGCTGCATCATCTCGCTCGCGCTGGCGTGCTGGCTGACCCGCGACACGCCGGTGCAGGCCATGCGTGAGTCGCGTCGGCTGACGGAGTCGCTCGGCTGGGCGCTGGTGCTGCCGCAGATGCTGGCCATGCTCGGCCTGGTCTTCGCCGATGCCGGCGTGGGCAAGGCCGTGGCGCACCTGACCACCGCCTACATCAACATGGACTATCGACTGGTCGCGGTGGTCGTCTATTGCGTGGGCATGGCGCTCTTCACCGTCATCATGGGCAACGGCTTTGCGGCCTTCCCGGTCATGACAGGCGGCGTGGGCGTGCCGATCCTGGTGGGCGTGTTCCATGCCAATCCGGCGGTGATGGCGGCTATCGGCATGTTCTCGGGCTACTGCGGCACGCTGATGACCCCGATGGCGGCGAACTTCAATATCGTGCCTGCCGCGCTGTTGGAGTTGTCCGATAAGAACGCTGTGATCAAAGCGCAAGTCCCGACCGCGCTACTGTTGCTTGCAGCCAATATCGTGCTCTTGTACTTCCTGATGCTCCACTAATCGTGTTTAATGCGTCGCGTGCGGTGTGCGTCACGCTGGCGGTTCTTAGCCGGCGGACGCCACCCAGCGCGATCGCTGCCCGGGAGACAAGGGCATGCAGTCGTGTCGACCTCGCATCGTGCTCTTTCTCCGGGGGGATTCATGAGCAGCCAGATGACGAGCGGCCGTTCCATGTCGGGACGCCGCTTTTTTTGTGTTCTCGCAGCCAGCGCGCTGTCGTTGATTTCCGCCGCGCAAGCCAGCGCGGAAACGCTCCGAGTGGCCACGCCGTATCCGGCCGTCAATTTCCATACGCAAAACCTGCAGGCCTTTGCCACCGCAGTCAGCAGCGCCACCAATGGCGGGCTCAAGCTCGAGGTCTATCCGAACGGCACGCTGCTCAAGCCGGCCGCCATCTTTGACGGCGTCAAGGACGGCAAGGCGGAAGCGGGCGAAGTGATGCTCTCGACGCTGGCTCAGCGCGATCCGCTTTTCGGCGTGGATTCGATTCCCTTCGTGGTGTCGGGCTACAACGATGCGCGCCTGCTGTGGGATGCCTCGCGCAGCCACATCGAAGCGTTGATGAAGGCCAATGGTTTGCGCCTGCTGTACGCCGTGCCCTGGCCGCCGCAGAACCTGTATTCCGAAACACCGATCGCCCGTTTGTCCGACCTGAAGGGACATCGTTTGCGCACCTATAACGCGGCGCAAAAGCGCATTGCCGAGCTGTACGGCGCACAGGCCGTGCAGGTGGAAGCCGCTGATCTGACTGCCGCGATTGCCGGCGGCCGGATCGACACGATGGTCACCTCGCCGTCCACTGGTCTGGAGACGAAGGCTGGCCAGCGCATGACCTATTACTACAAGGTCAACGCGTGGATCCCAAAGAACGCCGTGTTCGTGAATGAGGCGCGCTTCGCCAAGCTCCCGCCCGCGACGCAGCAGACCGTGCTCAAACTCGCCAAGGATTACGAGGCGCGCGGTTGGGATTCCAGCCGCCAGACCTACGAGCGCGACGAAGCCGAACTCGCCAAGACCGGCGTGCGCGTGCTCAATCCCGACGTGACGCTGCAGGGCGACATGCGCCGCCTGGGCGAGCGTCTGACGCGCGAATGGCTGCACACGGCGGGCACGGAAGAAGTCGACATCCTGTTGAACTTCGAGAACAAGCGCAGCAAGGCAAACTGACGCCGCAACGCGCTCGGGCATGATGTTCGACGGACGTTTATCATCGTTTTTGTCTTACGCAGCAAGCAGGAGAACATCATGCCTACCGTCCTCGTCACCGGTTTCGACCCGTTCGAGAACGAACCCATCAATCCGTCGTGGGAAGCCGTGCGCACCCTCGATGGCCAGGGAATCGCCGGCGCCGAGATCGTCGCGCGACAGTTGCCGACCATCTTCGGCGAATCCAACAAAGTGCTCGGCAAGTTGCTGCAGACGCTGCAGCCGGAGGTGGTGATTGCCGTGGGGCAGGCTGGCGGCCGAGCCGAGATGGCCATCGAGCGCATCGCCATCAATGTTGACGACGCACGCATTGCCGACAACGCCGGCAAGCAACCGATCGATATCGCCATCGCAAGTGACGGTCCGGCCGCGTATTTTTCAACGCTGCCGATCAAGGCCATCGTGCGCGAACTGCGTGCGGGTGGCGTTCCTGCGTCGGTCTCGCAGACGGCGGGTACCTTCGTCTGCAACCACGTTTTCTATGGGCTGATGCATGCCATCTCCCGCCACAAGCTGCCCACGCGCGGCGGCTTCATCCACATCCCGTATCTGCCGTCGCAGGCCGCCAAGCACCCGGGGCAACCGAGCATGGCGCACGACACCATCGTCACCGGTCTGCGCATCGCCATCGAGACAACGCTGCGCACGCTGCACGATGTACGCGAAACCGGCGGCCAGTTGCACTGAGCCGGCGTGGCGGCACGCGCTCCGGTCAGTCCGTGAAGCGCGTATGCCGTTGCAGTTCGATATGCACCGGCGCGCCCGGCGCCGCATAGCCTGAAGCGATTGGCGCCGTGTCGATCGGTGCCGACTCGAATTCGATGAACGCAGATTCCTCGTCGAGCAGTGTGGCCGGCCGTTCCAACTCGTGTGTCGGTGCTGGCTCGACGGCCCGCACAAGCATGCGCGTCCGGATCGATTTCGCCGGCAATTGCGTCACCACCGGCGATGCAGCAGCGATGACCGGCCTAGTGACTTCCGCACCGTCCAACGTCGTGTCGGGAGCACGCGCGACCGCCGTTGCGGCTGCGATAGCGGTTTCGGATTCCTCGGGCTCTTGGGTTTGCGCTGACGCGACGGGCTCGGCAGGAGGGTTCTCGAGCAGAACGATCGGTGTGGTCGGCTGGGCGATGGCGGCCACGGTTGCTTGATCAAACTCTGCGGCTGGCTGGCGATGCTGCCCGGTCTGCCAGCCAAGCAGCGCGGCCGCCAGCGTGCATGCCATGCCAACCGACAGCGCGGTCATGCGTTGAGGCCACTGCCTATGGCGGGCTGTACCGGCGCTACCGCACGTGTGGGCTGCTGGATCGATCGACGCGCTGACCTGTGTTGCGGCGCCGGGCTGCGCGCTGTCGAGTGCAGGCCCGAAAGGCGGCGGCATACGCACCAAGCCCGGTAGGCGCAGGTGTCCGTCGATGATGAAGTTGGGGGATTCCAAATCCGTCTCCGCTGATGGCCGCAGCGCGCATCCAAGCCGGCTGCGCAAGCAGGCGCCATGCTAAGCGGCAGATGGACGGTGGTCGATCAGATTGCTCTTAAGTCGATGCGCGTTGCATCGAAGGCGGAGAGGTCGCTGGCCTGCCGCAGTTGCGCCAGGCCAGGAAGGTGAATGTCAAAGCCCTTGACGAGACGTTTAAGGCGCGGGCGACCAGTGCGGATCGTTGAGCTGTTTTTCCAGCAAGCGGATCTGCTGCTGCAGCGATTCAACCTGGGTCTGATACGCGCGGCGCTCGATGTCCAGCGCCTTCGTCTCCTGACGCATGGTCTGCTGTTCAGTCAGCATTTTCTGGCGCTGCGCCTGCATGATGCGCACTTCCTGGCTCAGGGATGCGGCGCGCTGCTGAGCTGCCTGGGCTTCGCGCTCCAGTTGCGCCTTCTGGCCCGCCGTGACGGCGCGGCGCAGATCATCTTCGGCCCACGTCCGGGTCTGACCGGTCAGCGTCTCGTATGCGCCTTCGGCTGGAGCGACCGACGCAAACTTGTACACACGCCACAGTTCCTTGCGATACGACAGGGCGACGTACGCTGTGGTGTCTTCGTTGACCAGCAGCAGGCTCGTGCCGTAGTCGCCGTTGTAAGTCGTGCGCAGTTCGGTCAGGCGCTTCTGCGCCAGCAACTGCTGCAGTTCAGCGACGGTGCCGCCCGATGCAGCCGTGGACACTGCAGGGGCTTGCGGCGCACTGGCTTGCGCGTGGACGAGGCCGGCGCCCGCAACCGAAGCTGCGGCAACGAACGTGAGAACGGTTCGGCGGAGTACGAGAGACATCGCAAAGTTCAGAAATCGGAGGCGACGCGACTATATCAGCTTTGTGCGCCCGGCCCCGCAGCGAGCGTACCGATTTGACCTTCCGTCGCCTTTGAATCATGGCGGCGTCGCGCCTCGGCCACGATGGACTGCCATTCGGTGAAAGAAACGCGCTCGCGAAACATTTCGATCAGGAAGTCGCCAACGTCCTGATGCCGCTTTGACGTGCCAAGCGCGGCTTTCAAGCGCCGCAGCGCTCTCTGCAAACGCGTGACGCGGGCCCGTGCGTTGGCCTGTTGCAATGAGCCGATGGGAAATGTTCTTACGGATGCTTCGGCCGCTGCCAACGCTCGCACGAGGTCGGCGCGTTGCTGTTGAAGCGGCTCGGCCACGTCGTTTTGACTACCGAGGGTATCTGGGAAAGGAGATTGTGTGTCCTCGAGGCGACCAAAGGCGTGGCGCATTTCGATGCTCCTGTATCGGGTTTAGGTACCCGAACCCCGACGCCAATCGGGGTGGCCGGGCACAAGGCAAGGTTGGCGTACCGGCGATACAGGAAACCGGCGAGCGCGAGCGCTCCCTCACCAAGGCCCGGCCATAGGAGGCGCTTGATGAACGGGCGTAAAAAAACCGCCGGCCGGCGGTTACCCGCCTGTATCTGCTCTCGGACGCCAATCCGAGGTCACGTTGTGTGCGTGACGGGCGGCAGTATAGCCCAGGGCGCGCGCGCTATTTGTGCCAGATGGTGATGCGACGATGCCGTGATACAGGGCGGGTATCAGCGGCTTCGCATCTCTTTGAGCCACAGGCTCATCAGCCCAGCGCGGCCACGCACGCCGAACTTGCGATAGACGCTCGTAATGTAAGAGTGCGTGGTCGACGTGGCCAGACCGAGCTGTTCCGCAATCTGCTTTTCTGCGGCTTCAGTCAACAGCAACTGCAACACCCTGGATTCGTGAGGCGCCAGACGCGCCTGCAGTTGCGCCAGCGGACTGGGCTCCGCCAGCGTCCTCAATGCGGTGACATTGCGCGCCACGCCAATGCGCAGTCGATGCTCCACGTTCCACTGTGCCGACCATGACAAATGGACATCGGTGCCCGACTGGTGCCGATAGCGATTCTCGAATCCGCTGCACTTCACTCCCGCCTGAACCCGACCCGCTTGCTTTTGCGTTCTGTCGCGGTCGTCCGGCGCCACGAGTTCGAGCATGGTTTGCCCCAGCAGCTCGGATGGCCGATAACCAAGAATGTCTTCCCACGCTGCATTGGCGTGACGAAGCTGACGAGCATGCCGACGGCTCAGTTTTCGCATGTCATCGATACGCTTAGGAATCTACCGGAAGAGCTGCAACCGCAAGGGCAACAAGCGCTTGCCGAGATCAAGGGTCAGTTGGCACGGCAGATCTACGCCGCCGGTGACCGCGGGGGTACACAAAACGGGGCATCCATGTGGAATGCGGCGAACGTGACCCGCGAGCTCAACAACCAGGCGTCGAAGATGGCGCTAGTGTTCAGCCCCGAGGAAATCTCGAAGTTCGAGACATTGAACCGCGGCGGCCACATTTTACAAACGCCTTCCGCATACCCTGGGGCTGCCGTTCAGGGCCACAACATCTTGCAGCGCGGGATGATTTGGGCGCCCGCCGCAATTGGTTCAGGTCTTGGAGGGGCGATTGGTCATGCGATTGGTGGCTATCCCGGCATGGTTGCGGGAACAGCGGCCGGCTCAACCTTTGGTTCTTCTGCGGCCACGAAGATGGCCACGAGGATTGATACAGCCAATGCAAACAAGCTGCGCGCATTAATGGGCAATCCGAAACCGGTCACGAAGTGATGGCGCTTACGATGAGCGCCCAGATCATCATTTTCCCGAATTTTGGGTATTTCTTTTCATGGGCATCGAGGGCTGCAAGACCTTCGCGCAGCTTTTCTTCATCAACTTCAAAAGCCGTGGACTTGGGTGGTTTCGAAATCTGGTCCGGGGGACATCCGGCGGCAATCCAGGCATCGTAGGCAAGCCTTCTGTCAGGATCGGAGAGTTCCTCATACGCCTGGTTGAGCAACGTCATGATTTGCGGAGCGTCCGGATGATCGTTTCGATCCGGATGCCATTTCTGTGACAGCGCCTTGTATGCGGCTCTGATGACCTCCGGAGACGCTTCGGGCGTCACCATCAGGACCTCGTAATAACTGCAGTCCATTGAACCCTCCAACCCCGCCAAGTGCGGGGTTTTCTCATTTTAGGCCACCTGCGGGTGGCCTTTTTGTTTTGAGGCCCCATGCCACAACTTCTGCCGAATGGAAAGCAGTCGTTCTTTTTCCAGAACGGCTCGCCACTTGCCAACGGGTCGGTGGCTTTCTATCTGCCTGGTACCACCACGCCGGCTACGACATGGGCCGACCCTGGTAGCCAGACGCCAAATCCCAACCCCGTTCCTCTAGATGCCAATGGGCAAGCCGTCATCTACGGAAACGGCGCCTACCGGCAGATCGTCAAGGATGTCAATGGCGTCACGATCTGGGATCAACAGACCTCGGCACCGGCCGCTTATGCCGATCTGAGCGCTAACACAGCATCGAATCCCGGGGCATCGCTTGTCGGCTTCGATGGCAGTACCGTAGCCGGCAGCTTTCTAAATAAGGTCAACCGTGTTGTTGATTCTATTGCTGCGCTGCGCGGACTTAGTAAGACGCTGTACACGCGCGCGTTCGTCACCGGCTACTACGCCGCCCACGATGGTGGTGGGGGTGCTTACCAGTACGACCCGAACGACACAACTAGCACCGACAACGGCGGCACGATCATCGTCGCCTCGGATGGTGGCCGCTGGAAGCTGCAGCATTTCGGCCGGGTCTCGGTCATGCAGTTCGGCGCGATGGGGGACGGCACCGACAACACCACCGCGATCCAGAATGCAGTCGCAACCGGCCTGCGCGTCTTTTTCCCGAAGCCGACTTCGTACTACTACGTCAAGAACGGGATTACGTGCGCGACCAAGGGCCAGATCATCGAAGGCGATGGACGCCAGGTATCGATCATCAAGGTCGACTCGGCATTCAACATGTCGGCCCTGGGCGTGTTCATCGCCTCGTCCGGGGAGGAAGGCCCCCACTTCCGCAACCTGAAGATCACGTTCGTTCAACCCGATACGGCAGTCCGGGCGAATCTGACGAACTATCCACCCGCGCTCTACATGCGCTCGACGCCCCGCTTCACGGTCGAGAACGTCGCGATCACCCAGGCCATGACCGGCATCGATATGGCGGGCGGCACGAACTCGGGCGGCGCGTTCATTACGCAGCTGGAAATGTCCGCGTACAACTTCGGTATCAACATCGACGGCGCGCAGGATTCGGTGCGGATCAACAAGCTCCACTTCTGGAACTTCGATCTGACCACAAATCAGGCTTCTGTTTTCAATGACGGCAATACGATAGGCGTCCAGACGGCTCGCTGCGACGATTTCCACCTAAGCGACAGCTTATTCATCAATAACGGTGCGCAGCTGAAGCTGACAAGTTCGGCCAGCGGCACGACGTTCGGGGAGGTCATCAACACCGATTTCGATACCTATGGCGGTCTTGTCATGTCGGCTGGCAACCTATCGGTGTCGGGCTGCTTCATGTCGGTTGGCTTCGCGGGTAATCAGGCGATCTATCAGACAGGCGGCTTCCTGAAGGTGGCAAACAGCGAAATCGAGGCGGCGGTGGCAACCACCAATCCGCTTATCCAATTGGCTGGCCCGGGCACCCTCACCTCCGGCTACATGGAGATCGCGGGCGGCATGATTCGTCTTTCGGGGGACCAGCAAGCGGTCAGCGTCAGCGCTAGTTCTGGCACAAACGCGCTGGTGATGACGGGCGTGCAATTGCAATTACCGCAGAACACGAGTCCCACAAATCCGGTGATTGCGGTGGCGGCAGGCGGACGCGCGACCATAACCAGCTGCCGCGCGTCCGACAAAGGAACCGGAACCGGCAACCTCATCACAGTGGCGAGCGATGATGACCACATCATCTCGGACAACGCGCTGATGGGGTGGGCGCTCGCACTTCCGGCAGTGATGACGCTCTCTGTGGTGTCGAACAACTCGGGGCCTCCGGGGGCTGATTTTGTTGGCAACTACTTGGTCGGCTCATTCAAGATCAAGCGCTTCACCGGCACGTTGGACGCCTCGGGGAATTTGACGGTTGCGCATGGCATTGTGGCTGCCCAGCAGAAGGGCCTACTAGCGCAAGCTTTCTACAAGGGCGCAAGCGGCGAAATGAAGGCGATGACGTTCAACTACGTGGACGGCAACAATTTCGCCGCAACCGGCGGCACGGCCAGCGCCGCCTACCGAGCCACGATCATGTGGACGGAAACGCAGCAAGGTTGGTAATCCTCCATAAGACGGGTAACGAATGTCAGTTGATCCAGTGGAATTTGGAAAAGTTCTGGCTCGGTTGGATGAGCAGGACAAGACCATCGCGGAAATGCGCAAAGACCTGAAGAGCCTGCTTGCGATGGCAAACCAGGGCAAGGGTGCACTGTGGGTATGGACGAGCATCAGCGCAGTGATCGGTGCCGTGATCACGGAAGCAGCTCGGCATCTCTTTTTTAAGTAAGGCTAATCATGAGCAGCTTTGACGACGCCTTTGACGCCCTGATCGGAAACGAGGGCGGTTACAGCAACAACCCGGCTGACCCGGGAGGGGAAACAATGTGGGGCATCACTGCCCGCGTAGCCCGCGCAAGTGGCTATACCGGACCGATGCGAGAACTTCCCCAAGTAACGGCAAAAGCCATTGCCAAGAAGCTCTATTGGGATCCGTTGCATCTAGATGAATTCGATCCGCATGTGGCGTTTCAGATCTTCGATGCCAACTACAACGGTGGTCATCCGGTGATCTGGATGCAAGGCGCGTCCGGCGCCAAGGTCGACGGTCTGCTCGGGCCGCAGACAATCGCCGCAGTGCAAGCGACCGATCCCCTGCGTTTCATGATGCGCTGGAACTCGATCCGCCTGCGTTACTTCACGGCCATCAAGACGTGGCTCACCTTCGGGCGAGGCTGGGCAATCCGCATCGCCAACAACCTCTGGAAAGGAGCTGCGTGATGCTTCCAATCGCTCTCGCACTGGCGCAGTTCGCGCCGATGATCGCCGGCTGGCTTGGCGGCCAGAAGGCCGAAGAAGTTGCTGGCAAAGTGGTCGGTATTGCCCAGCAGGTAACAGGACAGTCGTCACCCGATGCCACGGTGGCCGCACTGGCGGCAGATCCGAATCTGGCATTTCAGTTCCAAAAGGCGGTGCTAGATCAGCAGGCGCATCTGGCAGAGATCGCCGCTGACGTGACCAAGGCCGAACTGGCCGCCGACACGGCACAGGTGCAAGCGGTCAATACCACGATGCAGGCCGAGGTTGCCAATTCTGCCAATGAATCGTGGTATCAGAAGGGCTGGCGCCCGTTCAACGGCTTTGTCGTCGGCCTCGGGTCATTCGTGGCAGTGTGCTTTGTCTGCTACCTGTTCTACGTCGCCATCATCCAAAAGGATCTGACGGCACTCAACATGGTGCCGCAACTCGCCACAGCCATTGCCATGATCCTAGCGGTGCCCGGTGCAGCGGTGGGTATCACTGCATGGCACCGCGGTGTACTTCAGCGCATGCAGATCCAGGGGGATGGGAAAAGCGGGGCAACGCAATGAAAGCCATCGCCTTCCTTAAGCGCTATTTGTGGAACTGGCTACGATGGGGCGATGAGGGACTCAACGTGTTCTGGGGTGGCGATGCAAACGAGATGTTGTCGTCGCGAGCAGGTAAGGCTCAGAAGAAAGGAGCGCGGTGGGCCTGTGTGCTTTGCCGGGTCATCGACTGGGTTATCGGAATATTTGGTCGACCACCTGGTCATTGCGCGCGGTCGATCAATCCAGACGATGGGGCGAATGCGACGGTTCCCGATTAATCAGCCGTGCGCCGATAGTGGCGCGTTGCCCATCGGGCTGATAGAAATGATTGCCGCCGTCTCTCCGGAGCAGAATCTGGCCCAGTCGCTCATCATCTTTCGGCGGCGCTCCAGCATGTCACCACGGCGGTAAGCCGCCTCGCTCTCGTTCTGGATGGCGTGTGCAAGCGCCTTTTCTGCGAGCGAATCTGCATATTCCGTGCACTCGGCCACCCAATCCCGGAAGGTTGAGCGGAAGCCATGCACCGTGATGTGGTCGTAGCCCATGCGCTCCAGCACCTTCAGCATCGCCATGTTAGAGAGTGGCTTATTCTTCACGCGGCCAGGATAGAGCCAGCCATCGCGCGCGTCAGGCAGAGCTTCCTTGACCAACTCAACTAAGCGATCAACCATCGGCACGCGCAGCGGCAATTCCATCTTCATGCGCTCACCGGGCACCGTCCAGATGCGATAGCCCATGGCAAATTCCTCGGGGCGCGCGAACTGCACCTCCTGCGTGCGCACGACCGTCAGAATCAGGTGCTCCAGCATGCGGGCGGCGGTCCCACGCTGTTCGCGCAGCGCCTTCATGAATTCAGGCATCTCCTGCCACGGTAGGGCCGGGTGGTGCTTGATCTTCTTGCGGCGGTTCTGCTTCGGCAGCAGCTTGTCGAGGTGGCCGCGCCAGCGCGCCGGATTCTCGCCCTCCCGGTGCCCGAGAGCCTTTTCGGCGTCAAGGATACATTCCAGCCGGCCGCGCAGCCGGAACGCGGTTTCCCGCTTCGAGATCCAGATCGGCTGCAGCACGCTGACGATCATGGCAGTGTCGACGTCGCGCACGTCCTGATCGCCGAGTATCTGGTTGGCATAGGTCGCCAGCGTGTTTTCCCACTGCTGGGCGTGCTTCTTGTTCTTCCAGCCGTCTCGGTGCTGGGCGATGTAGGCGGCTGCCGCCGCCCTGAACAGGCGCGGGCCAGAAGCTTCCTGGACACGCTTGTTCTGCTCCGCCTTCCGTACCTCGATCGGATCGAGGCCTTCGCGCAGGAGATTGCGACACTTCGCGGCCTCGACGCGCGCGGCCGCCAGAGAGACAGAGGACAGGGGTCCTAGCCCCATCTCTCGCGACTTGCCGCGCAGCGTGAACTTGAAAATCCAGGAGCGCGATCCGGTCTCAGAAATCTGGAAGTAGAGGTTGCCGCCGTCCGGGTAGTGCCCCGGAGCGTCCAGCTTGCCGATCTTGAGCGCTGTCAGCCGATGCAGTTGCCGTGTCGCCATTCCTACCCCTGTTCTCACCCCTGTTCGATGGGTGGATTGTGTCGGAGCGATTTGGAAGCGGCAAGAAGAGAAATACCCCCAAAACCGCGTCGCAGCTTGGGTTTAGCAGGTTATTTCGGAGTGTATTGGAACGCCTTGGAATGAGCCGTGGCGGAAGCGGTGAGATTCGAACTCACGGATGGGTCACCCCATCGGCAGTTTTCAAGACTGCTGCCTTAAACCACTCGGCCACGCTTCCTTCGTACTGCGCTGCTCGTTGCGAGCAAGGGCGCCATTGTAACGGTACCTGGCGCAACTTGGCACCGGGTACCGTCAGTTTTCGTCGTCGGCCAAGAACAATTCCTGCAAATCGTTGAGGAATCGCTGTCCCAGTTCGGTCGGGCGGATGGCGACATGGTCGCGCGTCAGCAGGCCGCGCTGCTCGGCGGCGTCGAGTTGTCGCTCAATGGAGCGCAGCGGCAGGCCCGTGCGTTCCTGGAACAGCGTGACGGGAAAACCGTCCGTCAGTCGCAGCGCATTGAGCATGAACTCGAACGGCAGGTCGGCAGCGTCGACTTCGCGCTGCTCCTGCATGACGGCCGCACCGCCCGCAGTCTCGGCCTGGCGCAGATACGTGTCCGGATGCTTGTGCCGCATCTCGCGGATGACCCGGTGCGGAAAACTGAGCTTGCCGTGTGCGCCCGGGCCAATGCCGAGGTAATCGCCGAATTGCCAGTAGTTCAGGTTGTGCTTGCAGCGCTTGCCGGCCTTGGCGTATGCCGACACCTCGTAGTGCTCGTAGCCTGCCGCTGCCAACCGCGCGTGAATCCAGTCCTGCATTGCAAACGCCGCGTCGTCATCCGGCAGCGCGGGCGGGTACTTGGCGAAGTAGGTGTTCGGCTCCAGCGTCAGGTGGTACAGCGACACGTGATTCGTATCGAACGACAACGCGGCCTCAACATCGGCCTCGCACTCGGCAAGTGTCTGGCCCGGCAGCGCGAACATCAGGTCGAGGTTGATGTTGTCGAAATGCGCGCGGGCCATGTCGATGGCGGCGCGCGCTTCAGCGGCGCTGTGGATGCGGCCTAGCGCCTGCAGGTATGCGTCGTTGAAGCTCTGGATGCCGATCGACAGGCGGTTCACGCCGCTGGCGCGGTAGCTACGGAAGCGTTCTGCCTCGAACGTGCCCGGGTTGGCCTCCATCGTGATCTCGGCGTCGGCGTCAACTGGCAGCAGCATGCGGATGTCCGACAGCAAGCGGTCCAGCCCTTGCGCCGACAACAAGCTCGGCGTACCGCCCCCGATGAAGATCGTGTGCACATGCCGGCCCCACACCATCGGCAGCGCGGCTTCCAGGTCTTGCCGCACGGCAGCCAGAAAGCGCTCTTCCGGGATGCCCTGTTCCGGCTCCGCATGCGAGTTGAAATCGCAGTACGGACACTTGCGTACGCACCACGGCACGTGCACGTACAAGGACAGCGGCGGCGAAGCGGGCAAGTTGATCTTGCCCGGCTGCAGGAAGACGGAGGTGACCTTGTCACCGGTCTCAGCGGCAGTCGCGGCAGGCGTCTTGGCTGCGCCGGCGGGGTAAATCGGGATCATCGGAACGTCAGGCGTTTTCAAAGGTGCGCAGCCGTTCGACGAGCTGCGCGAGGGCTTGTGCACGATGGCTCACGCTGTTCTTCTCGGCCTTGGTCAGTTCGGCGGCGGTCTTGCCGAGATTGGGCAGCAGGAAGTGTGGGTCGTAGCCGAAGCCGCCGTCGCCGCGCGGTGTGTCGATCACCTCGCCAAACCAGTTGCCTTCGGCAATGATCGGCTGCGGGTCATCGGCATGGCGCACGTAGACAAGCACGCAAACATAGTGTGCTCCGCGATCCGCTTTGCCGACCAGTTCGCGGACGAGGCGGGCGTTGTTGGCGGCGTCCGATTTGGGCTCGCCCACCAGTTGCGCATAGCGCGCGGAATACACGCCCGGCGCGCCGCCCAACGCATGCACGCAGATGCCGGAGTCGTCTGCCAACGCAGGCAGGCCCGACGCACGGCTCGCGTGGCGCGCCTTGGTGAGCGCGTTTTCAACGAACGTCGCATAGGGCTCTTCCGCCTCGGGAATGCCGAGCGCGCCTTGCGGCGTCACGTCGAACCCGAGGGTGCCCAGCAGCGTGTTGAACTCGGCCAGCTTGCCGGCGTTGTTTGATGCGAGAACGATCTTGCGCATGGCCGTGTCGATCACAGGCCCAGCGCCTGCTTCTGCAGGCTGATCAGCGTGCGGATGCCTTGATCGGCCAAGCCCAGCATTGCATCCATTTCGGCACGCGAGAACGGCGTGCCTTCCGCGGTGCCTTGCACTTCCACAAAGCCGCCACTGCCGGTCATGACGACGTTCATGTCGGTATCGCAGGCGGAGTCTTCGGGGTAGTCCAGATCGAGCACCGGTACGCCGTCGACCACCCCGACCGATACGGCTGCCACGAAGTCGCGGACCGGGTCGCCCACCAACTGGCCCTTTTCGCGCATGACCGAGACAGCGTCATATGCCGCGACGAACGCGCCGGTAATGCTGGCCGTGCGCGTGCCGCCATCGGCCTGCAGCACGTCGCAGTCGAGATGCAGCGTGTGCTCGCCCAGCGCGCGCAGATCGAACACTGTACGCATCGCGCGGCCGATCAGGCGCTGGATTTCCTGCGTGCGGCCGCTCTGCTTGCCGCGTGCGGCCTCGCGGTCGGAGCGCGTGTGCGTCGAGCGCGGCAGCATGCCGTATTCGGCTGTCACCCAGCCCTCGCCGCTGCCCTTCTTGTGCGGCGGCACCTTGGGCAGCACGCTGGCCGTGCAGAGCACTTGCGTGTCGCCAAAGCACACCAGCACCGAGCCTTCGGCATGGCGCGTGAACTTGCGGGTGAGGGTGACAGGGCGGAGTTGGTCGGGCTGGCGGCCGCTGGGTCGCATGTGGGGTCTCGCTTAAGAAACGGATAGCCCGACATGATACCGGCCCGCGCTGCGCTCAGCAGGGCGGGCCGGAGGAGGGAGTCTGCGCTGTGGCGCTTAGCGCGTCAGATTGCTCGTCTTGTCAATGGCGGCGCGGATTTCAGCGATGGAGCGCTCGATTTCCTCTTCCGACATCAGCCCCGATTCGCTTTGCGGCGCGTCCAGGATGGACGTGGTGAAGGCGTTTAGCGGGAGGGTGTCGGTCTGCACCGAATCCTGCGTAGTGGTCACAGCGTCCAGCTCCCACATCATGGAGATGGCGGTGGTGTTGTCTGCCGAGTCGCCGGCATTGCGCAATGCGCGGGCAATCAGCTCAGGAATCGCCTGCGTGACCGAGAAGCTTGTGCAGGTGTCGATCAGTTCGTCTTCCTGCACGCTGCCCCACAGTCCGTCGGAGCACAGCATGGCGACGTCGCCTGGCTCAAGGTTCACCGGCCCGCCGATGTCGATCAGCGGCAGATTGGGCGAGCCCAGGCAGTTGTAGATCTTGTTGCGCTCGGGGTGGTTCGCGACCTGCATCGGCAGTACACGGTCTTGTTGCAGCAGGTTCTCGATCTTGGAGTGATCGCGCGTGCGCGTCACCAGTTCACCTTTGCGCATCAAATACATGCGCGAATCGCCGGCGTGCGCCCAGTGCAGCGAGCCGCGCTGGGCGAGCGCGCAGACGATTGTCGTGCGCGGCGCATCCGGCAGGCCGTTCGTCTCGGCATAGCGGTGGATGTCGCGGTGCGCGAGCATGATGCTCTCGTGCAGGAAATCACGCGGATTGCGGATCGACGGACGTGCGTGGCGCTGGAACTGGCGCGCCATGGTCTGCAGCGCCTGCTGGGCAGCAACTTCGCCCAGCGAATGCCCGCCCAGGCCGTCGCAGAGCACCATCAGCATGGCGTCGCGCGTGAAGCAGTAGCCCATGCGGTCCTGGTTGACGCGTCGCGCGCCTTTCTTGCTTTCCTGATAAACCGAGAATCGCATTGCGGCTAGATGAGTATTCGGTGAGGGGATGCGGTGCAGCGGCTAGTCCCGCCGAGTGTTGCACCTTTTGGAATCATACTCCGCCTATGGGTGGCGGCTTGGCGGTCAACTGTCCCGGCGGCGCAACAGCCGGCTCATGAAACGCGTTGTCAACGCCTCTTTTTCTTCCGGCACCGGGCCACCCTGTGTGATGGCGGTCAACGCTTGCAACTCGGTCAGCGCGTTGCTTTCTTCACGCAGCACCTTTTGCAGGCGGAACACGCTCTGCGGGCGCTCTTCAGGCTTCATCTTCAGGCACCAGCCAACCAGATCGATCAGGCTGGCTGTGTAGACCTTGCGCAGGCGCTCCAGGCCTTCTTCCAGCTTGTCGTCTTTCTCGCGCTGCGTGGCTTCCTGGGGCGGCGTGCCGGCCATGCAGGCATAGATGGTGGCGCCGATGCTATAGATGTCCGTCCACGGGCCCAGCTCGTTGTGCTTGCGGTACAGCTCCGGTGCGGCAAAGCCCGGCGTGTACATCGGCTGGAAGCGCGAGGCTTCGGCGGTGAGCGTCTGCCGTGCAGCGCCGAAATCGAGCAGGATCGGCGAAAAATCTTCGCGCAGGTAGATATTGCCGGGCTTGATATCGAGGTGCAGCAGCTTGTGGATGTGGACTTCGCGCAGCCCGCTCATCAGGTCATGGAAGACCTGGCGGATGAAGCGCTCGCGCAGCATCTTCAGCTTGCCCTGCTGACGCGCGGTGAGGATGTGCTCCTGCAGCGTCTTACCCTGCTCATACGTCATCACCATATAGACGGTGCCGTTTTCCCGGAAGAAATTGAGCACGCGTACGATGGCGGGGTGGGAAATCTTGGCCAGCGACCGGCCTTCTTCAAAGAAGTACTTGAGCCCCAGGCGGAACGCACTCGCGCTTTCTTCGGGCACGACAGGAATCAATTCGCCGGGCGCGCGACGGGCCAGCGAAGACGGCAGGTATTCCTTCACGGCCACCGGCGTCCCATGTTCGTCGGTGGCGAGATAGACGAAGCTGAACCCCCCGCTGGCCAACTTCTTTACAATACGATAATTGGACAGCAAGGTGCCGACCGGCAACGGTGCACTGCGTGGCTGTCCTGAGCCTTTTGACTCTGTCATGGGTTTGTGTGGCGAAATGGCTGTCGGATTCTCCCTGACCAGTCCACACGTTGTAAAGCGACAAAAGGTGGGGGATTCCCCGCCAATTCCGGGCGTTAAATAACCGCCGCCGGATTTTCCGACTCGATCAAGAACAACACACCACGATTCCATGATCCACAGCATGACCGGCTACGGCGTTGCCACACGCCAGGCAGCCTTTACCGATGCCCATGGCGCACCCAGCGGGAGCGTCGCCACCGTCTCGGTCGAGTTCCGCACCGTGAACTCGCGCTTCCTCGATCTGCTGTTCCGCGCGCCGGAAGAGTGCCGTGCCTTCGAGCCGGCCCTGCGCGAAATGCTGATGGGTGCACTGTCGCGCGGCAAGCTGGAGTGCCGGATCAACCTGCAGCGCCAGGAAGCCGCCAGCGATGTCGCAGCGCTCAATGTGGAACTGCTGCAACAACTGGCCAAGCTTGAGCAGGCGGTTACGCCCCACCTGCCGGCATCGGGTTCGCTGCGCATGGGTGAAATCCTACGCTGGCCCGGCGTGCTGGCCGAGCCCCAACTGACACAGGACGCGTTGCGCGACGCCGTGATCGAGGCAGCCAAAGAGGCGCTCAAGCAACTTCTGGAATCGCGCCGTCGCGAAGGCGATGCGCTCAAGGCCGTGCTGCTCGACCGTGCTGACGCAATGCTCGTCATCGTCGACAAGCTCACGCCGATGGTGCCGGTCCTGATCCAGCAGCATCAGGACAAGCTGACCGAACGCCTGCGCGAGGCGTTTGGCCTGGCCGCGCCCGAAGGCACGCCGGCACTGACGCGCGACGAGCTGTCGGAGCGCATCCGCCAGGAAGCTACCGTCTACGGCATCCGCATCGACATCGCCGAAGAACTTTCGCGCCTCCAGGCGCACCTGCGCGAGACGCGCCACATCCTGGAGAAGGGCGGCCAGATCGGCAAGCGCCTCGATTTCATGATGCAGGAGTTGAACCGCGAGGCGAATACGCTCGGCTCGAAGGCCGCCGCCAAGGAACTGGCCGATGCATCGATGGAACTCAAGCTGCTCATCGAGCAGATGCGCGAGCAGGTCCAGAACCTCGAATAACTTGAAACGATAGAACCAGAACATGCCATCCTCTCAAGCGCACTCTGCCGTTGATACGCCCATCGAGAATCATTTTCCCGGCAGCCTGTTCATGGTCGTGGCACCGTCCGGCGCCGGCAAGTCGACGCTGGTGAATGCGCTGCTGGCGCAGGATTCGTCGATTCGCCTGTCGGTCTCAGCTACGACGCGCAAGCCGCGTCCGGGCGAGCAGCACGGCCGCGAGTACAACTTCATGACCGTCGAGGAGTTCAAGGCTTGTCGTGATCGCGGCGAGTTTCTCGAATGGGCCGAGGTACACGGCAACTACTACGCCACTTCGCGCGTGTGGATCGAAGAACAGATGCGCGCCGGCACCGACGTGCTGCTCGAGATCGACTGGCAGGGCGCTCAACAGGTGCATCAGCGTTTTTCCAATGCCGTCGAAATCTTCATCCTGCCGCCGTCGCTCCCTGCGCTGGAAGAACGTCTGAAGAAGCGCGGTCAGGACGAGCCGAATGTGATCGTGCGCCGCCTGCTGGCGGCGGGCTCCGAGATGGCGCACGCGCCCGAGGCCGACTACGTGATCATCAACGAAGTGTTCGATACCGCATTGGCCGAACTGCGCACCGTGGTGCAGGCCACGCGCCTGCGCTTCGGTGCCCAGAAGGCGCGCCACGGCGAGTTGTTCGTCGAGCTGGGCATTCACTGAGCACGCAGCGCAATCACGTTTTCCAGCGCGATTGCGAAAGTGTGGTAGCGCCTGCGCCCAAGAGCTGTCCGAAGGGAGTGCTGCGCTGCTGCTAAAATATCGAGATCAACTAGATTTGCCACCAGGTGGAGTTTTCATGGCGCGTATTACCGTCGAAGATTGCTTGAAACAGATTCCGAATCGCTTCGAACTGGCATTGGCCGCAACGTACCGCGCCCGTCAGTTGGTGCAGGGCCACACGCCCAAGGTCGATGCCAAGGACAAGCCAACCGTGACCGCATTGCGCGAAATCGCATCGGGCCAGGTTGGCATCGAGATGCTCAAGAAGGTTCCGTCCTGAGCTGACACGCGTTACCTGGCATTACCTGGCGTGGTACGCTGCCTCGGTCACTGATCGTTCTTGCGATCTTTCGTGGATGTGAAAGCCGCGAACGCACCAGACCTCCGGCATGCCTACCTCGCCCGTTTCTTCTTCGCCCAGGACCCAACATTCCGCCACGCACGAACACAACGTGCCGTCGGTGGAATCGTCCGCGAGGTCGTCCGGTCCTGAGCCGGGCGCTTCCACGGTCCCTTCCGGGTCTTCCACCGCTTCCATCGTTTCCATGCCGTCATCCGCTTCCGGCTCCGGCCCCGCGTCGCCTCGTACCGGTGCGCCGAACTTGCCTGATCCGCGTGGCGCCGACCTGGTAGGGGAGCGGGCAGCCCTGCCGCCCAAATCGCATAAGGGCGCAAGCGCCGACGCCGCTGGCTCGACAGCCAAGCCGGAGGGCGCCGACACGCTCTTCATTGATGCGGTGCTCGAGCAGACCTATCGGCATCTTTTCGGCCCGACCTCGCAGCCGGCGGCACCGCCTCGCCAACAGGTCGTCTCCATTTCGGGGCTGACCGAAAAGCTGTCGTATCTGAAGCCGGCGGATCTCAAGCTGGTGAAGGAAGCCTTCCACTTCTCCGATGAGGCGCACCTCGGGCAGTACCGCCAAAGCGGCGAGCCGTACATCACGCATCCCGTGGCCGTGGCAGAGATCTGCGCGGGCTGGAAGCTGGATGTGCAATCGATCATGGCGGCGCTGCTGCACGACGTGATCGAAGACCAGGGCGTGACCAAGAGCGAGCTTGCCGAGAAGTTCGGCCCTAAAGTCGCAGAGCTGGTCGACGGCCTGACCAAGTTGGACAAGCTTGAATTCCAGAGCCGCGAACAGGCGCAAGCCGAGAGCTTCCGCAAGATGCTGCTCGCGATGGCGCGCGATGTGCGCGTGATTCTCGTCAAGCTCGCCGATCGTACGCACAACATGCGCACGCTCGACCACGTGCCGCCGGAGAAGCGGCGCCGCATTGCCGGCGAGACGATGGAGATTTACGCGCCGATCGCGCACCGCCTCGGCCTGAATACGACATACCGGGAGCTGCAGGAATTGAGCTTCCGCATTGGCTCGCCGTTCCGGTATGCCACGCTCGAGAAGGCGGTGAAGGCGGCGCGCGGCAATCGGCGCGAGGTCGTGAGCCGCATTCTGGAAACGGCCCAGCGCGCGCTGACCGACGCGGGCATCCCGGCCGAAATGACCGGGCGCGAAAAAACGCTGTACAGCATTTACCGCAAGATGCACGACAAGCAGTTGTCGTTCTCGCAGGTGCTGGATGTGTATGGTTTTCGCGTGGTGGTCGACACGCAGATGCAGTGCTACATGACGATGGGTGCGCTGCACAGCCTGTACAAGCCGATGCCCGGCAAGTTCAAAGACTACATTGCCATCCCCAAGATCAACGGTTATCAGTCGCTGCACACGACGCTGGTGGGCCCGTTCGGCACACCGGTCGAGTTCCAGATCCGGACGCGTGAGATGAACCAGATTGCGGAAGCCGGCGTGGCCGCACACTGGATGTACAAGCAGCACCACGACGAGCCCGATCGCGCGCAGCAGCAAGCGCATCAGTGGCTGCAGTCGCTGCTCGACATCCAAAGCCAGACGGGGGATTCGCAGGAGTTTCTGGAGCACGTCAAGATCGACCTGTTCCCGGATGCGGTCTACGTGTTCACGCCCAAGGGCGAGATCCGCGCGCTGCCGCGCGGTGCTACGGCGCTGGACTTCGCCTACGCTGTGCACAGCGATCTGGGCAACCAGTGTGTGGCGGTCAAGATCAACAACGAACTGCTGCCGTTGCGTACGGAGCTGAAAAACGGCGACATCGTCGAGGTGGTGACGGCGCCGTATTCAAAGCCGAACCCCGCATGGCTCACGTTCGTGCGCACAGGCAAGGCGCGCGCGGCGATCCGGCATTTCCTCAAGACGGCCAAGCTGGATGAGGCGATTCAACTGGGCGAGCGTTTGCTCGAACAGGCGCTGCGTCAGATTGGCATCGACATGAAGGCCGTGTCCGCCCAGGTATGGGAGCGCGTCGTGCAGTGGACGGGCAACAAGGCGCGTGAAGACGTTTTTGCGGATCTCGCGCTCGGCCGCCGGGTGGCCGCCGTGGTTGCGCGCCGTCTCGAAATTCTTCTGCAAGAAGGCGGTCACGACGGCGATGAAGCCTTGATGGCGGCCGTGCATACCTTCGCTGGCGACGAGGCCCCTGCCGTCACCGTGAGTGGCGACGAAGGCATGGCAATGGTGTTCTCTTCGTGCTGCCGCCCGATTCCCGGTGACCCGATCGTCGGCTATATCGGCAAGGGCGAAGGCTTGCAGATCCACGTGCAGGAATGCCGCGTGGCCAAACGTCTGCATGGCAAGGATCCCGAGCATTGGATTGACGTCATGTGGGCGGAGCACACGACACGCGCGTTCGATGTGTCGATCAAGGTGCTGGTGCGCAATACGAAGGGTATTCTGGCGCGTGTCGCCGCCGACCTGACGTCGGCTGACGCCAACGTGGCGCACGTGTCGATGGAGCAAGAGGGCGATCAGGAAGCGACGTACATGACGTTCCTGATCCAGGTGCATGATCGCGTGCACTTGGCCGATGTGATGCGCGCGCTGCGGCGCAACCCGGATGTGATTCGTATTGCGCGAGATCGCGGTGGAGATTGACGCTCCGAGCGGAAACAAAAAAAGGCGAGGCCACATGGCTTCGCCTTTTTTGGTTGTGGCCTGCTAGAGCACACACAAGAGCGCTTTGGCACGACCGGCGCGGACAAATGAAAGGGGCTTCCATTTCTGGAAGCCCCTTTCATTCTCGTATTAGGTTGGCGCGGCTGGCAGGATTCGAACCCACGACCCCTTGGTTCGTAGCCAAGTACTCTATCCAACTGAGCTACAGCCGCAACCGAGAAATGAGATTATACAGAGATTTTTTGCCTTGTGAACCCCCTTCTTCACTTTTTCTTCGAGAGGGGCCAACTTTCTATAATGGAGCCTTGATCCACCGTGGCTTCTTCCATCATGAACAAGGCTTTCGTCCGGGAAGATTCCGGCGACGATGAAGACGATCTGCCCGAGGGCGCTGCGCCCTTGCCGCCGGGTTCCAAGAACTACATCACGCCGGCGGGCTACGAGCGCCTGCGCACCGAGCTGATGCACCTGATCGACACCGAGCGGCCCGAAGTGGTTGGCATCGTGTCGTGGGCGGCATCCAATGGTGATCGCTCCGAAAACGGCGACTACCTTTACGGCAAGAAGCGCCTGCGTGAGATCGATCGTCGCATCCGCTTTCTCACGCGCCGTATCGAGAAGGCCGAGGTTGTCGACGCCAGCTTGCAGGGCGACAACGATCAGATCTTCTTTGGCGCGACGGTTACCTACGCCAACCAGCGTGGTGAAGAGAAGACGATCACCATCGTCGGCATGGACGAGGTGGATCTGGACATCGGGCACGTGAGCTGGATCTCGCCGATTGCGCGTGCGCTCATCAAGGCGCGCGTGGGCGATACGGTGCCGCTGCGCACGCCCACAGGTGTCGAGCAGATCGACATCCTCGAAGTCAAATATCCGCCGCGCACCGCCTGAGCGTTGTGCTCAGGCCGGGTGCCCCAGGCAGTAAGCACCGAAGGCGATGACAGAGCAGGCCGACAGGCGCCGCGCCGTGAGCGACTCCTTCAGGAACAGCCGGCCGAGCAACGCAGCAAACACCACCGATGTTTCGCGCAAGGCCGACACGGGCCCCATCGGCGCGAGTGTCACAGCCCAGATGACGATGCCGTAGGCGATGAGCGAGACTACGCCGCCACCAAACGTCTTGAGCGTGTTGGCGTCGCGCAGGTCGATGTTCAACGGGCCTTTCCACACGCGATAGAGCAGCACCATCGGCAGTCCGTCGAGCATGAACAACCATGCCGAGTACGCATTCGCATTGCCGGCTGCCCTTGCGCCGATGCCGTCGCACACCGTGTAGCACGCGATGAATGCGCCCGTGGTGAGCGCCGCCAGCGTCGAGCCAAGGTCGGCCTTGCGGCCGCGCGCCAGACTGAGAATGCCGCCGCTCACCAGCACCACGCCCGCGAGCGCAATCACGCCCGGCATTTCGCCCGCGAAGAGCGAGGCGCCCACCGTTACCAGCAGCGGCGATGACCCGCGCGCGATCGGGTACACCTGCCCGAACTCGCCAAACCGATACGCGCGCGCGAGGAACACGTTGTAGCCGACGTGCAGTACCGCGGATAGCGCCACATACGGCCACGCGGCCGGTGCGGGCAATGGCAATGCAATCGCCATCGGTAGTGCTGCCACGCCTGAAGCCAGTGTCATCAGCGTGATGGCGCGCAGGCGGTCCGAGCCGCTTTTCAGCAATGCATTCCATGAGGCGTGGAGCAGGGCGGCGCAGAGAACCAGGGCGATAACGGCGGGGGTCACGATGACGTGGTGCACGAAGTGAGGATCGGGTCGATTTTTCTCACCCGATGTAGTGTCGGCGAGAGCCAGAAGGCGCCAGCGTAGTCCCAGGAAGTGTGATCAACAATCGATATATACTGACCTGATCTGTGCGAAAAACTCACGCGATATGCGCAAGCTGCCTCCTCTGAATGCCTTGCGCGCCTTTGAATCGGCGGCGCGCCATCTGAGTTTCACGCGTGCGGGCGACGAGCTGAACGTCACGCATGGCGCGATCAGCCGCCAGGTTCAGGCACTCGAGGCGTGGCTCGGCGTGTCGCTCTTTCGCAGGCTGAATCGGCGGGTGGAACTGACTGATGCGGGCCAGCGCTACCTGTCGGAGATTGGCGTAGCACTTGACCGCATCAGCACGTCCAGCCAGGCGCTGCGCGACCGCGACGCGGCGCGCATCCTCCGCGTGAACAGCATCCCGACGTTCACCATGCGCTGGCTGATTCCGCGGCTCTCCACGTTCCAGATGCGCTTTCCGCGCGTGGAGGTGCGGTTGACCACCTCCATCGAAGAGATCGAGGACTTGCCCGACCATTTCGACGTGATCATTCGTGGCGGGCCGGAGATTCATGCGGGGTTTCGATCGGGACGCTTTCTGGACGAGAGCCGCTTTCCGGTGTGCAGCCCTGTGTTGCTGGAGCGCTTGCCGTTGTCGACGCCGTCGGAGTTGCGGCATCACACGCTGCTGCATTCGGACACGCTGCCCTCCGTGTGGCCAAGCTGGCTGGTGCTGGCCGGCGTACCAAACCTGCGGCCTGCGCATGCGCTAACGTTCGAGCATTTCTATCTGTCCATTCAAGCCGCCATCGATGGTTTGGGTGTCGCGATGGGGCCATCGGCGCTTATCACGGATGATCTCGAGGAGGGGCGTCTTGTGGCACCGTTCCCCAATCTCGCGCTGGGCGCGCGCAGCTACTACTGGTACAGCCCTGCGCGCAATCTCGGTGACGAAGTGGTGCAGGCTTTTTGCGCGTGGCTCGGCGAGGACCGGCCACAACGTCACGCAAACGTGAACACATTTCCGATCCCCGGTAACGGAGGTAACGCCGCGTAACACCCTAGAGGCGGAGGCGAAACGCGATGCTACGATGCCCCCAAGCTTGATTGCTTTGGAAAGGAGGTCCCCACATGAAGAAGAACGCGTGGATTCTCGCCGCATGCCTGGCCGCTGCCGGTGTGGCAGGTTCGATCGCCTTGCCGGCGCACGCGCAGGTGTCGATCGGTGTGCAGATCGGTCCGAGCTACGCGCCGCCACCGCCCCAGTATGAGCCGGTGCCGGTCTTGCAGCCGGGCTACGTATGGGTGCCGGGTTATTGGCAATGGCGCGATGGCCGCTATGTCTGGCGTCGCGGCTATGGTGAACACGGCCGCCCGGGTTATCACTGGCGCGAGCCGCGTTGGGAGCAGGGTCCGCACGGCTGGCAGATGCATGACGGTGGCTGGGACCGCGGCGACGACGGTCGCTGGCGTGGCGGTGATCGGGATCGCGACTGGGATCACGGTCGCCGCGACCGCGACGACCGCTACCACTGCCCCCCGGGCCACGCACGCAAGGGCGAATGCTGATGATGCAACGACAGGCCGGTCATGTACCGGCCTGTTTTTTGCAAGCGAGTCTGTCGACGCCGCAACCCCTGAAAGCGAGGCCGCGGCGCCTTCCGGGAGACCACATGACAATGGAATCGAATTGGCGCACCGAGCTGTACAAAGACTTTGACGTCTACGTACTGGCCATTCCGCGTGCTGAGCGCAAATCGGACAAGAGCGGGCAGGGACCCACGCAGTGGGATTTTGTCGTGCGCATCTGCGAGTCCGGCGCGGACCCGACGGCCGTCGAAACGCTCGTCGCCCATTCGCATGACGAACGCCCGCTGCCCACGCGTGAAGCCGCCGAAGACGCCGGGCTCACGCGCGGCTATGGCTTGATCGATGAATTGCTGGGGCGCAACGCCGTGCAGCAGTCGATCGATCTCTAACGTCCGCTTACGCCGCGAGCGCTGTATCGCGAATGTGCCGGCGTGCGAATTGCCACCACAGCCAGGTCGCGTCCGGGCCCGGCGCGTGGAAGGCGTAGCGCGGGTCGCCGCCGCTCCAGGCGTGGCCCGTGGCGGTGAGTTGGCACAGGCTGACGATGCATTCGCCGTCGCGTATGTCGTTGCGCAGGACATAGCCCTCGCCGCGCGTGGTTTCGCGTGAGACGTTGCGCCCATCGCCCAGATGATTCAGCGCGCGGAACTGCGCGGCTAACTGCGCTTGGTTGGTGGGGTTGACGGCCTCATCGCGCAGACCGTGCAACAGCATCGTTGGCATGCCGGGATAGGCGGCCACGTTTACCACGCTGGAGAGCGCATCGACGGCGTCGACGCGTGCCCCGCGGCGCATCAGGTTCAATGCAGACGCCGGCGAGCGTGCCACGCCCAAGGCCGGGCCCGAATGTAGCGCCAACGCGGCAAACAACTTCGGATGACGCAATGCCATCAGGCCGGCCAATCCCGCGCCGGCCGACAACCCTGCCAGATACACGCGCGAGGGGTCTGCGCCAGTTTGTGCCAGGGTTTGTTCGATCAGTTGGGCAATGCCGTCGGCCTCGCGCGCGCCAGCGTGCTCCGGGTCATACCAGTGCCAGCAGCATTGCGGATGCGCGCGGCGCGGCTGCTCCGGATACAGCACGATAAAGCCCTCGCGGTCTGCCAGTGCGTTCATGCGCGTGCCATGCGCCAGCACTTCCGCCGATTGTTTGCAGCCATGCAGCATCACCATCAGTGCCGGGGGCTTGCTGCCGCGTGTGGGCGGTGTGTAGAGCCAGTATTCCGGCCGGCGCGCCACCACGGCGGGCGACTCGGGTTCGTAGATGAACTGTTCGCGGACGAAGGTGCCCTGGGTGGGCGTGGGGCGTACGCGGCGCAGGCTCTCGCCGCGTGTGGTTGGCTTGAGCGGCTTAACCGGTTTAGGCGGCCATGACGGGCGCCCAAAGCCCGGTGTGGTCAAGGCGTCGACCAGGCGGGTGATGGATTTCATCCAATTACGGTGCATGGCGGAGGCAAAGTTGCTCGGATGAGGACGATGGTGCGCGTGCTCTCCGAGAGGTCGCAAGGGGTTTCGGTATTGGTAGGACAGTGTGCCAGCGAGTTTGTTGCAATGCAGCATTGAAAGTGGGCGAAGCGCCGCATTGGCGCCTGGTCGGGGCGCAAAGTTTGCAATTGCGCGCGACTGTCATGGAGACACCGTTGGCAAGCGGCTACACTGCCGCGACAGGCGCGCTCCGCTGTGGCCCGCCTCTCTGCGTTCCCGTTCCCCGTTGTGTACTTATGGAGGTCGTTATGGGTTTTTTTGACTTCATCAAAGAGGCTGGCGAGAAGCTCTTCCACGGCAGCGCTGCAGCCGCGCCGGCCGATGCGTCGGCGGATGCCGATGCCGCCAAGGCAGCCGACGATGCAAAGGGCCAAGCCATCCAGGACTACATCGCGCAGCAGGGCCTGAGCGCCACAGCGCTGTCGGTGCAGGTGGAAGGCGATGCTGCCAAGGTGTTTGGCGTAGCGCCGGATCAAGCCACGCGCGAGAAAATCATCCTGTGCTGCGGCAACGTCGAGGGGATCAAGTCGGTGGATGACCAGATGTCGGTCAACACCGAGTCGGAAGAATCGCAATGGCACACCGTGGAGCGCGGCGATACGCTTTCGGCCATCGCCAAGAAGTTCTACGGCGATGCGAACAAGTACCCGGCCATCTTCGAAGCCAACAAGCCGATGCTGTCGAATCCGGACAAGATCTATCCGGGGCAGAAGCTGCGCATTCCGGCGGCTTGATTTGGCTTGCTTTGTTTCGGAGGCGCAAAGCAAAAAGCCCAGTCGATGAAGACTGGGCTTTTTTTATTCTGGTGCCGCTGACCGGAATCGAACTGGTGACCTTCGCATTACGAATGCGCTGCTCTACCGACTGAGCTACAGCGGCGTCGGAAACAGCGATTCTAACAGATCTTTTTGTCGCTCTGCAAGAACCGCTGGAACCACGGTCTTACATGGGGTCGTTACGCCGTTTTCTTGGCCTCGAGGTGATATTGCGTGACACGGTCCACCTCGTTTTTCGATCCCAGGACCACCGCCACACGCTGGTGCAGCTTTTCGGGCTGGATATCCAGAATGCGTTGTTCGCCGTTGGTAGCCGCGCCGCCGGCCTGTTCCACCAGGAAGGCCATCGGATTGGCTTCGTACATCAGGCGCAGCTTGCCGGCCTTGCCCGGCTCGCGCTTGTCCCAGGGGTACATGAAGATGCCGCCGCGCGTGAGGATGCGATGCACGTCGGCCACCATCGAGGCGATCCAGCGCATGTTGAAATCCTTGCCGCGCGGGCCTTCGGTGCCGGCCAGGCATTCGTCGATGTAGCGGCGCACGGGCGGGGCCCAGTGGCGCATGTTCGACATGTTGATGGCGAATTCCTTCGTGTCGACCGGAATCTTCACGTCGCGGTGGGTCAGCACGAAGCTGCCGACTTCACGGTCGAGCGTGAACATGTGCACGCCGTTGCCGACGGTCAGCACCAGCGTGGTCTGCGGGCCGTACACGGCATAGCCGGCGGCGACCTGCTTGGAGCCGGGCTGCATGAAATCGGCTTCCGTCACGGCTTCGCCGGCCTTGGGCATGTGCAGCACCGAGAAGATGGTGCCGATCGACACATTCACGTCGATGTTGGACGAGCCGTCGAGCGGATCGAACAGCAGCAGGTATTCGCCCTTCGGATAGCGATGCGGAATCTCATAGAACGATTCCATCTCTTCCGAGGCCATGGCGGCCAGGTTGCCGCCGTACTCGTTGGCTTCGAGCAGGACTTCGTTGGCGATCACGTCCAGCTTCTGCTGGGTTTCGCCTTGCACGTTGCCGGTGCCGGCCGAGCCGAGCACGCCGGCAAGGGCTCCCTTGTTGACGCTGTGCGAGATCGCCTTGCAGGCGCGCGCCACGACTTCGAGCAGCAGGCGCAGCTCGGCCGGGATGGAGTTGTGCTCGCGCTGCTCTTCGATCAGGTAGCGGGTGAGGTTGATGCGCTTCATGGGTTCTCCTGAGACGGGCGCGATTTTACGATACAAGCGGTGACATTCAGGCCAGCGCCTTGCCAACGATCTCGCGCACATCGCGCGAGAGGCTCGGATGTGCCGCCACGCGCTTGAGCGCGTCCTGCATGGCGTCGCGCAGCGCGGGCACGTACTTGCGCCAGCGGTCCAGCGCGCGGGCCAGGCGGGCAGAGACCTGCGGGTTGATGGCGTCGAGCGCCAGCACCTGCTCGGCCCAGAACGCATAGCCCGACCCATCGGCGGCGTGGAACTGCGCTGGGTTGCCCGAGCAGAAGCTGAAGATGAGCGAACGCGCTCGGTTCGGGTTGCGCAGCGTAAAGGCCGGATGAGTCATCAGGGCTCGAACGGTTTCCAGCGTTGGCTTGCCGGTGGCGCCCGGCTGCATGGCTTGCAGCGAGAACCACTTGTCGATGACGAGGGCATCGTCGGCAAATCTCGTGTAGAAATCGGCCAGCGCCGCTTCCCGGCCAGGGGCGTAGCTGTTGACCATCGCCGAGAGGGCGCCCATGCGGTCGGTCATGTTGGTGGCGCCGGCATATTGCCGTTCGGCCAGGGCCAGCGCTTCGGGGGCTTCGGTTTCCACCACATAACCGAGGGCGATGTTCTTGAGCGCACGCTTGCCTGCAGACACGGCATCGGGCGAGTAGGCGCCTTCGGTCTGGTTGTCCTGATAGGCGCGCAGCAGTTCCGCATTGAGCTGTTCCGCCAGGGTGCGGCGCAACGTGCGGCGCGCGGTGTGGATGGCGGCCGGGTCGGCTACGTCCATGCGCTCGGCCAGGTAACTCTCGGCCGGCAGGATCAGCATCTGCTCGCGGAAGGCCGGATCAAGCGAGGTGTCGGCGACCACGGCGCGCAGGGCTTCGACCAGCGCCGGATCCACCACCGGCGCGCGGCCGTGCTGGATGTCGGTCACCATGCGCAGCAGGGTGTCGGTGGCCAGGCGCTGGCCGGCTTCCCAGCGGTTGAACGGGTCGGAATCGTGCGCGAGCTGGAACGTAAGCTGCTCGGTCGTATAGCCGTATTCCACGATCACCGGCGCCGAGAAATTGCGCAGCAGCGAGGGCAACGGCGCTTCGGCCACGTCTTCGAAGACGAAGGTCTGCTTGGTTTCCGTGAAGTCCAGCACGCGTGTGGTCACGGGCGAGGGCGATGCGGCCTCGCCACGCAAACGCAGTGGCAAGTCGCGGCCGTTCTTGTCGATCAGGCCGATCGCAAACGGAATGTGGAACGGTTGCTTCTGGATGCCGCTGTTCACTTCGATACCGACCGGCTCGCAGCGCTGGCGCAGCGTGAGGGTGTAGGTATGCGTGGCGGCATCGTGGTGGCCTTCGACTGCCACGACCGGCGTGCCGGCCTGGCTGTACCAGCGGCCGAATTGCGTGAGGTCGCGGCCGTTGGCATCGGCCATGGCGGCGCGGAAATCGTCGCAGGTGACGGCGTGCCCATCGTGGCGCCGGAAGTACAGGTCCATGCCCTTGCGGAAACCGTCGCGGCCCAGCAGCGTCTGGTACATGCGCACGACTTCGGCGCCTTTCTCGTACACCGTGACGGTGTAGAAGTTGTTGATTTCTTCGTAACTGTCGGGCCGTACCGGGTGGGCCATCGGGCCAGCGTCTTCAGGGAACTGCGCCTGGCGGAGCAGCCGCACGTCTTCGATGCGCTTGACGGCGCGTGCGCTTGCGGCGGCGGATTCGTTGCCGGCCAGCGCGGCCATGTCAGCGGAGAACTCCTGATCGCGGAACACCGTCAGGCCTTCCTTCAGACTCAACTGGAACCAGTCGCGGCAAGTGACGCGGTTGCCCGTCCAGTTGTGGAAGTATTCGTGGCCGACCACCGATTCGATGTTGGCGAAGTCCACGTCGGTTGCCGTTTCCGCATTGGCCAGCACGTACTTCGTGTTGAAGATGTTCAGGCCCTTGTTTTCCATCGCGCCCATGTTGAAGTCGCCCACGGCGACGATCATGAAGCGGTCGAGATCCAGCTCCAGGCCGAAGCGGCGTTC
This sequence comes from Ralstonia sp. 110700041-2, assembly GCF_056280165.1. NCBI lineage: Bacteria > Pseudomonadati > Pseudomonadota > Betaproteobacteria > Burkholderiales > Burkholderiaceae > Ralstonia > Ralstonia sp. 110700041-2. Next base: position 113,832 of record NZ_JBSFAI010000002.1, on the reverse strand, counting down.
GTCCCAATGGATCGAGTGGATGAGCGAATCCATCGCGTGGCGGGTCTTGCCCAGGTCTTGCGCCTCCACCCACACCTGCAGCAGCTTCTCTTTGCCCGAGGCCGATCGGATGCGTTCTTCAATGCATTCGAGCTTGCCCGCCACCAGCGCGAACAGGTACGAAGGCTTCTTGAATGGGTCGTGCCACACCGCTTCGTGGCGGCCGTCCGGCAGGTCGCGTTCCGACACGAGGTTGCCGTTGGACAGCAGCACCGGGTAATCCGCCTTCGATGCGCGCAGCGTGACGGTGTAGACGGTCATCACGTCCGGGCGGTCGAGGAAGTAGGTGATCTTGCGGAAGCCCTCGGCCTCGCACTGCGTGAAGAAGTTGCCGTTGGAAACGTACAGGCCCATCAGCGAGGAGTTCGCTGCGGGATTGCAGTAGGTGGTGAGTTCCAGCGTGAAGCTGGTGCCAACATCGGCCGGTACGGCTTCGATGGTGAGCGTGTCGTCGGAGGCCTGCAGGCCGGACAGCGCTTTGCCGTCGACCGTCGCGCCCGCCAGCTCGAGCCCTTCACCCGCCAGCACGAGCGGCTTGCCGGCATCCGTGCGCGTCATGCGCATGCGGTTGACGACGCGGGTGCGCTCGGGCACGAGATCGATCTCCAGGGCCACTTCGTCAATGCGGAAAGCGGGCGCGGTGTAGTCCTTGCGGTAAATCGTGACGGCGGTATCGGTGCGCAACATCGGTAACATCCTCGTAGAAGTACGCAAAAGGCCATTGTACTCAGGCGCTTGGAGGGAATCTTCCGCGGCGGGCGTCACTCTGAGTATCAGACCGCGTGCGGCCAGTTTCCGGGCACGCGGCCATCTGTCTGATTGAGAGTAGGGGGATTTTCATGTGGAAATGGATCAAGTCATCGGGCATCGGGCCGATGGCCGGTGCGCTGATGGCGGCCTGCCTGCTGGCGGGCTGTGCGAGCACGGTCACCAGCCAGGTGACAGCGTTCCGGCAACCCGGCTGGACCGACAACCCGCCGCGCACCTATGCCTTCGAGCACACCGCAGCGCAGCAAAATGACCTGGAACGCCAGACCTACGAGGCCTGGACATCAGACCAGCTTGCTGCCCACGGCTTTACCAGCGTGCCGCGTGCCAGCGCGCGCTATGTGGTGCGCCTGGACTACTCGACCGCCACGCGCCTCGTGCAGGTGCGCCAGCCCGTGTAACCGGACCCGTATTGGGGTCCGGGGCCCTGGGGGCCATGGCGCAGCCCTTGGGGGCCTTGGGGCCCGTGGGGGCCGCAATATGTGGATACCAACGTGCAGGTGCCGTTCTACGCCTATCACGTGGAAATTGACGAGGCAGCCACCGGTAAGCGTGTTTATCAGGTGACGGCGCAAACGCAGGGTGGGGATGGATCGCTGACGGCGGTGATGCCTTACCTGGTACGCAGCGCCTTTGCCAATTTCCCGGCGCCGAACGCGCAGCCCATCCTCGTAGAGTTGCCTGTTGATCCATCGGTGAAACCGGCGGCCAAACCAGCTTCCGGGCCGGCACCCAAGTAGTGCGCCAGGGTGGGTTTTGGCTGGCGGTCTACGTTAGAATGCATGACCTAATCTGTAGGCCGCCAGCCGTACTCCGCTTGAGCGTTGTCAATTCATCCCGTCTCGCGCCGACCGCCACCCGTGGCCGGCGCTGCCTCCGCGCCGTCGCTATCCTTCTGACGGTGCCCCACAACGCGTGCGGCCTCACCCCCGGTTTCTCTCTGTTCCCACTGTTTTTTGCCACTTCGTCTCAGGGAGTTTCTGCCTGAGCGCATGTGCGCCTCGTCTGCGGAACTCCCCATCAGGATGCATTGCTATGAACGACAAGCTTCACGACGCCTCGCCGGATTCCCAAGACCAAGGCGCCGAGGCCGAACTGCGCCGCGCAGCGTTTGAATATCACCGCGCCCCCACGCGCGGCAAGATTGAGGTTCGCCCGACCAAGGCGCTGATCAACCAGCGTGATCTTTCGCTGGCGTATTCGCCGGGCGTGGCATATCCGTGTACCGCGATCGAGCAAGACCCGTCGCTGGCGGCGGAGTACACGTCGCGCGGCAACCTGGTCGGCGTGATCACCAACGGCACCGCGGTGCTGGGTCTGGGCGACATCGGCCCGCTGGCCAGCAAGCCCGTCATGGAAGGCAAGGGCTGCCTGTTCAAGAAGTTTGCCGGCGTGGACGTGTTCGATATCGAACTGGCCGAGCGCGATCCGGACAAGCTCGTTGACATCATCGCCTCGCTGGAGCCGACGCTGGGCGGGATCAACCTCGAAGACATCAAGGCGCCGGAGTGCTTCTACATCGAGCAGAAGCTGCGTGACCGCCTGAATATTCCCGTTTTCCACGATGACCAGCACGGCACGGCGATCATCTCGTCGGCTGCCCTGCTCAACGGCCTGAAGGTCGTCGGCAAGGACATCGGCAGCGTGAAGGTGGCCGTGTCGGGTGCGGGCGCCGCGGCCATCGCCTGCCTGGACGTGATGGTCGGCCTGGGCGTCAAGCGCGAGAACGTCTACGTAGTCGACTCCAAGGGCGTGATCTACGCCGGCCGCGACGCCAAGATGGAGCCCAACAAGGCGCGCTATGCGCAAGACACGTCGGCCCGTACGCTGGCCGACATCGTGCGCGATGCAGACGTGTTCTTGGGTTGCTCGGCCGCCGGCGTGCTGACCGCCGACATGGTCAAGACCATGGCGCCGAAGCCGATCATCCTGGCGCTGGCCAATCCCGAGCCGGAAATCCGCCCGGAAGTGGCCAAAGCCGCGCGCCCGGACTGCATCATCGCTACGGGCCGTTCGGATTACCCGAACCAGGTCAACAACGTGCTGTGCTTCCCGTACATCTTCCGTGGCGCGCTCGATTGCGGCGCCACCAAGATCACGGAAGAGATGAAGCTGGCATGCGTGAAGGCCATTGCCGAGCTGGCAGAAGCCGAAACGAACGACGCCGTGGCGCAGGCTTACGCCGGCCAGGATCTGACCTTTGGCCCGGATTACATCATCCCGAAGCCGTTCGATTCGCGTCTGATCGAGAAGATCGCACCGGCCGTCGCCAAGGCCGCGGAAGAGTCCGGCGTGGCCACGCGTCCGATCAAGGATCTGGATGCCTATCGCGCCCAGTTGAGCGATTTCGTGTACCACACGGGCCTGACCATGCGCCCGGTGTTCTCGGCCGCCAAGGCCAACCCGAAGCGCGTCGTGTACGCCGAAGGTGAAGAAGAGCGCGTGCTGCGTGCCGTGCAGACGGTGGTAGACGAAGGCCTGGCCAAGCCGATCCTGATCGGCCGTCCGCACGTGATCGAAATGCGCATCCAGAAGGCCGGCCTGCGCCTGAAGCCGGGGGTGCATTTCGAGCTGGTGGACCCGGAAGACGACCGCCGCTATCACCAGTACCACACCGCTTACCACGAGCTGATGGGCCGCAACGGCGTGACGCCGGACATGGCGAAGTCGGCGCTGCGCCGTTCAAACACGTTGATCGGTGCGCTGCTGGTGCGCCTGGGTGACGCCGATGCGCTGCTGTGCGGCACGGTCGGCCGCTTTGATGCCCACCTCGAACACGTGCGTGACGTGATCGGCCTGGCCCCGAATGCCAAGGTGTTCGCCGCCATGAACGGCCTGATGCTGGAGAAGCACACGCTGTTCATCACCGATACGTTCGTCAACGAGCTGCCGAGCGCAGAAGAGCTGGCCGACATCACCAAGCTGGCGGCAGAAGAAGTGCGCCGTTTCGGCCAGGAGCCGAAGGTGGCGATGCTGTCGCACTCGATGTTCGGCTCGTCGAAAAACGCATCGGCCCGCCGCATGCGCGCTGCGTATGATCTGCTGAAGGTGGAAGCGCCTGACCTGCAGGTGGAAGGCGAGATCCAGGGTGACGCGGCACTGTCGGAAGACATCCGCCATCATTTCCTGCCGAAGAGCGCGTTCTCGGGTAGCGCAAACCTGCTGGTGATGCCGTCGCTCGACGCCGCCAACATCGCGTTCAACCTGCTCAAGATCACGGGCGGGCAGGGCGTGACGGTGGGCCCGATCCTGCTGGGCGCGGCCAAGCCGGTGCACATCCTGAACCCGTCGGCCACGTCGCGCCGCATCGTCAACATGACGGCGCTGGCGGTGGCAGACGTGTCGGCTACGCGTTGATTGGTTGATCCAACTGTTGGGCCGCTGACGGTTGGCGGCCCAAAAGAAAACGGCGCCTGGGGAAAGTCCAGGCGCCGTTTTTCTTTGCTGCCGACTGCTTAGAACTTCGCGCGGATGCCCACGCCGAAGGTGTCTGCCGAGCTGAGGCTCGTCACCTTGTCGCGCATGTACGCGGCGTACACGTCAGTGCGCTTGGACAGCGAGTAGTCGTAGCCCACCGCCCACGTGTTGCGCTTTACGTCGGCCGCGCCCGAAGTTTTGGTGTATGCGTACGACGCGAGGATGCTGCCCGGGCCGACCGGCACCGATACGCCCAGCTGGCCGCCGTTGCTCTTCGCATCGCCGGAGTTGATGGCGTTCTTGATGTACTGGTATTGGCCGTACAGCTTGACCACGCCAAAGTCGTACGTGGCACCGAGCTGCGCAGCCGTCTGACGCGAGAAGCCTGCCACCAGTGCGTTCAGGTCACCCGGGGCGGAGTCGAAGCGCACCTGCTGGAAAGCCGCCGTGGCTGCGAAGTTGCCATGGAAGTACAGGAAGTTGCCGCCCCACTTGTTCTGGCCGTTGTGGCCGGCTTGCTCGCCCGCGCCGTAGATGAAGTTGGCGGTCAGACCGTTGAAGTCCGGCGTCGAATACATGATCGCGTTGTTCCAGCCCGAATCGCCCACCAGACCCGAGATACCGCCGGGGCCGCGCAGGCCGTTGCCGAGGTACGTGTGGAACACCATCGGCGAGAACGTGTACGAATCGATGAACGGGTTGAACAGGATCGTCGATACGAAATACGGCGGCGTCAGGCGGCCGAGCTTGATCGAACCCCACGTGCTCGATTGCAGGCCGACGAACGAGTTCCGGGCGAAGAACGTATCGCCGTCAAAGCGCCCGTACTTGCCGGTGTCCGGGCGGAAGAACGCTTCCAGCGTGAAGATCGCCTTCAAGCCATTGCCCAGATCTTCGCTGCCCTTCATGCCCCAGTACGAGGTCGACATACCGCCCGAGTTGACGCCCCAGGCGCGATCCGATGCGCCCAGGCTCTTGGTGGCGCCCGCCCAGGCATCCACCTGGCCGTACAGCGTGACGGACGACTGCGCCTGCGCACCGGCACTTGCTGCCCCCAGTGCCGATGCCACTGCCAGCGCGGCCATGCCACGCTTGAATTTCGACTGCATTGCTACCTCCTTTGTTGTTGAAAGTCACTGCAGGTTGCGCCGCATTCTTTGATGCAGTCACAGGCCGGCTGGTCAGGCTCCATGCCGGACGGTGTCCCATGCCCCATGACACCGCGCCCACAGCGTTGTTTTTTGCTGATGAACCTGAAAAATCAGTTTGCTGAAATCAAATCGGCCAAGCGGAAACCTGCAATGCGATGAATCTGTTCGAGCGACGCACGCAGCTCGGTATCGCGGTCGTTTTCCACGCGCTTGCTGAAGTTGTCGATGATCCCGTGGCGGTCATAGCCGCGCACCGCCAGGATGAACGGAAAGCCGAACTTCTCGTTGTACTGCGCGTTGAGGGCCTGCAGGCGTGCAAACTCTTCAGGCGAGCACTGGTTCAGGCCCGCACCACTTTGCTCGCGCGTCGACTCGGCGGTCAGTTCACCGCGCACGGCCGCCTTGCCCGCCAGCTCGGGGTGAGCGCGCACGAGCTTGAGCTGCGGTTCAATGCCGGCGGTGTCCACGGCATTGCGCATGGCAGCCGCGAGCGCCTCGGCCGAGGCGAACGGGCGCTGCGTGGCGGCCTGTTCGGCAACCCACGGGGAGTGCTCGTAGACGCCGCCGAGGACTTGCACGAACTGCGACGCGTCCATGCCGTTGAGTTGCGAGAGGGTGTAGGTGGTCTGGCTCATGCTGTGGTGCTCAAAACGGGTTGCTTGGCATACGGATGGTTCTGGATCCAGTGCTGCGCGATGTCGATACGGCGGCAGATCCAGACCTTGTCGTGCGACTGCACGTAGTCGAGGAAGCGCTGCAGCGCACGGAAGCGCGCCGGGCGCCCCAGCAGGCGGCAGTGCATGCCGATCGACAGCATCTTCGGCTGCGCGAGGCCGTTGGGATCGCCTTCTTCGTACAGCACGTCGAAGGCGTCCTTCAGGTACTGGTAGAAGTGGTCGGCCGTGTTGAAGCCTTGCGGGCTGGCAAAGCGCATGTCGTTGGTGTCGAGCGTGTACGGCACCACCAGGTGCGGCTTGTGCTCGCCGGACGAGGTTTCGACTTCGGTCCAGAAGGGGAGGTCGTCGCCGTAGTAGTCGGCGTCATACGCAAAGCCGCCGTGCTCGACGACCAGGCGCCGCGTGTTGGGGCTGTCACGGCCGGTGTACCAGCCAAGCGGCGCATTGCCAGTCAACTCGCGGATGATCTCGACGCCGATGCGCATGTGCTCGCGCTCCGTGGCTTCGTCGATGTTCTGGTAATGGATCCAGCGCCAGCCGTGGCAGGCGATTTCGTGGCCCAGGTCAACGAAGGCTTGCGTCACGTCCGGATGGCGCTGCAGGGCCATCGACACACCGAAGATCGTCAACGGCAGGCCGCGCTTTTCAAACTCGCGCAGGATGCGCCACACGCCCGCGCGCGATCCGTATTCGTAGATCCCCTCCATGCTCATGTGGCGGGCCGGGTAGGCCGCGGCGCCGATGATTTCCGAGAGGAACTGCTCGGAGCCGGCGTCGCCGTGCAAGACGCTGTTTTCACCGCCTTCCTCGTAGTTGAGGACGAACTGCAGCGCTACGCGCGCGCCGCCCGGCCAATTGGCGTTGGGCGGGTTCTTGCCGTAACCGATGAGATCGCGCGGATAGTTATTGTTTGTCATGGTTTTTTCATGTCGAGGAGACTTCATACAACACCGGTCAGACAGTGGAATGCGGCTTTCCAAATTCACGACATCACAGCGGCGTCATGAACGAGGCAAGGCGCCATCGCGTCAGGCCGGGACTGCCCGGGCAGCCTGCGCGAGTTCCAACGCGAGCTTCCGGTGAACCGTGAGATGGGCGTCGAGTTCCAGCGTGGTCAGGCGGCCGTCTTCGACGACCACGCGCCCGTTGATCACGCTGTGCGCCACGTTGGACGGGGCGCAGAACACCAGCGCCGCGACTGGGTCGTGGTCGGCGCCGGCAAAACCGACCTGGTGACGATCGAAGCTGACAAAGTCGGCCGACATGCCGGGTGCAAGCGCGCCGATGTCGTCGCGGTTGAGCACGCGCGCGCCGCCGAGCGTGGCGATCTCCAGCGCCTCGCGCGCGCTCATCGCCGCGGGACCAAAGCCGACGCGTGCGAGCAGCATGGCCTGCCGCGTTTCGCCGAGCATGTGCGCCCCATCGTTCGACGCGCTGCCATCCACGCCAAGGCCGACCGGCACGCCGGCATCGCGCATGGTGCGGATCGGGGCGATGCCGGAAGCCAGGCGCATGTTCGAGCACGGGCAATGCGCGACGCCAGTGCCGGTGCGTGCAAACACGTCGATGCCGTGCGCGTCGAGCTTCACGCAGTGCGCATGCCAGACATCGCGGCCGACCCAGCCGAGGTCTTCTGCGTACTCGGCCGGCGTCATGCCGAACTTCTCGCGCGAGTAAGCGATGTCGTTGTCGTTCTCGGCCAGGTGGGTGTGCATCGACACACCGTAGCTGCGCGCGAGCTTGGCCGACTCGCGCATCAGGTCACGCGAGACGGAGAAGGGCGAGCACGGCGCCACCACCACGCGCAGCATCGAATGGCGATCGGCGTTGTGCCACGTTTCGATCAGGCGCTGCGTTTCCTTCAGGATGGCTTCTTCGCCTTCGACCACGCGGTCCGGCGGCAAACCGCCCTGGCTGCGGCCGACGCTCATGCTGCCGCGCGCCGCGTGAAAACGCATGCCGATCTGCTGTGCGGCTTCGATGGAGTCGTCGAGCCGGCTGCCGTTCGGATAGAGGTACAGATGATCACTGGAGGTCGTGCAACCCGAGAGCAGGAGTTCCGCCATCGCCGTGAGCGTAGACACGCGCACCATCTCGGGCGTGAGGCCGGCCCACACCGGATACAGGTTGGTCAGCCAGCCGAACAGTTCGGCGTCCTGCGCGGCGGGCAGGGCACGCGTCAGGCTCTGATACATGTGATGGTGCGTGTTGACGAAGCCCGGCGTGACCACGTGGTCGCGCAGTTCCATCACACGTACGTTGGGTTGCCCGATGGCCTCGCGGTACTGCGACGGCAGATCGGCCGAGGCGCCAACCCATTCGACTACGCCACCGCGCGCAACCAGGGCGCCGTCGGCGATCTCGCGGCGTTGCGCATCCATGGTGACCAGCACGTCCGCATGACGGGCGATCAGAAGCGGGTCGTTGTGCGCGACAGTGGCGTTCATGCAATTACTCCGTGCCGTGGGTGTTGGCGGCAGCGTCGCGCATGGCGTGCTCGGTCGACTGCATGCCGTTGTAGTACAGGTTCAGGATGACCGCGACGAGCGTGCCCAGCACGATGCCGCTGTGCGTAACGGGCTCCAGCCAATGCGGCAGGTACTGGAAGAAGGTCGGTGCCAGCGTCGGGATCATGCCGAAGCCGATCGAAATCGCCACGATGAACAGGTTGTGGCGGTACCTGTTGAAATCGATCGAGCCGAGAATGCGTACGCCGGTAGCGGCCACCATGCCGAACATCACAATGCCCGCACCACCCAGCACGAACGAAGGAACCGACGCCACGATGTGGGCCATCTTCGGGAACAGGCCCAGCGCGATGAGGATCACGCCGCCCATGGCTGCCACGAAGCGCGACCGCACACCCGTGACCGTCACCAGCCCAACGTTCTGCGAGAACGACGTGTACGGGAACGTGTTGAACACACCGCCGATCACAGTGCCCAGACCGTCGGCGCGCAGGCCGCGCGTGAGGTCATCGGTGGAGAGCTTCTTGCCGGTGATTTCTGCCAGCGCCAGGAACATGCCGGTCGATTCCACCAGCGTGATCAGCATCACGATGCACATCGAAGCGATGGCGCCGAAGTGGAAGGTCGGCATGCCGAAGTGCAGCGGCGTGATCACGGCCACCCAGTCGGCTTCGGTAATGCCGGCAAAGCTGACCTTGCCGAATGCCATGGCGATGAACGTGCCAATCACGATGCCCAGCAGCACCGCGATGTTGCCGATCAGGCCGCGGCCGTACTTCGTCAGCAACAGGATGATCACGAGCACTGCCAGCGCGATGCCCAGGCCGCTCAGGTCGCCGTAGGCCGGATTCGGCACGGTCTTGAGCACGCCGTCCACCATGGTTTTCATGGTCGGCTGGCCGCCGGCAGCCCAGTTGATGCCCACGCCCATCAGCGACATGCCGATCAGCGTGATGACGGTGCCCGTCACGACCGGCGGGAAGAGTCCAAGCACACGCCCCATGAGCGGCGCGACGATGATGCCGAACAACCCCGCCGCGATCACCGCGCCGTAGATGCCGAGCAGGCCGATGCTCGGGTCCGTGCCGATGGCGATCATCGGGCCCACCGATGCGAAGGTCACGCCCATCATGACTGGCATGCGAATGCCGAACTTCCAAATGCCAAAGGCCTGGATGAGGGTGGCAAGGCCAGCGGCAAACAAGTCCGCGTTGATTAGGAAAGCGAGCTGTTCCTTGGGCAGATGCAGTGCACCGCCCACAATCAGAGGCACTGCCACGGTGCCTGCATACATCACCAATACATGTTGCAGACCCAATGCGAGCAGGCGTCCGTACGCCACGCGCTCATTGGTCAGATCCGCCGTGGGGGCGGCGATGGTGCTGCTTGCCATAAAGATCTCCTTTGGGTGGTAAGCCGGACGGCGTCCGGCTTGGAGCCTGCCCACGTTCCTGCTGCGCGCCCCGGTCGTGGCCTTGTGACACGTCCCGTCCTGATGTCGGGCGGTGTCTCTCGGGCCAACCTTCGGCGGGTCGCTACGGATCGTGGACAGGTTCTTGGGCGGCCGGCCTCTGTCGTGCCAGCTCGCCCGATACAGCTGAACCGGTCCTAGACTTTGTCCTTCCCGCCGCGCGGGCCCAGTACCGAACGCAGATCGAAATCCGCGGGCGCTTCGGGGCGCACGCGATCGGCGCAGCATTGCAAGTGCTGGGCCATGTGGGCCTGGGCAGCGCCGGCGTCGCCGCGCTCCAGTGCATTGAGGATGTCGAGGTGTTCGTCGAACGAGCAGGCGTTGTTGCCCGGGGCCTCGACGCTGGCGATCATCAGGGTGGTGCGCGACACCAGCCGGCGCATCATCTCGACCACCAGCGGGTTGCCGGCTTGCTCGGCCAGCGCCACGTGAAATTCTGCAGACAGGCGAATCCAGCGAGGACGATCGTGCGTGACGAAGGCCTGGCGTTCCTGCTTGACGAGTTCCATCAGGGGCGCGATGGCCGCCTTGGGGTTGCTGCTGTGGCCCACCTTGTCGAGCACCGCGCGCTCCAGGATCTGGCGCAGCTCGAACATGGCGTGGGCTTCGTCGATGGAGGGCGCCGCGATGAACGCGCCGCGATTCGGCTCGAGGTCAACCAGGCCGTCAGCGGCCAGTTGGGAGAAGACCTTGCGCACCGTATGACGCGCGGTGGCATAGATTTCGCACAGCGCATGCTCCGTCAGCTTGGTGCGCGGGGGCAGGCGGTGCTCCATGATCGCGTCGTAGATCTCGTGATACATCCGTTCTTCGACCGACATGCGTGTTGCCCCCGATGCCTTGACGCCCGACTTCAACGTCGCTTCCGTGGAGACCAGCTTGAGATTCTTGGACATGGCAGATCCGCCTTTGAGTAACGCGCCGCAGCATAAGCAACTGCGAAAATCTGTTGACAATTATTCGTGGCGGACGTCAATATTGTCAACAAAATGTGTTCGGGAATCCGACAAACTAGGGAAATCCCTGTTTCAAGCCGAGTCCAGCGACACGGCAGGAGCAAGGCGTCGGACCCAGAACCAGCGACGGCTTTGCCGGTTTGGCATGCCCCTCCCCACATGGATGGCAGGCGTAAACCGGCTGGACGCGCGCCGGGATGCGTGCACGGCACGTACCGAGCGGGCCCCGACGCCGGTCCTTGTCACACAAGGGTTTGGCGCGAGGTGCAAGTGGAGGCAGCGGCGCTTCTGAAAATTCAAACTACAGAGGAAGACAAATGGGACGCTTGACCACCCATGTGCTCGACACCGCTGCAGGCACGCCGGGTCAAAACCTGGCGATCGCACTGTTCAAAATTGTCGACAATCAGCGGCAACCGATCAAATCGGTCCGCACCAATCACGATGGCCGTTGCGATGCGCCGCTGCTGGAAGGCGACGCGCTGCAAACCGGCGTGTACGAGCTGGACTTCGGCGTGGGCGAGTACTACCGCGCCGCCGGCGTCAAACTCCCCGAGCCCGCGTTCCTGGACGTGGTGACCCTGCGCTTCGGCGTGGCCGACACCAGTGCGCACTACCACGTGCCGCTGCTGGTGTCGCCGTGGTCGTATTCGACCTATCGCGGTAGCTAACAGGGGAGGGAGTCATCATGGAAGGCTATATCCTCGACTGGGCCAACTTGCTCTTGCGTTGGTTGCACGTGATCGTCGCGATCGCGTGGATCGGGTCGTCGTTCTACTTCGTCTGGCTCGATAACAGCCTGACCAAGCCGACCGCGCCGGACCTGAAGGACAAGGGCGTCGACGGCGAGCTGTGGGCCGTGCACGGCGGCGGGTTCTACAACCCGCAGAAGTACCTGCTGGCGCCGAAGCAGCTGCCCGATCATCTGCACTGGTTCTACTGGGAGTCGTATTCGACCTGGATGTCGGGCTTCGCCCTGCTGACGGTGGTGTACCTGTTCAACGCCAACGTCTACATGATCGATCGCAGCGTGTTCGACATGACCGCGACGACGGCGGTGCTGCTGGCGCTGGGCTTCCTGGTGGTCGGCTGGCTCGTATACGACACGATCTGTCGCGTGTTCGGCAAGAACGACCGCGTGGTCGGCATTCTCGTGGCGATCTACGTGGTGATCGCGGCGTTTGCAGCGTGCCACCTGTTCTCGGGCCGCGCAGCATTCCTGCTGATCGGCGCGATGATCGCAACGATCATGAGCGCCAACGTGTTCTTCTGGATCATCCCGGGGCAACGCAAGGTGGTCGCCTCGCTCAAGGCTGGCGAAAAGCCGGACCCAATCCACGGCAAGCGCGGCAAGCAGCGCAGCGTGCACAACACGTATTTCACGCTGCCGGTGCTGTTCGCGATGCTGTCGAACCACTACAGCATGACGTACGCCGCCAACTACAACTGGGTTGTGCTCGTGCTGATCATGCTGGCCGGCGTGCTGATCCGTCAGTTCTTCATCCTGAAGCACAAGGGCGTCGTGAACTGGGGCTATCCGGCAGCTGGCGTGGCTGTGCTGCTGGGTGTGGCCGTGTGGCTCGCTCCGGTGTCGCGTTCGGTAGCTCCGGCAGCGGAAACCGCGGCAGCAACGGCGCCCGCAACAGCGGCAGAAGGCGGTGCTGCGGCTCCAGCGGCCGCCGGTGGCGGTTCGGACTTCGCCAAAGTACAGGCAGTCGTTACCGCACGGTGCTACCAATGTCACTCGGCGCATCCTACCCTGATGCCTTCACCGGCTAAGGGCGTGTTGCTCGATACGCCGGAAGAACTGGGCAAGCATGCACAGCTCGTCTACCAGCAGGTCGTCCAGCAGAAGCTGATGCCGTTGGGCAACGTGACGCAAATCACCGACGACGAGCGCACGATCATCGCCAAGTGGTTCGAAGGCGGCGCCAAGACGAACTGAGGCGCACGCTGAGCAACAACAGAACGGTTTATCGGAGCATGCCATTCGTTCCCTAGCGGGTGGCATGACCGGTGAGGGTTGAACGGGGCTGCGGCCCCGTTTTTTTTCGCCTGAAGCGTCTGCGGCGATGTGTCCGTGGCTGGGCTTGATTCGCCGCTGCCTCACCGGCCGCAAGGGGCGCCGGCAGGGCAGCCCCCAGAGCCTCGGAGTGGACGACTTATTTCCCGACGCCCAGCAACGCCAGTACGCCCAGCACCAGGAAGATCAGCGCCGCAATCCGATGCACCAGCGTGATCGGCATGCGCGCAGCGAACTTGTTGCCCATCAGTACTGCTGGCACGTTGGCGAGCAGCATGCCGACGGTCGTGCCCGCGACGACAGAGAACACGTCGTGAAAGCGCGCCGCCAGTGCAACGGTCGCAATCTGCGTCTTGTCGCCCATCTCGGCAAAGAAGAACGCAACGATGGTGGTCCCCAGGATGCCCAGGCCGCGCTGCGCGGTGGAGGGCGCTTCGTCGTCGTCGAGCTTGTCCGGAATCAGCATCCACCCGGCCATGGCGATAAAGCCCACGCCTAGGATCCAGCGCAGCACGTTTTCGCCGAGCACATGCGTGATCCAGCCACCGACAGCGCCGGCCAGTGCGTGGTTGACGAGGGTGGAGATGAAGATGCCGAGAATGATCGGCACCGGCTTGCGAAAACGCGCGGCCAGCAGGATCGACAGCAATTGCGTCTTGTCGCCGATTTCAGCGAGCGCGACGATGCCGGTGGAGACGAGAAAGGCTTCCATGTTGTTGTGGTGTCCGGGCCGTATGCGAACCAATGACGCGCCACTGCCGGCCCTGTCCGCAGTGGGTTGTCATCGGTCTCGCCAGGCGCGTCACCGGGTGCCGGGGTGGCACCCTGAGTGCGGCTGACCACGCCATAACCACCTGTCGTTGCGACGGCGGTCAAGTCTGTTGACGTGGCCCCCGGGGTATCGACCCCAGGCGGCTACTCCCCAATAGAAGCGAGGATTATAAATGGATCAGGCGTTGGCGCCAACCGCGAATTTGGCGGGCTCGCCCTGGATGTATGTGGCAGCCACGGCGCGATCCTCGCCCAGCAGCGCCAATGAGAACAGCAGTTCCTCCAGCGTTTCCGAGCGCGCATTGCGGCGGGCCAGCAGCGGCGTGGCTGCCGGGTCCAGCACGATGAAGTCGGCTTCCGCGCCCGGCACGAAGCTGCCGATGCGGTCTTCCCAGCCCAGAGCCTCAGCGGCGCCGCGCGTGGCCAGGTAGAACATCCGCAGCGCAGTCAGGTGATAACCGCCCATGCGCGCGACCTTATGCGCCGTGCCCATCGTGCGGAGCATCGAGAACGAGCTGCCGCCGCCCACGTCGGTCGCCAGCGTGAGTGCCAGGCGGTGTGCGTCGTTCTTGTGGAAGTTGTACAGGCCGCTGCCCAGGAACAGGTTGGAGGTGGGGCAGTGCGCGACGGCTGCGCCGGATTCGGCTATGCGCTGGCGGTCACCGTCGTCCAGCCAGATGGCGTGGCCGTAAAAGGCGCCTTTGCGCAGCAGGCCGTAGCGGTCGTAGACGTCCAGATAGCTGCGCGCGTCTGGGAACAGGTCAGCCACCCATTTCACTTCGTCGGGGTTCTCGGCGACGTGCGTCTGGATGAAGACGTCCTTGTATTGCTTGGCGAGTTCGGCGCAGGCCTGCAGCTGGGCTTCGCTCGACGTGGGCGCGAATCGCGGCGTGATGGCGTAAGCCAGGCGGTCCTTGCCGTGCCAGCGCGAGATCAGGTCAGCCGTGTCGCGCGCGCCGGATTCCGCCGTGTCGCGCAGGTATTCCGGGCAGTTGCGGTCCATCATCACCTTGCCCGTGATCATGCGCATGCCGCGTTGCTGGGCTTGCGTGAACAGCGTCTCGGCAGACCCGCGATGCACGGTGCTCCACACCATCGCGCTGGTCGTGCCGTTGCGCAGCAGTTCGTCGAGGAAGAACGAGGCGACGCCGGCAGCGTACTGCTCGCTTTCAAAGCGGCGCTCTTCCGGGAAGGTGTATGTTTCCAGCCAGTGCAGCAGGCCCGGCGACGGCGACGCGATCATGTCCGTCTGGGGGAAGTGGATATGCGTGTCGATGAAGCCGGGGACGATCAGCTTGCCGCTGTAGTCGTGCAATTGCGCGCCGGCCGGCAGGTCTTCACGCAGCGCGGCATAGTCGCCGGCCTTGATCACCTTGCCGCCCAAGACCACGAGCAGGCCGTCTTCCCAGTACTCATAGGCATCGCGCTCGCGATACTGCGGGTCGTGCAGGAAATGCAGCACACGGCCGCGGTAAGCGTGAACGGTGTTGGAAGTCGGAGGCATCGTGGTCATGTCGTCTCGTGGATTTTTAGTGTGCGGCTTTCCAGTGGTCGTCGACCTTGGCAAGCCACAGGGCTTTGTCCTGTTCGGGCAGGAAGGACGCCTCGAAGCTGTTGCGTGCGAGCGCGTGGGCATCGGCCGCAGACAGGTCGAGGGCATTGAAGGTGGCGAGCCAGTTGGTGTTCATGTAGCCGCCAAAGTAGGCCGGATCGTCGGAATGCAGCGTCACAGCGCAGCCGGCGTCCAGCAGTTGCTTGAGCGAGTGGTCGCGCAGGTCGGTGTAGACCTTCAGTTTTTCGTTCGACAGCGGGCAGACCGTCAGCGCGATGCGTTCGGCCGCGAGGCGCTTGACGAGCGCGGCATCGTCGATGGCGCGTACGCCGTGATCGATGCGCTCCACCTTCAGGATGTCGAGGGCGTCGATCACGTATTGCGCCGGGCCTTCTTCACCAGCGTGGGCGACCAGGCGCAGGCCGAGTTCCTTGCAGCGTGCGAATACGCGTGCGAACTTCTCCGGCGGGTTGCCGCGCTCTGACGAATCCAACCCCACGCCGATGATGCGGTTGGCTGGATCCTGGATATAGGGCAGGGCCGCTTCGAGCGTGTCGAAAGCGTCTTCTTCACTCAGATGCCGCAGGAAGCAGAGAATCAGCGCGCTGGAGAAACCGTGCTCGCGCTCGGCGTCGTCCAGGGCGCGGACGATGCCGTGAATGACTACATGCATGGGCACGTTGCGCGCGGTGTGCGTCTGCGGGTCGAAGAAGATTTCGGCGTGGTGGACGTTGTCGGCCAGCGCACGTGCCACGTATGCGGCGGTCATGTCGTAGAAATCCTGCTCGGTGAGCAGCACGCTGGCGCCGGCGTAGTACAGGTCGAGGAACGATTGCAGATCGTCAAAGGCGTAGGCTGCTCGCACTTCTTCCACGGACGCATACGGCAGCTTCACGCCGTTGCGCTCGGCCAGCGCGAACATCAGTTCAGGTTCGAGCGAGCCTTCGATGTGGATGTGCAGTTCAGCTTTGGGGCTGGTGGCGATGCGTTCTGCAAGCGCGGAGGAAATCGGCATGATCAGACAGGCGTGGGGACTCGGTAAGGGACCGCCGCGCCGCTGCTCGCGCTGGTGAGCGCATGCTGTTGCAGCTCTCGCACCTGCAGCAGTTGCGCGACGACGGATACCGCAATGATATCCGGCGCCTTGTCCACGATGCCCGCCACGCCAATCGGGCACACCATTTCCGGCAGGCGGGCCGGGTTCACGCCGTGCTCGACCATGCGGTGCTCGAAACGCGCGCGCTTCGTCTTGGAACCGATCAGGCCGAAGTAGGCAAAGTCCGTGCGGCGCATGATGCGTTCGCACAGCGCGAGATCCAACGCATGGTTGTGCGTCATGACCAGGAAGTAGCTGCCCGCGGGCGCGTGGTCGATCACGGCTTCCGGCGTATCGGTGGATTCGATGACGACGTTCGGCGGCACTTCCGTGGGAAACGGGAACATCGCATCCCGCTCGTCAACCCACGTGACGCGACAGGGCAGATGCGCCAGTGCGCGCACGATGGCGTGGCCGACGTGGCCCGCGCCGCACAGTACGATCGACATGTCGGGCGGCAGCACGGTTTGGGTGAAGCCGCTGGCGTCGAGTTGCACGCCGGCTGCGGCTGCGTCGCCCACGCTCGCTTCAACCGCGACCGCCGGATCGGCGGAGACGATACGGCGCAGGCTGCGGCGTTGGCGCATGGCGTCGTCGGCCAGCGCGATCCACTTCACATCACGCGTGTCGAGTCGTTCAAGCGACAGCCGCACCACGCCGCCGCAGCATTGGCCGAGCGCAGGGCCGAGCGGAATGCGCACGAACTGGCGGCGCGCTTCGCCGGTGGCCTCGGGCGCGTCCATCATCGTCTGGGCGATTTCCATCGCGCGCCATTCGAGATGGCCGCCGCCGATGGTGCCGAAGAAGCCGTCGGTGCATACCAGCATCAGCGTGCCTGGTTCGCGTGGAGCAGAGCCCTGCACGTCCGTTACCGTGACCAGCACGCACGGCTGCGCCGCTTGCACGGTGGCGAGCACGTCGGCGAAGCGGAATGGGCGCAGTTGCGTGTGGTCCATGGTCTGTTCTCCGAACTCAGGCGGACAGCGGGACGCTGCGGATGGCATCCACAGCCTTGAGGATTTCTTCGCTGGTGGCCGGCGCATTCAGCGGCGGGTTCGTGCGGCCATCGCCAACCGCGGCGACCCCATCGCGAATGGCGAAGAAGACCGAGAACGGCAGCAGCAGCGGCGGCTCACCCAGCGCCTTGGAACGGTGGATGCTGTCTTCCACGTTGGCGTTGTTGAACAGATTCACGCGGAAGTCCGGCGGGCAGTCGTTGACCGTCGGGATCTTGTAGGTGGACGGCGCGTGCGTCATCAGCTTGCCGTTCTTGTTCCACCACAGCTCTTCGGTCGTGAGCCAGCCCATGCCCTGGATGAACGCGCCTTCCACCTGGCCGATGTCGATCGCTGGGTTGATCGAGCGGCCGGCGTCGTGCAGCACGTCGGCGCGCAGCAGGCGCCATTCGCCGGTCAGCGTATCGACCACCACTTCCGACACGGCTGCGCCATAGGCGTAGTAGTAGAACGGGCGGCCCTTCAGCTTGGATTGATCCCAGTGCAGCTTGGGCGTGGCGTAGAAGCCGTCGGACCACAACTGCACGCGGGCAACGTAGGCCTTGCCGATCAGCTCGTCGAAGGGCACGCGGCGCGTACCGATTTCCAGATGGTCGCCCACGATCGCCACCGTCTCGATGGGCGCTTCGTAATGCTCGGCCGCAAACGCGATCAGGCGCTGGCGGATCTGGCGTGCGGCGTCTTGTGCAGCCTTGCCGTTCAGGTCGCTGCCTGTGGATGCCGCCGTGGCGGAGGTGTTTGCCACCTTGCTGGTGTCGGTCGCCGTGACGCGGATGCGCGTGAACGACACGCCCAGTTCGTGTGCTACGACCTGCGCGACCTTCGTGTTCAGGCCCTGGCCCATTTCGGTGCCGCCGTGGTTCACGAGGATCGAGCCGTCGTTGTAGACGTGCACAAGGGCGCCGGCCTGGTTGAAGTGCTTCACGTTGAACGAGATGCCGAACTTCACCGGCGTCAGCGCAAGGCCACGCTTGAGCACCGGGCTGGTCGCATTGAACGCGCGAATCGCTTCTCGGCGGGCGCGGTAGTCGGACGTCGCTTCCAGCTCGTCCAGCAGTTCATGGATGACGTTGTCCTCCACCGTCTGGCCGTATGGCGTGACGTTGTTCTTGTCCTTGCCGTACAGATTGGCGCGGCGTACGTCGAGCGCATCCTTGCCGACCGAGCGCGCGATGTTGTCCATGATGTACTCGATGGCAAACGCGCCCTGCGGGCCGCCAAAGCCTCGGAACGCGGTGTTCGACTGCGTGTTGGTGCGCGCGCAGAAGCCGTCGATTTCCACCTCAGGCAGCCAGTAGGCGTTGTCGAAATGGCAGATGGCGCGCGTCATCACCGGGCCCGACAGGTCGGCCGAGAAACCGGCGCGCGAGGTCATGTCGACCTTGACGCCCTGGATGCGCCCATCGTCGTCGTAGCCGGCTTCGTAGGCAAAGCGGAAGTCATGCCGCTTGCCGGTGATCATCATGTCGTCGTCGCGGTCCGGACGCAGCTTGACGGGGCAGGCGAGTTTCCATGCCGCCAGCGAAGCGCAGCAGGCGAACAGGCCCGATTGCGACTCCTTCCCGCCGAAACCGCCGCCCATGCGACGGCATTCAACCAGCACCTGGTTGGCGTGCCAGCCCAGCATGTGCGACACCATGTGCTGCATCTCGGTCGGATGCTGCGTCGAGCACCAAACGTGCATGCCGTTGTCTTCCTTCGGCACCGCGTACGAGATCTGGCTTTCGAGGTAGAACTGCTCCTGGCCGCCCAATGACATCTTGCCGGCTTCGGAGTGCGGCGCGGCAGCGATGCGCTCGGCGGGTTCGCCGCGCTTGAGGTGCATCGGCGGCAGCACGGACTTGCCGGCAGCGCGTGCCTCTTCAGGCGTCAGCAGCGGGGGCAGCACTTCGTATTCGATATTGCCCAGACGCGCTGCACGGCGCGCCGCATCGTGCGACGTGGCCACCACGATGAACATCGGCTGGCCGATAAAGTGCACCGTGTCGGTCGCCAGGATGGGATCGTCATGGATGATCGGGCCGCAATCGTTCGTGCCCGGAATGTCGGCTGACGTGAATACCGCCACGACGCCCGGCGCAGCCTTCACGCGTTCCAGATCCATGTTGACGATGCGCGCATGCGCCTGCGTGCTCATGCCGAGCGCCGCGTGCAGCGTGCCGGCCAGCTCGGGGATGTCGTCGGTGTAGGTGGCGGTGCCAGCAACATGCAGGTGCGCAGATTCGTGCGGGCGCGAAATGCCCACCACAGCACCGCGCTGATCAGGCATGGCCGCAGCAATATCGGCTTCCGCCAGCAGGAAGGCTTCGGTTTGCTTGTTCATGTTCTTAGGCTGCCGTGAGGGTATTCAATTCGACTGCGCGCACATTGATCTGTTGGGGCGCGAGCGGCGCATCGGTGCGGGTTTCCAGCCAGAAGCGGTACACCGTGTTGGCAGCCGATACGCGGCGGTAGTTGTCGGTGGCGCGCATGTCGGTCAGCGGGGTGTAGTCACGCGACATGGCTGCCATGGCAGCACGCACCGTCGCTTCGTTCCACGGCTGGCCAACGATGGCGTTTTCCGTCTCCGTCGCGCGCTTGGACGTTGCCGCCATGCCGCCGTAAGCGATGCGTGCGCTGCGCACCATGTCACCGTCCAGCTCGATGGCCAACGCCGCGCACACGGCGGAAATGTCTTCGTCGAAGCGCTTCGAGAGCTTGTACGTACGGAAGCGCAGAGCATCGCGGCCCTCACGTGCGGGGATGCGCAGGCCCGCAACGAACTCGCCTTCTTCCATCGCGTTCTTCTGGTAGGCGAGGTAGAGGTCTTCGAGCGGCAACTCGCGGCGGACTTCGCCACGCTGCAGGACGACGCGCGTGCCGATGGCAATGAGCGCGGGTGCCGAGTCACCGATCGGCGAGCCGTTTGCGACGTTGCCGCCCAGTGTCCCGGCATTGCGGATCGGCAGCGAGGCAAAGCGCTTCCACAGCTCGGTCAGCTCCGGGTAGTCCGCGGCCAGGAATTCGTAGGCCTTTTCCAGCGAGACGGCAGCGCCGATCTCGATCCAGCCGTCACGCTTTTGCAGTGCGTACAGGTCGGCCACCTGGCCGATGTACAGGATGTCGCCCAGGTCGCGGAACTGCTTGGTGACCCACAGGCCGACGTCGGTGCTGCCGGCCAGGATGCGGATGTTCGGATGCGCGGCCTTGATGGCGGCAAAAGCTGATGCGGTGCGCGGTGCGTAGAAGCGCGGCGCATTCTCGGTGCCGACGGGCGCATAGCTGAAGGTGTCGTTGCGCTGCAGCTTGCGCAGCGTGTCGGCCAGTTGCGTGCGATCGATGCCTGCCGGCGCGGGCAGTTCGAACATGCGTTCGCCCGCGTCGATGATGGGGCGGTATCCGGTGCAGCGGCACAGGTTGCCAGTGAGCGAATCGCAGATGGTCTGGCGCGAGGGGATTGGCGCCTGGCTGCCGGTGTTTTCGTACAGGGCGTAAAGCGACATCACGAAGCCCGGCGTGCAGAAGCCGCACTGGGATCCGTGGCACTCCACCATGGCCTCTTGCACCGGGTGCAGCGTGCCGTCCTTGCCGCGCACGTCTTCCACGGTGAACAGCGCCTTGCCGTCAAGCGTAGGCAGGAACTGGATGCATGCGTTGACGGCCTTCAGTCCGACGCTGCCGTCTTCCTGCAGTTCGCCGAGCACGACGGTACAAGCACCGCAATCGCCCTCGGCGCACCCTTCCTTGGTGCCAGTGCAGTGCGCGTCTTCACGCAGGTATTGAAGCACCGTCCGGGTGATCGGGGCGTCCGTGACGGTGCGGACCTGGCCGCGGTGGAAGAAGCGGATGGGCTGAGTCTCCATGGGGGTTCTACGCCTGTTTGTGTGTGTAACGGAACCATAGCACCGGGCCAGGAATGCAATATTTGGCCCATGTGATAACCCGCATCGGAAAGCCAAAATCCGGGGTATACCCGCCGGTAGCGGTCTGGCGGCGCGGCGTGCAGGTGACATACACTGACAGCGTCCTCAAGCACGTTTTTTAGAAGGGTCGGCGCAGCCGTTACCCGCCTCCAGATGCACGGCAAAGATCACCTCGATACCTATCTCCTGCGCGTTCTGTACACGCTGCTCACCGAGCAGAGCGTGACGCGTACGGCGGTCAAGCTTGGCCAGTCACAGCCGGCCATCAGCAACACGCTCAAGCGCCTGCGCGAGATCACCGGCGACGCCATTCTGGTGCGCGGCAAGAACGGCATGGTGCCGACCGAGCGGGGGCATGACTTGCTGTCGCTGGCCCAGCAAAGCCTGGAGGCGATGGAGCGCATCGCCCGACCTTCGCAGGATTTCGATCCCGGCAACACGACGCGCACGTTCCACCTGGGTGCACCGGACTATCTTGATGCCTTTTTCCTGCCCAACATCGTCGAGCGCCTACGCAAGCAGGCCCCGCACGCCAAGTTGGTGGTGCATCCGCTCAACGCCGGGGTCGACTACCTGGCCGCCCTGGAGCAAGGCGGCATGGACCTGGTGATCGGCAACTGGCTTTCACCGCCCGAACATCTGCACATTTCACCGCTGTTCGACGATGAAGTCGTCTGCATGCTGGGCGCACAGCACCCGCTGGCGCGCAAGGGCATCTCGCTCAAGCACTATGTGGAGATGCCCCATCTGGCGCCTGCGCCGTATGCCGTCATGCAGCGCAGCATGATCGATCAGGCTCTTGCGGAGCAGGGGCTCAAGCGGCAGATCCAGGTGTCGCTGCCGTATTTCGGGCTGGTGCCATATGTGCTGATGCGCACCGATCTGGTGTTCACCACCGGCCGCCAGTTCGCCGCGCACTGCGCCCAGTATTTGCCGATCCGCATCCTGCCGACACCCATGGCATTTCCCAAGATGCGCTTCTATCAGCTCTGGCACGAGCGCAGCCACGCGGCGCCCGATGTGATGTGGCTGCGCCGCATGATCGGCGAAGTGGCGGCCGAGTTGCCGCAGCATCCGCAGTTGGAATCGGCGGTGGCCTGAACTGAACCGCCGTCGTCCTGCCCTGCGGCGGGGCAGGCAGGAAGCTATTTTCCGGTTGCGACCGCCTTCCCGTAGTCCGGGAAGAACACCTGCTCTCCGTTGACCTTGAAGTCGGCAATGACCTGCTGACCGGCGGGTGACGTGATCCATTCGATCAGCTTGGTTGCATCGGTGTAGTTGACGCTCGGGTATCTCTTCGGGTTGACCGCGATGATGCCGTAGGGGTTGAACATGCGCGGGTCGCCGGCCAACACGATGTCGAGACCCGTTTTGGCACGGTAGGCGCCGTAGGTCGCGCGGTCGGACAGCGTGTAGGCGTTCATCTGCGCGGCCATGTTCAGCACTTCGCCCATTCCGAGCCCTGCGCTCACGTACCACGGCTTGCCATTCGGGGCGATGTTGGCGGTCTTCCAGTAGGCCTTTTCCATGACATCGGTGCCGGAGTTGTCGCCGCGCGAGATGAACTTGGCGCCGGCTTTTTCGCCCGCCGCAGCGATGGTCTCCATCCCCTGAATGACATTCTTCTGGCCGCGCACGTGAGCGGGGTCCGCGTCGGGGCCGACGAGGATGAAGTCGTTGTACATCACGTCGCGGCGGTCGATGCCACCCCCTGAGGCGACGAAGGCATCTTCCAGTTGGCGGGCGTGCACCAGCACCACATCCACATCCCCCGATTCCCCCAACTTGACCGCCTTGCCAGTGCCAACGGCAATCACCTGCACATGCACGCCGGTGGCGGCCTCAAATTTGGGCAACAGGACCTTCAGCAGACCGGAATTCTCTGTGCTGGTGGTGGTAGCCATGCGGAGATCACCAGCATATGCGGCAGTGGCAACCGCGAGCGTCAGGCAGATGAGAGCAGATAGCCGAAGGGCTTTGGACAATCGGGGCATATTGTGGGGGCTAGCGCGAAGGCGTGGACGCTTTATGTCGGATGCTGCATGATGGCGGCAACGTCGGGGGCAGCCAGCGACCACGAAATGCCCGCCCCGCAACGAGCAGAATTGTTCTCCCGGGGCACGGCGGAAGTAAATAGGAAACCATAAACATAATGTCATTCCAGTTCGAGGTATTTCCGGTGGTGGGGCCGGACGACAACCCGCGTGCGAACGGCAAGGTGTTCCAGTTGCTGCGGGCGGTGCGAGAGACGGGGTCGCTACACCGCGCGGCGAAACAGGTGGGGCTGTCATACCGGCACGCCTGGGGCGTGATGCGGTCGTGGGAGGAGATGCTTGGCCGCGCGCTGCTCGACATGGAGCGGGGCCGGGGCGCCTCCCTCACGCTTTTTGGTGAGCGCATGCTGCGCGCCGAGATGCGCCTGCGCGAGCAGCTCGATCCGGCACTGCATCAGGCCATGGGGCAGTTCCTCTCGGAGCTGGAAGACGCATCCCAGTCGCAGGCGCGCATCCGTTTCTCGGGCAGCCATGACCCAGCCGTGGAGCTGCTGGCCGAGACGTTTGCGCTGCAAAGCCACGGCGCACACATCGACACCGTGTTCTGCAGCGCCGTTGAAGGGCTGATCTGCCTGCAGGAAAAGCAATGCGAGGTAGCCGGCTTCTATGTGGCGCCGCAGCAAGGCGCGGGCTCGATCGCGCACCAGACCTTGCGCAAGTGGCTGCGCCCGACCGCCGTGCGCCTGATCGCCCTGGCCGATCGCGAGCAGGGGCTCATGATGTCGGCGGAATGGGCGGGGCGGGTGCAGTCGCTGGGCGACCTGGCGCGCACGCAGGCGCGCTTCATTAACCGCCAGCGCAGTTCGGGCACGCGTTTGCTGTTCGATCAGTTGCTGGTGGCTGCCGGGCTGTATCCCGACCAGATCCACGGGTACGACGAGCAGGAATTCTCCAGCGACAAGATCGCCGTGGCCGTGCAAGAAGGGCGGGCGGACGTCGGCTTCGGCCTGCGCCCTGGCGCCGAAGCCCACGGGCTGCACTTTGTCCCGCTGACGCGCGAAACGTACTACCTGGCGGTGCGCCGCAACGACGCACTGTCGCCCTGGGTGCGTGAGCTCATCGAGCGCATCGGGCAGCCGGCCTTCCGCGAAGGCCTGGGCCATCTCGCCGGCTACCGGCCGACCGAGCACGTTTCGCTGCTGACCGCAGAGCAGGCGCTGCCCTGGCACGCTGACGAGGCCCGCGCGCTCGCCCGCTGAAGTCGTGCGAACATGGCGGGGTTTGCGCCATCGGGCGCCTCGTCCATGTTCTGCCCATGTCACGTTTCTCCGTCTGGACCCAAGCCGTGCGCATGCTGCGCCGCGACTGGCGCGCCGGTGAACTGAACCTTCTGCTCGTCGCCCTGGTGCTGGCTGTGGCCGCGCTGGCGTCCGTCAGTTTCCTGGCCGACCGCATGCATGCCGGCCTGGAGCGTGATGCGCGTCAGCTGATCGGCGCGGATGTGCTTGTCGTGTCCGACCAGCCGCTGCCGCCCGACATCGAGGCGCATGCGCATGCGAGCGGCCTGCGGGTCACGCATACCGCCACCTTCCCCAGCATGGCGAGCACGTCGACAAAGGGCGCATCGGGCGAGCCCGCTTCGCAACTCGCTGCCATCAAGGCCGTCGACATGGGCTACCCGCTGCGCGGCACCCTCAAGGTGGGCGATGACGGGCGAGATACCGTGGGCGCGCCAATCCAGGGCGTTCCCGCCGCAGGCACGGTGTGGGTGGACGCACCGCTGCTCGAAGCGCTCGGCATTCGCGTGGGCGATGCGATCCGCCTGGGCAAGCGCACCTTCAAGGTCGCTCACGTCATCACCCAGGAGCTTGATCGCGGCGCGGGCTTCATGAATTTCGCCCCCCGGGTGATGCTGTCGATGTCAGACCTGGGCTCGACAGGCCTCGTCACCTACGGCAGCCGCGTAACGTACCGCTTGCTGGTCGCTGGCCCGGATGCCGCTGCCGGCGCATTCCACACTTGGATCGAGAACGAAGCGAAGACGCGCCAGTTGCGTGGCGTGCGCGTTGAATCGTTGCAGAACGGCCAGCCGCAGATGCGCGAAACGCTGGACCGCGCCGAGCGCTTCCTCTCGCTCGTCGCCTTGCTGGCGGCCATGATTGCCGCAGTGGCGATTACGATGGCCGCGCGCCGCTACACCGCGCGCCATACCGATGCGGTGGCCGTCATCAAATGCCTTGGACTCAAGCAACGGCAGATTCTCGGCACGTTCGCACTGGAGTTCTTGCTGATCGGCGTGATGGGTTCGGCGGTGGGCGTGGCGCTGGGTTATGGCGCGCACTGGTTATTACTGGCGTCGCTCGGCGACCTGGTCACGGTGCCATTGCCCGCGCCATCCGCCTGGCCTGCGATCGTGGGCGTGACGGCGGGGCTGGTGCTGCTCATCGGCTTTGCGGTGCCGCCGTTGCTGGGCCTTGTGCGCGTGGCGCCGCTGCGCGTGCTCCGGCGCGATGTGGCGGAGCGCGCGGTTGCCGCATGGATCGGCTATGCGCTGGGTGCGGCGGCGTTCTTTGCGCTGCTGGTCGTGTCTGCGCGCGACGTGAAGCTTGGCGCGCTGACCGCTGCCGGGTTTGCCGGCGCCATCGTCGTCTTTGCGCTGCTGGCTGCAGGCGGGTTGCGCGCGCTGGCGGTGTCTTTGGGGCGTGGTCGAGCGCTCAGTGTGGGTTGGCGCTTTGCGCTCGCCGTGCTGGAGCGCCGTCGTGGCGTGAGCGTGCTGCAGACCGTGGCACTTGCGGTCGGTTTGATGGCGCTGCTATTGCTTGCCATGACGCGCAATGATCTGATCCGCTCGTGGCACAACGCCACCCCGGCCGATGCGCCCAACCGGTTCATCATCAATATCCAGCCCGATCAGATGCAGGCGGTGGCCCAGGCCCTCGCCCAAGCCGGCGTGGCGGACCCAACGCTCTACCCGATGGTGCGCGGGCGCCTGACGCAGGTGAATGGTCAGGTGATCGACCGCCAGACCTATGCCGAATCGCGCGCCCGCAATTTGGTCGAACGCGAATTCAACCTGTCGTACGCGACCACGCAGCCGCCTGAAAATCGCATCGTTTCCGGCCAATGGTTCAGTGGACAAAAGCCCGAGGCCTCGGTGGAAGAGGGCATTGCCAAGACGCTCAATCTCCATCTGGGTGACGTGCTGCGCTTCGACGTCGCCGGGCAGACCGTGGATGCGCCCATCACGTCATTGCGCAAGCTCGACTGGAGTTCGATGCGCGTGAATTTCTTCGTGATCCTGCCGCCCGTGGCGCTGCACGACATGCCGCAGACGTACGTGACCGCGTTCCGCATTCCCGCCGGGCAGGCCGATCTGCCGGCAAAGCTTGTGCGCGAGTTTCCGAACCTCACGGTGGTCGATACCGAACTGATCCTGCAGCAGGTGCAGGGCGTGCTGGACCAGGTGACGGCGGCGGTGGAATTCCTCTTCGTCTTTACGCTGGCGGCGGGTGTGCTCGTGTTGTATGCAGCGCTCTCCGGCTCGCGCGACGAGCGCTTGCGCGATGCCGGCGTGCTGCGCGCGCTGGGTGCGGGCTCCAGCGTGGTGCGGCAGACGCAGTACGCAGAAGTGCTGATCGTTGGCGGCCTCGCTGGGCTGATGGCCGGCGTGGGCGCGATCGCCATCGGCTGGGTGCTGTCGGCGTATGTGTTCGATTTTCCGTATCGTTTCAACCCGGCAATCCTGCCGGTGGGCATCGTGAGCGGCATGGCGTGCGCCTTTGTTGGCGGCTGGTTGGGCTTGCGCGACGTGCTGCGTCGCCCGGCCATGGCAACGCTTCGTGACGCGTGACGACGCCTGGATTTTTCTTGATGTGACTGACGCTGTATGACTGACGCAACTTCCGGCCAGGAATCCCTGGCGTTCGACCTCATTGGCGGCGAAGCGCGTGTGCGCGAACTCGTTGACCGCTTCTACGACCTGATGGACCTGGAGCCCGAGTTTGCCGTGCTGCGCGCGCTGCATCCGCAAAGCCTGGATGGTTCGCGCGACAAGCTGTTCTGGTTCCTGTGCGGCTGGCTGGGCGGCCCGAATCATTTCATCGAGCGGTTTGGTCACCCGCGCTTGCGCGCGCGCCATCTGCCGTTCGAGATCGGCACGCAGGAGCGCGATCAATGGATGCGCTGCATGGCGCTCGCCATGCAGGACATTGGCCTGGACGAAGCCCTGCAGATGCGCCTGATGCAGGCGTTCTGGCAGACCGCCGACTGGATGCGCAACGTGCAGCGCTAGGGTGGCGCGCTAAACCGCACCTCACAAGAACACATTCAAGGAGACCCCGATGATCGGTTTGCCCACCGCCGACGATGTGCTCGCGTTCTGGTTCGGCAACGCGCCGCTGCTCGACGCAAGGCCGGAATGGTTCACCAAATCCGACGCGTTCGATGCCGAGATCCGCGCGCGCTTCCTGCCGCTGTGGGAGGCGCTTTCCACGGGCGACGCCGACACCTGGATGGACACGCCGCTCGAAGCCATCGCGCGCATCGTCGTGCTCGACCAGTTCTCGCGCAACATGTTTCGTGGCACCGCGCGCGCCTTTGCCAGCGACGCCGCTGCGTTGCACACCGCGCAGATCGTCGTGGCCGCAGGATGGGACGCGCAATTGCCAACGCGCCATCACCGCGTGTTCTGCTACCTGCCGTTCGAGCACAGCGAGGCGCTGTCTGCGCAGGACGAGTCGATTCGCCTCTATACGCGCCTGCATGATCAGGAAGGCGACGCGGACTCGCTCATCTGGGCGCAGAAGCACCGCGAGATCGTCGCGCGCTTCGGGCGCTTTCCGCATCGCAACGAAGCGCTCGGGCGCGTTTCCACGCCCGAGGAAGTTGTGTTTCTGATGCAGCCGGGGTCGTCGTTCTAGGCTGACGGGGCTTTTCCCGCTTAGCGGCTCAGCACCGAATACATCAGCGTTCCCGAGAAAGTGAGCAGTACCAACGCAGCGCCGCGCAATAGTTTGGGCGTATGAGACGCCCATGAGTGCCGCGCCGTGAGGAGCATGCCCAGATACGACCAGCCGATGGCAATGGGCACTAGCACGACCAGGAACGTGGCCATGGTCCGCCCAAAATCGGCTGCGGTCTGGAATGCCGCAAGTGGAAAGAACGTGCTTCCAAACAGCAGCGCTTTCGGGTTCATCAGCGTGGTGACGAACATGTCGCGCAAGCCCACCGGATTTGCCGCAACGTGCTGCAGCGCACCGCTTTGTCGCCAGATCCTTGCGGCCAGGTAGAGGATGTAAGCAGAACTCAGCAGCTTGACGATGGCCGGTAGCCACGGCCGGCTGACCGA
Source organism: Ralstonia sp. 110700041-2 (assembly GCF_056280165.1). Taxonomy (NCBI): domain Bacteria; kingdom Pseudomonadati; phylum Pseudomonadota; class Betaproteobacteria; order Burkholderiales; family Burkholderiaceae; genus Ralstonia; species Ralstonia sp. 110700041-2. Next base: position 85,184 of record NZ_JBSFAI010000002.1, on the reverse strand, counting down.
CAGGGCGCTCAGGAAGAATCCCCACAGCGAGATTGACGTGACATAGCCCAGCGCCTCGGCGGCAATGAGCGGGCTCGTCTGCCGCACGCCCACCTTGAGGCCGGACGAGAGCAGCAGCGTGTTCGTGGGCCCCGGCATGATCAGCACCAGGGCCACATACAGCGCCATCGTCAGCAACGGATCCTGCATGAAGCCCTACGTGCGCTCGCGACGTTCCGACCACTTGTCGACCGTCTCGCGCGGCGCACGCCCCAGCATGTCGATCAACGCGGCAGGATCGTTGCTCACGTGCAGCAGATCAGCGTGGTGGCGCTTGAGGAAGCCTTCCTGCACGGCATGGTCGATGAAGGCGAGCAGCTTGTCGTAAAAACCCGCCACGTTCAGCAGGCCGATTGGCTTGTTGTGATAGCCGAGCTGCAGCCACGTGAACGTCTCGAACAGCTCTTCGTAGGTGCCGACGCCGCCGGGCATGGCGATGAAGGCGTCTGCACGGTCGGCCATCATCTGTTTGCGCTGGTGCATGCTGTCGACGATGTGCAGTTCGGTCAATTCCTTATGCCCGACCTCCTTGCGCACCAGCGATTTCGGGATGATGCCGATGACCGGGCTGCCGCCGTGCAGCACCGCGTCGGCCACCACGCCCATCAGGCCGACGTTGCCGCCGCCGTAGACGAGCGTGAGGTCGCGCTTGACCATCTCATTGCCGAGCGCGATGGCGTTGGCTTTGTATTCCGGGCGCTCACCCGGGCTGGAACCGCAATAGACGCAGATCGATTTCATTGAGCAGGAGTGGTGGTGCCGGGGTTGCCAATGGGCGGATCGTTGCTGCGGCTGACCGCCAGCAAATCAAACGCCCGCCGCGGTTTGCCGCGCAGGTATGGCGCGAGGATCGACAGGATGTGGTAGCTCACGCCGTGCAGGTGGTCACGGATCGCGTTCGGGTCGTTGTACTGGCGCGGGTGCTGTACGAACTGGAACGACAGCCAGTAGGTGGCGATCACGACGATGTTGGTACAGATGACGTCGACTTGCTCGGCCGTGGCTTCCATCTCGCCGTCTTCGATGAACTGGTGGCAGATGTCCATGGCGAAGTGGCGCTTCTGCTCGACGATGCGCTTGAAGTTCAGCTCGAGCATGCGGTTGCGCGCGAGCAGATCGTTGATGTCGCGGTACAGGAAGCGGTAGTTCCATAGAAACTCCGACATGTACTGCAGGTAGCCCCACGTTTCGTCGAGTGTGGCCTTGTGGTCATCCGGCAGCTTCAGGCGACGGGCGATCTCCTGCTCGAACTGCACGAAGATCGAGTTGATGATGTCGTCCTTGTTGCGGAAGTGGTAGTACAGGTTGCCCGGGCTGATCTCCAGCTCTTCGGCGATCGTCGTGGTGGTGACGTTGGGCTCGCCCAGTTCGTTGAACAGGCGCAGCGACACTTCGAGAATGCGATCGCGCGTGCGGCGCGGGCCGGTGGAATGCTGCTTGGTTTCCATTGAACTGCCAAGGCCGGTGGCCCTGTCTCCGTGGCGTATTGGTGCCCGGATTATAAGAGATCGTGCTTGTGCAACGACCCCCACATGCTGTGGGGCAGGCATTACCAAACGTTGTCGCCGGCTTTTCGCTGGTGTTCCTAATGCAACAGCGACGCCACCCACGGCCAGGCGATCGCCACCCAAGTCCCCACGCACAGCAGCAGGGCGAGCATGACGGCCGCGCTGCCGAAATCCTTGGCGCGCTTGGACAGCCCGTGCTGCTCCAGCGAGATGCGGTCAACGGCCGCTTCCACGCTCGAATTGAGCAGTTCGACAATGAGCACCAGCACCAGCGTGCCGAGCATCAGAATGCGCTCGACCACCGTGGCGGGAATCACGAACGCGCATGGCAGCAGGATGGCGCACAGCGTCAACTCCTGGCGGAACGCGCTTTCCTCGTCGATGGCGAAGCGGATGCCGCTGATGGAATTCTTGAGCGCAAACCACGCCCGCGTGATGCCGCGATTGCCCTTATGCGGGTTGTCGGCCGGCGAGTACGCCCCGGCCGCGGGCGGTGCGGGCGGATTTTCCAGTCGCTTGTCCGGCGGGGTGGTGGGCTTCATGGAATGCAAGGCTCAGGCACCCGCGGCGGTAGTCGGCTCGGCGGCCTTGGTATTGCCGGCGGGTGCAGCGGGCATTGGCCGCAGGTGCGCAAGGAATTGCTCCGAGGCGGCACGCCACGAAAACTTCTCGGCATGAGAACGTGCGGTGACGCGGTCGATGCGCAGCGCTTCCAGGCAGGCTTCGCGCAGGTCTTCGCGCAGCGCGCCGGCCGGCGAATCGCCCAGCACGTCGATCGGCCCCGTCACCGGATACGCGGCCACCGGCAGGCCGCTGGCCAGCGCTTCCAGCAGGACCAGGCCGAACGTGTCGGTGCGGCTCGGGAAGACGAACACATCGGCCGAGGCGTACACCTTGGCCAGCTCCGGTTGCTTGAGCACGCCGAGGTAGCTGACGTTCGGGTACTTCGTCTTCAGACCGGCCAGAGCGGGGCCTTCGCCCACCACCCATTTGGAGCCCGGCAGATCGAGTTCCAGGAAGGCTTCGACGTTCTTTTCCACCGCCACTCGGCCGACGTACAGGAAGATCGGATGGGCGGTGTTGAGCACGTTGCTGCGCTGGGCGGTGAAGATGTCCAGATCCACGCCGCGCGTCCACAGCACGCCGTTGGTGATGCCGTAGTCAGCAAGGTCTTTCAGCACCACGGGCGTCGGCGCCATCACGGCCTGCGCGGGGCTGTGGAACCAGCGCAGAAAGCGATACGTCCACGCCAGCGGAATGCCGAAGCGCGCCTGCACGTACTCCGGAAAGCGCGTGTGGTATGCCGTCGTGTAGGGCAGCTTATGGCGCAGCGCGTAGGCGCGTGCAGCCAGGCCCAGCGGGCCTTCGGTGGCGATGTGCAAGGCCTGCGGGGCGAACTTTTCGATGCGCTCCCGCACGCGCTTGGACGGCAGGATCGACAGGCGGATTTCCGGATACGTCGGGCACGGCACCGTCTTGAATTCCAGCGGCGTGATCATGTCGACGATGTGCCCTATGGCCTCCAGCTCGCGGCGCGTCTGGGTGAGGGTGCGGACGACGCCGTTGACCTGCGGTTCCCAGGCATCGGTGACGATCATGACTTTCACGGGCTCTCCTTGGGGGGTAGGTTGGACGGCGACGGGTTGCACGAGGTCGATGCTGGTGTGGGTCATATGGGCTTCCATCAGGCGGCGGCCGCAGCGGCACGGCGTGCGCGGCGGGAAGTGCGCGGCGCATCGAGCAGATGCGTCCAGTAGACGATCTGCAGTTCGCCTTCCATGGTTTCGACCAAGGCAGAGAGGCTCTCTACCCAGTCGCCGTCATTGCAGTAGAGCTGGCCGTCGATCTCGCGGATCTCGGCCTTGTGGATATGCCCGCAGACCACGCCGTCGCAGCCGCGGCGGCGCGCTTCGTCCGTCATCACACGCTCGAACGAATTGATGAAGTTGACCGCGTTCTTGACCTGGTGCTTGAGATATTGCGACAGCGACCAGTACGGAAAACCGAACCGCACGCGGATGCGGTTGAAGTGCCGGTTCATCGCGAGGATGAAGGTGTAGAGCGAGTCGCCGACGTAGGCCAGCCAGCGCGCGTGCTGCATCACGCCGTCGAACAGGTCGCCGTGCACGACCCACAGGCGCTTGCCCGTGGCGGTCACGTGCACAGCGTCTTCAGCGACTTCGATGTCGCCAAAGTTCAGGCCGTGGAACTGGCGCGCCATCTCGTCGTGGTTGCCTGGGATGAAGACGACGCGTGTGCCTTTGCGCGCGCGGCGCAGGACCTTCTGCACCACATCGTTGTGTGCCTGCGGCCAGTACCAGCCCTTGCGCAGTTGCCAGCCGTCGACGATGTCGCCCACCAGGTACAGCGTGTCCGATTTGTGGTGCTTGAGAAAGTCGAGCAGATAGTCGGCCTGGCAGCCCGGCGTGCCGAGATGGATGTCCGACAGCCAGATCGTGCGGTAGTGCTGGATTTTCTCGGCGGGCGGGTCAGTGTCGGTGTCAGCCGATCGATCGGGCGCCGAGGTCGAAGCCGGCGTGGCGACCGGTGCTTCATGCTCGCGGACATCGCCCCGACCTGCTGGTACAGCGGAGCCCAGCGCACCCGCGGCGGCGAGTCCGGCGGCCATTTGCATCAGTGGCGGTGGAGCGTTCCAGTCGGAACCGGTGAGGGGAGCAGCGCGAAAGCGTTGCGCGAGGCGGCGGAGGAAACCAGGGCGCGATGGCAGATTTGGCAGGACCATGTCGGCAACAGAGGCTGCGTTGGACGGATTTCGCCATCGCTGCATGAAAAAGCCGTGTCAGAAACATGACCGTCACATGACGTGATTGCCGGTAAGGGAAGGGGATGCGCCCAAGAAGCGCGCCGGGCGGGCGTTTCAAGCAGAAGGGGTAGCAGAGACGCCTTCGACGCGGGCGAGTTCTGCCAGCACGGCATCACGCACGCGTGCGTCGCATAACAGCGACACATGGCCGATGCCCGCGAATGGGATGTGCCGCGCGCCTTCCAGCCAGGATGCACCAGCCGGGCCGACGATGGAGTCGTGCCACGAGAAAATCGACGTGATGCGTGCTCGGGAGGCCGGCATTTCGGATGCCGCAAGCTGGCGCAGCCAAGGGCTCGCCCAAGCCATCTGGCGCACATTGTGGCCGCGTCCCGTACGCGCCATTGCCGTGCCCCGATGCGGCGTGCCGAGCGTGATGACGTGGGCGACAGGGCAGGGCTGCGACTGGCGCAGCAGAGCACGTGCGGCAAGCCCGCCCATACTGTGGCAGAGCAGAACGGGCGCACGGCCGTGCATGCGCGTCAGGCGCGCGACGGCGGCCGCCATGTCCCGGGCGTAGTCGTCGATGTCACCCAGCAGCGGCATGAGATCGATGGCGTCGGTCGGGTATCCGGCTGCCGCTACATGCTGCTGCATCGGCAACCATACCGCGCGATTGCAGCCATAGCCATGGATCATCAGCACGGGCACGCGCTTGCCATCACCCGCCGGTGTATCGAACGCGGCGCGCGCTCGGAACGGTTGCAGCACGTTGAACATCCACGCCACGGATACACATTCGCGCAACCAACATGCGATGAAGCCGGTGATGCCGATGCGGTGTTCGCGCGGCACGGGTATGCGGTCCCATACGGGGTCGTCCGGTATCGCGGTGCCCAGGCTCTTCAGTGACACCAGGAACGCCCACCCGACCGAAAGGAGATATCCCAGCACCAGCGCCGCGCCCGCGAGCAAACTTGCAGCCGGCCAACTCCATCCGCCCCAGCGATGTGCCGCCCAGCCAACCGCCAGCGTCGCCGCACATTGCAGCGCCACGGCAATGCGGCGCGCGGTAGCCGCGGTCAGGAAGGCGAGGGGAACAGGGGAGGTGGGCAGATCGGCGCGCGTCATGGAGGAGGTGGCCGCCGAGCGTGAAGTCAATCAGTCGCGCACCAGCCGCGTGCCGGCCAGGCGATCGTGCAGGAACTGGCGCTGCGGATCGAGCCACGCCAGCGCAACCCAGGCCAGCAGGCACGCCAGAGCGACACCGGCGCCGGCCCAGCGGGACGCTCCACTCAGGTGGATCATGCCGACTGCCGCAGCCACCCATACCCACGCCAGCAGATAGCGCGCAACGGCGCGGCCGAGCGAAATACGCGATCCATCGGCGTTGACCACGCGCATGCGCCACGTCTGCATCGCCAGTGTCTGGCCACGCTTGCGCCAGAACCACACGAAGTACAGACCGAGCGACAGAAAGCCCCACACCTGCAGCCCTACATCGCCGGTGCGCGCCAGCGGCGGCGCGATCAGGCGCAGCAACAGAAAGACAGCCGTGGCGCCAAACATCACACCAAACAGCAGCAGGCCTTCGTACAGCATCGCGGCAAGACGGCGGCGCAGCGTGGGCGCGGCGAGCGGATCAGGCGCCGCAACGGGTGAAGACGTGGAAACGGAGGTGGCCATCGAACAGAGTGTGAGCGCCGTGAGCGCAATCCATCATGTGCCGGCGCGGAGGTCGAGCGGCACGTGGTTCGGATTATGCCAAAGGGTTTGCCGGCCTCAGCCGCCCAGCACCGTCGAGGGCGGCGGGTTGCCCGATTCTCCACCGGTGGTCGCGGGTGGTGCAACAGGGTGCACCGGCGTGAGCGGTGCGCTGGCAGGGGCAGGTGCGGCAGCGGCAGGTGCGGCAGCGGCAGGTTCGGGCGCAGGGGTTGCGGCCGGCGTGGATGCCGTGGCGGTCGTCTTGTACGTCGGCGCGGATTTGGTCGTACCAGGCTTGGTGCGCGCACCGTGATGAATCGATTTGGCCGCGTCCTTCGCCAGGCCCGCGCCGCCCGGCAGTGCCGTCACTGCGGAAGGGTGCTTTTGCGCCTTGGCCGCGGCAACCAGCGCCTTCTTCTGCTCTTCGGTCAGTTGCTGGTAGCTCTGCCAGGCCTCGCTCTTCTTCTGCACTGGCAGCGACTTGGTGGTCTGGAAATTCTCACGCGCGCGGTGGCGTTGCTCCGGCGTGAGCTTGACCCAATCCGCCATGCGCGTTTGCAGGCGCTGCTGCTGAACCGGCGTGTACTTCGGATACGCCTGGGCGATCTGCAGCCACTTCTTGCGGGCCAATTCCGGCATGCCGTTCCACTCTGGTGCCAGCGGCGCGAAGATGCGCTGCTGAACAATGGTCAGCTCGGCCCAGTTCGGATGGACGGCGGGCAGCGGGTTGGTCGCCGGCGGCGTCGGCAGATCCACCGGCGCATTGACTGTCACGCCAGGCGCCGCTGCGGATGCCGAAGCGGCCGGAACCTGCCCCGCCGCAAGTCCCGCCATCAGGCCGGCAGCGCCGATCAACGCGACGATGCCGGCGCGCAGGCGCACGGTCCTTGCGCCTCGCGGTGGTTGGCCGTGGGTGTGCTGGAAGTTGCTCATCGATCAGCCTTTCACTGATCGTGCTTGAGGTACTGATGAAAGCCTTGATCGGCGTAAGCAGCCAGCGGGAGATCGTCGAGCAGCATTGCGGCATCGACCTCCGCGAGTTCGTCCACGCGTTGCTGCTGTTGCCACTGATAGATGCCCGCGAGCCCCGCCACCAGCGCGATGGTCGGCCACAGCAGGCCAAGGCGACGCAGGATTGCAGCGGCACGTTGCAGCGGAGACGGTGCTTCGCCTTCCATCTCGAAGGACACCGAGCCGCCTCCCGGCATCGCCAAGGCAGGCGAGTGCACCGTGCTCGGCGCTTCCGCTTTTTTTTGCGCAAGCGCCATCCGGCGCGCCGCTGCGAGGCGGTCGCGCACGTCGGGCGGCAACTGTCCGGCCGACTCGTTCAGAGCGGTTCGGACGGCATGCACAAAACGGCGTTCTCGGAGTTCTACCTTGTTCATAGTCGGATCCCTCGCGCCCGCAGCGCTTGGGCCAGGGCGTGTGTTGCCCGCGAGCAGTGTGTCTTTACACTGCCCTCGGAACAGCCCATCGCCTGGGCTGTCTCGGCAACATCCATGTCCTCCCAATAACGCATCAGGAAGGCCTCCCGTTGACGTGTGGGGAGTTTCTCGATTTCGCGTTCCAGAATCTCGAGCATCTGCGAACGCTCGACCTTGTCGGCGCTGCTTTCCGCCGCTGTGGTGCCGGCTTCGCTTTCAATCAGTTCAAGCGGATCGGTGTCGTCGCCTTCGGCGTCCGAGCGGAAGCTGGAGAACAGGCTGACCCACGTGTTGCGCACCTTGGTGCGGCGAAACCAGTCGTGAATCGTGTTCTGCAGAATGCGCTGAAACAGCAGGGGCAGTTCAGCCCCGGGCTTGTCGCCGTATTTCTCGGCCAGCTTGATCATGGCGTCCTGCACGATATCGAGCGCGGCATCGTCGTCGCGCACCGCGAAGACCGCCTGCTTGAAGGCGCGTTTCTCGACGCTTAGGAGAAAGGCCGACAGTTCCTGTTCAGAGGCCATACAACGGCGGGTGCGAATCCTGTGAGGCAGCCGCGCGAAAATTCACATTCTCAAGAAGTGATGATCACGCCGCGTGGCGTCAACGGCCTTGGCCGTAAAAAATGTTGCGATGCTAGCAAAAATGCGGCCCCGCGGACAGTCCGACTGGGGGGCGGGCCGCCGGGAGTGGGGAATCGCGCCGGCGCTGGACCGTCATGCGGCATTGCAGTATTATCCTTGGTTCACAACATCTGTGGTTTGTCTCATCTGGCCGCCCATCAGGCGGACCATCCATGCAGACGCGCACCGCTCAAATCCGCGCCACAAGCCCGGTAGAGAGCATCCAAACAATTTTTTGCCGAAAATTGCAAAGGACTGACATGAATATGCCAAGCGCGGAATTTTCCCACGCCAATAGCGGTTCACCTGCCGACATGATGGGGGCTGACATCCTCGTCAATGCGCTCGCGGCAGAGGGCGTCGAGTTCGTCTGGGGTTACCCCGGCGGCGCGGTGCTCTATATCTACGACGCGTTCTACAAGCAAAACAAGATCGAACACATCCTGGTGCGCCATGAACAGGCGGCAGTCCATGCGGCTGACGGCTATGCGCGTGCCACGGGCAAGGTCGGTGTCGCCCTTGTGACGTCCGGCCCGGGCGTGACCAATGCCGTGACAGGCATCGCCACTGCTTACCTGGATTCGATCCCGATGGTGATCATCACCGGCAACGTGCCGACGCACGCCATCGGCCAGGACGCCTTCCAGGAGTGCGATACCGTCGGCATTACCCGCCCGATCGTCAAGCACAACTTCCTGGTCAAGGACGTGCGCAACCTCGCCTCGACCATCAAGAAGGCGTTCTACATCGCCGCAACGGGCCGTCCGGGTCCGGTGGTGGTGGATATCCCCAAGGACGTCTCGCGCGAACTCTGCAAGTACGAGTACCCGAAGACCATCGAGATGCGCTCGTACAGCCCGGTCAACAAGGGGCATTCGGGGCAGATTCGGAAGGCAGTGAGCCTGCTGCTGCAGGCCGAGCGTCCGTACATCTATTCGGGTGGCGGCGTGGTGCTTGCCGAGGCCAGCGAAGAGCTGCGCCAGCTGGCTGCGCTGACGGGCTACCCCGTGACGAACACGCTGATGGGCCTGGGTGCGTTCCCCGGCACCAGCAAGCAGTTCGTGGGCATGCTCGGCATGCACGGCACGTACGAAGCCAACATGGCGATGCAGAACTGCGACGTTCTGATTGCCATCGGCGCGCGATTCGATGATCGCGTGATCGGCAGCCCGGCGCACTTCACCTCGCAGCCGCGCAAGATCATCCACATCGACATCGATCCGTCCTCCATTTCGAAGCGGGTGAAGGTCGACATCCCCATCGTCGGCAACGTCAAGGACGTGCTGCAGGAGATGATTGCCCAGATCCAGTCTGGCGAAGCCAAGCCGAACAAGACGGCGCTGGCCAAGTGGTGGGAGCAGATCGAGCAGTGGCGCAGTGTCGATTGCCTGAAATACGACCGCACCTCCGAGATCATCAAGCCGCAGTATGTGGTCGAGAAGATCTGGGAACTGACCAATGGCGATGCATTCATCTGCTCCGACGTCGGTCAGCATCAGATGTGGGCTGCGCAGTTCTACAAGTTCAACGAGCCGCGTCGCTGGATCAACTCTGGCGGCCTGGGCACGATGGGCGTGGGGCTGCCGTACGCGATGGGCATCAAGAAAGCGTTCCCGGACAAGGAGGTCGTCACCATCACCGGTGAAGGCTCGATCCAGATGTGTATCCAGGAACTGTCGACGTGCCTGCAGTACGACACGCCGGTGAAGATCTGCTCGCTCAACAACGGTTATCTGGGCATGGTGCGCCAGTGGCAGGAAATCGAATACGACAACCGCTACTCGCATTCCTACATGCAGGCGCTGCCGGACTTCGTGAAGTTGGCTGAATCGTATGGCCACGTCGGCATGCGCATCGAGAAGACGTCTGACGTCGAGCCCGCGCTGCGCGAAGCCTTCCGACTCAAGGATCGCACCGTGTTCCTCGACTTCCAGACCGACCCGACAGAAAACGTCTGGCCGATGGTTCAGGCAGGCAAGGGTATTTCTGAAATGCTGCTCGGCGCGGAGGACCTCTAATGCGCCACATCATTTCCGTCCTGCTGGAAAACGAACCGGGCGCGCTGTCGCGCGTGGTGGGCCTGTTCTCGGCGCGCGGCTACAACATCGAGACGCTGACGGTCGCCCCGACTGAAGACGCCTCGCTGTCGCGCATGACGATCGTCACGACCGGTTCGGACGACATCATCGAGCAGATCACCAAGCACCTGAACCGCCTGGTGGAAGTCGTCAAGGTCGTCGACCTGACCGAAGGTGCGCACATCGAGCGCGAGCTGATGCTTGTGAAGGTGCGCGCGGTCGGCAAGGAGCGTGAGGAGATGAAGCGTACCGCGGACATCTTCCGCGGCCGCATCATCGACGTGACCGAGAAGACCTACACGATCGAGCTGACCGGCAACGGCAGCAAGCTCGACGCGTTTCTCGATGCCATCGATCGCACTGCAATTCTTGAGACCGTTCGTACGGGCGGCTCGGGCATCGGCCGCGGCGAGCGCATTCTGAAGGTTTGAACCGGCGCGTGCACCAGCGTGTAACAGCGGCCGGACCCCATCGATATTGAAGTATTTGAAAATTAGGACATCAACATGAAAGTGTTTTACGACAAGGACGCCGACCTCTCCCTGATCAAGGGCAAGAACGTCACCATCATCGGCTATGGCTCGCAAGGTCACGCCCACGCCCTGAACCTGAACGACTCGGGCGTGAAGGTGACGGTCGGTCTGCGCAAGAACGGCGCGTCGTGGAACAAGGCCGTCAACGCCGGCCTGCAGGTCAAGGAAGTGGCCGAGGCAGTGAAGGAAGCCGACGTCGTCATGATCCTGTTGCCGGACGAGCAGATTGCCGACGTGTACAAGAATGAAGTGCACGGCAACATCAAGCAAGGCGCCGCACTGGCATTCGCCCACGGCTTCAACGTGCACTACGGTGCCGTGATCCCGCGCGCAGACCTGGACGTCATCATGATCGCCCCGAAGGCCCCCGGCCACACCGTGCGCGGCACGTACACGCAAGGTGGCGGCGTGCCGCACCTGATCGCCGTGCACCAGGACAAGTCGGGCGCCGCACGTGATATCGCCCTGTCGTACGCCACTGCCAACGGCGGCGGCCGCGCCGGCATCATCGAGACGAACTTCCGCGAAGAAACCGAAACCGACCTGTTCGGCGAACAGGCCGTGCTGTGCGGCGGTACCGTCGAACTGATCAAGGCAGGTTTCGAGACGCTGGTGGAAGCCGGTTACGCGCCGGAAATGGCGTACTTCGAGTGCCTGCACGAGCTGAAGCTGATCGTCGACCTGATCTATGAAGGCGGCATCGCCAACATGAACTACTCGATCTCGAACAACGCCGAATACGGCGAATACGTCACCGGCCCGCGCGTTGTGACGGAAGAGACCAAGAAGGCCATGAAGCAATGCCTGAAGGACATCCAGACTGGCGAATACGCCAAGAGCTTCCTGTTGGAGTACAAGGCAGGCCAGCCGACGCTGATCTCGCGCCGCCGCCTGACCGAAGAGCACCAGATCGAGCAAGTTGGCGCCAAGCTGCGCGCGATGATGCCGTGGATCGCCAAGAATAAGCTGGTCGACCAGACGAAGAACTGATCGAGCGCATCTTGTGCGAGAAAGCCAGCCTTCGGGCTGGCTTTTTTTATGCTGTTTCCAGGGAGGCAAACAGTGTTTCAAGTGATGGCGCGGCCCCGTGTCGGCTAGAATGCCGCATTTCCTTCAAGACGCTGTCGAGGTCTGATTTGAACAACACGTATCCGCATCCCATCATCGCCCGCGAGGGTTGGCCGTACCTGGGCGGGATTTTCATCGTCACGCTCATTGTGCAGGCTGCCGCCGGCTTTGGCTGGGCATGGCCGTTCTGGGTGCTGACGCTGTTTGTGCTGCAGTTTTTCCGCGATCCCGCGCGCGCTGTGCCAACGCAGGCCAATGCGATTTTGTCGCCGGCCGATGGTCGCATCGTCGCCGTCGAGCAGGTGCGCGACCCGTACGCTGATCGCGACTCGCTGAAGATCAGCGTGTTCATGAACGTGTTCAATGTGCACTCGAACCGCGCGCCGGTCGATGGCACGGTGCAGCAGGTGCAGTACTTCCCGGGCAAGTTCGTCAATGCGGACCTGGATAAGGCGTCGCTGGAAAACGAGCGCAACGCCATCGTGCTGCGCCGCGCTGATGGTCAGCTCGTCACTTCAGTGCAGGTGGCAGGATTGATCGCGCGGCGCATCCTTTGCTATACCAAGGCAGGCGAAGTACTCACGCGTGGCCAGCGCTACGGTTTCATCCGCTTTGGCTCGCGCGTTGACGTGTACCTGCCGCTGACGGCGCGTCCACGCGTGACCATCGGCGAGAAGGTATCCGCCACGCTTACGGTGCTTGCTGAGCTGGACTGATCCGGAGGTCGCCATGCCCGCGTTCAACCGACGCAAGAAGCGTTTTACCGCCGGCAACGTGACGCACCTGCGTCCGCTGCGGCACAACCAGCCGCGCTCGGATGACGACGATCTGGAGATCGTGCGTCCGCGCCGCAGAGGCATCTATCTGCTACCCAACGCGTTCACGACGGCCGCGCTGTTCGCCGGCTTCTTCGCCATCGTGCAGGCGATGAACCTGAACTTTGAGACGGCCGCGATCGCCATCTTTGCGGCGATGGTGCTCGATGGCATGGACGGCCGCGTCGCCCGCATCACCAATACCCAGAGCGCGTTCGGCGAGCAATACGACTCGCTGTCGGACATGGTGTCCTTCGGCGTAGCGCCGGCGTTGGTCATGTATGAATGGATCCTGCGCGATCTGGGCAAGTGGGGCTGGCTCGCTGCGTTCGTGTATTGCGCCGGCGCTGCATTGCGTCTCGCGCGCTTCAACACGAACATCGGATCGGTCGACAAGCGCTTCTTCCAGGGCATGCCTAGCCCGGCCGCCGCTGCGCTCATCGCAGGTTTTGTCTGGCTGGCGATCGACAACAAGCTGCCGGTCAAAGAGCTGTGGATGCCGTGGGTAGCCTTCGGGCTGACGCTGTATGCAGGGCTGTCGATGGTGTCGAACGCGCCGTTTTACAGCGGCAAGGCGCTCGATGTTCGCCACCGCGTACCGTTCGGCGTGATGGTGCTCGTGCTTGTGTTATTCGTCGTGATATCCAGCGATCCGCCGGTGGCGTTGTTCGGCCTGTTTGTTGGCTACGCGGTGTCGGGCTACCTGCTGTGGGGGTGGCGCGCGCTGCATGGGCAACAAGGTAGCCCCCGTTTGCCAAAGCAGGCATCGGACGAAGCACATGAGTGACCCATGCGCTGCACCATTGTGCGCTTGCGTCAATTTTTGAATTCGTCTATAGTCATTCGTATGCTTTCGCGCCCGATTTCCATTCTGATTACGCTAGTCTCGATTGATGGCCTACTAGGTCGTCAGGTCGGGACACGCGCATAGGAAATCGCAAGACAAGGCAAGCAAAAACCGCCAAGTTTTCGCGAACCAGAATTCACAGCGCCCCGGCCTGCAACCATGCACGCCGGGGCGTTTTGCATTCTGCGCCGCAAAAAACCATTCGAGACACCCACTAAGACCGACGCCAAAAACGTCACCCCACCAAGGAGCCGCCATGAGCGACAAACTGATCATTTTCGATACCACCTTGCGCGACGGCGAGCAGTCCCCCGGGGCGTCGATGACCAAGGAAGAGAAGATCCGCATCGCCAAGCAGCTGGAGCGGCTCAAGGTGGACGTGATCGAGGCCGGTTTTGCGGCCAGCTCCAATGGTGACTTCGAGGCGATCCGCGCGATTGCGCAGTCGGTCAAGGATTCGCGCATTTGCTCGCTGGCCCGTGCGAACGACCGTGATATTTCCCGCGCTGCCGAGGCGCTCAAGCCGGCGGGGCAGTTCCGCATCCACACGTTCATCGCCACATCGGCGCTGCACATGGAAAAGAAGCTGCGCATGTCGCCGGATCAGGTGTACGAGCAGGCGCGCCTGGCGGTGCGTTTCGCGCGCCAGTTCACCGATGACATCGAGTTCTCGCCGGAAGATGGCAGCCGCTCCGATATGGATTTCCTCTGCCGCGTGCTGGAAGGCGTGATCGCCGAGGGCGCCACCACCATCAACCTGCCGGATACGGTGGGCTACGCGGTGCCGGAAGGTTATGCCGCCCTGATCCGCTCGGTGCGCGAGCGCATCCCGAATTCCGACAAGGCGGTCTGGTCGGTGCATTGCCATAACGACCTGGGCATGGCGGTCGCCAACTCCCTGGCCGCTGTCAAACTGGGCGGCGCACGCCAGATTGAATGCACGATCAACGGCCTGGGCGAGCGCGCCGGCAACACCAGCCTCGAAGAGGTGGTGATGGCCGTGAAGACGCGCCGCGACTACTTCAATCTCGACGTGGGTGTCGATACCACGCAGATCGTGCCGGCTTCCAAGCTGGTCTCGCAGATCACCGGTTTCGTTGTGCAGCCGAACAAGGCTGTCGTGGGCGCCAACGCTTTCGCGCACGCTTCGGGCATCCACCAGGATGGCGTGCTCAAGGCGCGCGACACGTACGAAATCATGCGTGCCGAAGACGTGGGCTGGACGGCCAACAAGATCGTCCTGGGCAAACTCTCGGGCCGCAACGCGTTCAAGCAGCGTCTGCAGGAACTGGGCATTGAACTGGATTCGGAAGCCGAACTGAACGCTGCCTTCACCCGCTTCAAGGAGCTGGCCGATCAGAAGGCTGAGATCTTCGACGAAGACATCGTCGCCATCGTCTCGAACGAAGCGCAGCACAGCGAGGGCGAGCACTTCCGTTTCGTGTCGCTGGCCCAGCGTTCGGAAACCGGCGAGCGTCCGCACGCGCGCATCGTCTTCGTCGCGGATGGCAAGGAAGTGACGGGTGAAGCGGAGGGCAATGGCCCGGTTGACGCCACGCTCAATGCGATTGAGAGCAAGGTCGCCAGCGGCGCCGAGCAACTGCTGTATTCGGTCAACGCCATCACGACGGGCACGCAGGCGCAGGGCGAAGTGACGGTGCGCCTGTCCAAGTCGGGCCGTATCGTCAACGGTGTGGGTACTGACCCGGACATCGTTGCGGCTTCGGCCAAGGCTTACCTTGCCGCTCTGAACAAGCTGCAGGACAAGAGCAGCGAAAAACTCAACCCGCAGATCTGATCGCGGGTTTCATGAACACAGGCAGGAGTCAGCCCAGACCCCAACACGATCACCACTGAGCGCGCACCCGGCTATCCACCGGAACGCGAAGCGGGTGCGGCGGCACCGGACACGTCAGGAGCGTGCACCATGCCGGCCGTCTTTGAGAGCGATGTCTGTGCGATCCACGACATGGCCGACCCGAACGTCCACGCCAGGCGATGCGCCTCGCGTGGAAGTTGCCGTTCTGGCGGTTAACGCTGGTTCACCGGCTTGAATCGTGATCGTGGTCGTACATCGGGTCGGGGCTGACCTGCGTGAGCCGCACGACGCCGTCGCGGTCAAAATAGAAGTTCATCAGCGAGGGCCAGACGCCTTCGTGCCTAAAGCGATAGGACCACACCTGTCGATCCATCAGCCGGAAATAGGCGGTCTCCTCGGGCTTGCCGAACGTCTGCAGCACATCATTCTGCGTCGCCGTGCCGACACGGATCTGCGCAAAATCCATCGTGGTCAGAATCTGCCGGAACGAGACGAGCTTGCCGCTCGCGTCGAAATCAGCGGCATAGGTGAATTGCCCATAGGGCTGCGTCGGATATAGCCAGCGCATGCCGCCATCGGCTCGCGGATACCGCTCGGGTGGTTTGCCAAAGCGTGCTTCCACGGCAGAAGCGGGTTGGCCGATCAGCGCTTCGCCCGTTTGTAAGGGCGCCAGCATGGTACACGCGCACGTTGATGTCAGCGCTGCGGCGAGCAGTGCCGCGCACTGCCATGTCGATCGAATGTTCACAAATAGTCTCCCGATGCCTTCAGTGTAGGAGGCCGTGCGGTCTCTGCCGGCTTGTGGGCTTGTGCCGACATGCGGCGGCGCTTTACCATCCGCGCTTCACGGAGATTTGCCATGGTGTTTCGTTGGTTTGTGACCGCGCTGGCGGCTGTGGGGTTGTGCGGCGCGGCAAGTGCCCAGCCCGAAGGCGCGCCGATCCGGCTGGCCCTGATTGAAGGGCTTTCGGGCCCGTTTGCCAATGCGGGCGAGGCAGTGGAGCGCAATCTGCGCATGGCCATCGAAGGCGTAAATGCACGCGGTGGTGTGAAGCTGCCTGATGGCCACCATCCGCTTGCGCTTGTGCGCTTCGATAGCAAGAACACCGTCGACGAATCGTTGCTGCAACTGCAGGCCGCCACGGATGCGGGTATCCGCTTCGTGCTGCAGGGCAACAGTTCTGCGGCAGCGGCTGCATTGTCGACGTCGATCTCGCGCTACAACGACCGCCATCCGGATGCGCGCGTGCTGTTCCTGAACTACGCTGCCGTCGATCCGGCGCTGACCAATGAGGGATGCAGCTTCTGGCATTTCCGCTTCGATGCGTCGGCCGACATGCGCATGCACGCGCTGACGGAAGTGATCCGCGATGACAAGGCGATCAAAAGGGTCTACCTGATTGGGCAGGACTACACGTTCGGCCGCCAGGTGGCGCAATCGGCGCGCCAGCAGTTGCGCGAAAAGCGACCGGACATCGCGATCGTTGGCGAGGTGCTGCACCCGATCGGCAAGGTGAAGGACTTTGCGCCGTATGTGGCGCGTATTGCCGCGTCGGGTGCGGATACGGTCATCACCGGCAACTGGGGGAACGATCTGACGCTGCTCGTCAAGGCCGCGCGAGATGCCGGGCTCAAGGCGCGCTTCTTTACCTTTTATGGCAACTCGCTTGGTGCACCAGGCGCGATGGGCGAAGCCGGCGTCGGCCGTGTGGTGGCCGTGGCGGAGTGGCATCCGAACCTGGGCGGTGCCAAGTCCGATGCGTTCTACAAGGCCTTCCGTGCGCGTTATCCGGCACCCGCCGACGATTACCCATTGCTGCGCGACCAGATGTTGATCGACATGCTGGCCGCCGCCATCGAGCGTGCCGAGACCACGGAAGCTGCCGCCGTGGCGCGTGCGCTAGAACGCGCATCGTTCGACAACGGCTTCCACCGCATTACGCTGCGAGCGGAGGACCATCAAGCCATTCAGCCGCTCGTCGTCGCGCAGATGGAGCGGGCGGGCATGCCCGGTGCGCTGTTTGATATCGAGGGCTCGGGCTATGGTTTTCGTACGCTAAAAGTGATTCAAGGGGCGCAAACCGCATTGCCCACGACCTGCAAAATGGTGCGCTATTAAGCAGGGCGGCACAGCACTGTCGTCATGGCGCGGTTCTGCGCTATAATCGCGGTCTTGCTGTCCAGACCGATTTTGGATGGGCAGCAAGATCATTGTTCAACACGGCACCAACGGCGGCGATTCAGGCGCTGCAGTGTCCGCAAGTCAAAGGAATCAAAATGTCCGTCGCTGACATCAAAAAGCAAGACATCGTCAAAGATAACGGCCGCAGCGCCAACGATACGGGTAGCCCGGAAGTGCAAGTTGCACTGCTGACTGCTCGCATCAACGAACTGCAGCCGCACTTCAAGGCGCACATGAAGGATCACCACAGCCGTCGCGGCCTGCTCCGCATGGTGAGCCGTCGTCGCCGCCTGCTGGACTACCTCAAGAGCAAGGACGCTGACCGTTACACCGCCCTGGTTGCGAAGCTGGGTCTGCGTAAGTAATGGTGGGTATCACGCACTGCGCGTGATGAAAAGTGCCTGCGTCAGCGTGCTGATGCAGGCATTTTGTTTTTGGCGGCTGCGTTTGTGGCCGCGCCGGGCAACCGGTGAGTGATGGCAGTCGGCCAGTTCAAGATGAAGCGGCTGCCAAGGACCGGGGGCGGCAGGAAGCAGGGCCTTGTGTCATTCCAGCGCGGCATTGATGCCAGCGCTGCGCTGGAATGGCATAAAACACACCTCTGCAACCGCACCGTCTTACGGAACGTATTTGTCGCGGTGAAGCGCAATGAAGCGCGCCGCGAATACCGAACAGGAGATGCTATGACCATGTTCAATAAGGTCGTCAAAGAATTCCAATGGGGCGGCCACAAGGTCCGCATGGAAACGGGTGAGATCGCCCGCCAGGCGAGCGGCGCTGTGCTGCTCGACATGGACGACACCGTCGTGCTCGCTACCGTGGTGGGCGCCAAGAACCCGAAGCCGGGTCAGGACTTCTTCCCGCTGACTGTCGATTACCTCGAGAAGACCTACGCCGCTGGCAAGATCCCGGGTGGCTTCTTCAAGCGCGAAGGCCGTCCGTCGGAAAACGAAACGCTGACCTCGCGCCTGATCGATCGCCCGCTGCGTCCGCTGTTCCCGGAAGGCTTCTACAACGAAGTCCAGGTCGTTATCCACGTGCTGTCGATCAACCCGGAAGTGCCGGCTGACATCCCGGCGCTGGTTGCTGCTTCGGCTGCACTGGCTGTGTCGGGTCTGCCGTTCAACGGCCCGGTGGGCGCTGCCCGCGTGGGTTACAAGGATGGCCAGTACCTGCTGAACCCGAACCGCGCACAACTGGCGCACTCGGATCTGGACCTGGTTGTTGCCGGTACCGAGCGTGCCGTGCTGATGGTCGAATCCGAAGCGCAGCAGCTGTCGGAAGAGATCATGCTGGGTGCCGTGGTGTACGGCCATGAGCAGATGCAGATCGCCATCAACGCGATCCACGACCTGGTGCGCGACGGCGGCAAGCCTGAGTGGGATTGGCAAGCTGCGCCGAAGAACGAAGCGTTGGTCGCAAAGGTGTCCGAACTGGGCCTGGCCGATCTGCAAGCTGCTTACCAGCTGCGCCAGAAGTCGGCCCGCAGCCAGAAGTTGAAGGAAGTCTACAAGTCGGTTGCGGCCAAGCTGGCCGAAGCCGGCGTGGAAGCCGATGGCGTGGAAGTCGACAACATCCTGTTCGAGCTCGAATCGAAGATCGTGCGCGGCCAGATCCTGAATGGCGAACCGCGTATCGACGGCCGCGACACCCGCACGGTGCGCCCGATCGAGATCCGTTCGTCGGTGCTGCCGCGTGCGCACGGCTCGTCGCTGTTCACGCGTGGTGAAACGCAAGCGCTGGTGGTGGCCGCTCTGGGCACCAAGAGCGACGAGCAGATCATCGACGCGCTGCAAGGCGAGTACCGTGATCGCTTCATGCTCCACTACAACATGCCGCCGTTCGCCACGGGCGAAACTGGCCGCGTGGGCAGCCCGAAGCGCCGCGAAGTCGGCCATGGCCGTTTGGCCAAGCGCGCACTGATTCCGGTGCTGCCGCCCGCCGACGAATTCGGCTACACGATCCGTCTGGTGTCGGAAATCACCGAGTCGAATGGCTCGTCGTCGATGGCTTCGGTGTGCGGCGGCTCGCTGGCACTGATGGACGCTGGCGTGCCCATCAAAGCGCACGTTGCTGGCGTGGCCATGGGCCTGATCCTGGAAGACAACAAGTTCGCCGTGCTGACCGACATCCTGGGTGACGAAGATCACCTGGGTGACATGGACTTCAAGGTCGCTGGTACCGACGCTGGTATCACCGCACTGCAGATGGACATCAAGGTGCAGGGCATCACCAAGGAAATCATGCAGGTGGCACTGGCGCAAGCCAAGGAAGGCCGTCTGCACATCCTGGGCAAGATGCAGGCTGCCATGGGCGGCGCACGCACCGAGCTGTCGGAGCACGCACCGCGCATGATCACGGTCAAGATCAACCCGGAGAAGATCCGCGACGTGATTGGCAAGGGTGGTTCGACCATCCAGGCGCTGACCAAGGAAACCGGCTGCACGATCGACATCGGGGAAGACGGCACGATCACCATCGCGTCGACCTCGTCGGAAGGCATGGCAGAAGCCAAGCGCCGCATCGAAGGCATCACGGCAGAAGCCGAAGTGGGCAAGATCTACAACGGTACCGTGCTCAAACTGCTGGACTTCGGCGCGATCGTGAACATCCTGCCGGGCAAGGACGGTCTGCTGCACATCTCGGAAATCGCCAACGAGCGCGTGAACCAGGTTTCCGACTATGTGAAGGAAGGCCAGGCTGTGCGCGTGAAGCTGCTGAGCACCGATGAAAAGGGTCGCATGCGCCTGTCGATCAAGGCCGCCAAGGCCGAAGAGGGCGACGTGCCGGTCGCTGCACCGCAAGCACCGGGTGCTGGCGACGCTGCCTCGCAACAACAGCAGCAACAACAGCAGTAAGCGAGCGATTTTCGCCAAGAAAAACGGCTGGACGATGTCCAGCCGTTTTTTTGTTTACACTGCGTCGCGAGTTCTTCCTGTTGTCCCTTCGCGCCCCATCATGAGCCGCCTGTTCGAGCAAAACCGCATCGCCATCGTCTGGGATTTCGACAAGACACTGATCCCGCGCTACATGCAAGTGCCGCTGTTCGATCGCTTCAATATCGCCGAGCAGGGTTTCTGGGACGAAGTGGCTGCAGGCTCGCGCGAAATTGAATCGCGCGGTCAGAAGGTCAACCAGGAAACGTTCTACCTCAATGTGCTGCTGCGCCATGTGCGCGACGGCCGCATGGGCGGGCTCGACAATGCAACGCTGCGCGAACTGGGCGCCGAACTCGAATTCTTCCCCGGCGTGACTGATTTCTTCGAGCGCAGCAAGGCGTGGGTGCGCGACAACGCAACCTACCAGGCGTTCGACATCAAGCTCGAACACTACATCGTCAGCACGGGCCTGACAGAGATGATCAAGGGCTCGCCCATCGCCCCGTACATCGACGGCGTGTGGGGCTGCGAATTTCTGGAGGCGTCCGACTCGAACGCGGATGGCCGGCCGGTCATTGCGGAAGTCATCTACGCCATCGATAACACCACCAAGACGCGTGCGCTGTTTGAGATCAACAAGGGCGTCAATAAGCACCCGGAAGCGGTAAGTGTGAACTCGTCGATTGCCGAGGACGAGCGCCGCGTGCCCTTCGCCAACATGATCTACGTCGCCGATGGGCCGAGTGATATTCCGGCGTTTTCGGTCGCCCGCAAGGGCGGCGGCCGCACCTATGCGGTCTACAACCCGGAGAGCCCTCGCTCATTCGAGCAGGCTGACAACTTGCGTGCCGATGATCGCGTCGACATGCTCGGCCCGGCCGACTATCGCGCCGGCTCGCCGACGGAGATGTGGCTCAAGTTGCATATCGGCAAGATCGCCGACGGCATCGTCCACGGCAAACAAGAAATCATGCGCGAAACCACGCGCGGCATTCCGCAGCACTTTGTTGAACCGAGGCGTAGCGTCTCGTAACCCGCGCACTGCGCCGTAACCCTCTCGATCCGATTCTCATGAAAGCGATTGAAATCACCCAGTACGGTGGCCCTGAAGTCTTGAAGCTTGGCGAGCGCCCGATGCCGGAGGCCAAGGCCGGCGAGGTTCTGATCCGCGTGCGTGCAGCGGGCGTGAACCGGCCCGATGTGTTCCAGCGCACGGGCAACTATCCGGTGCCGCCCGGTGCCTCGGATATTCCGGGGCTCGAAGTTGCAGGCGAGATAGTCAGCGGTGATCTGGCGCACGCCGACAATCGCTACGGCCTGAAGGTAGGCGATCGCGTCTGCGCGCTGGTGCAAGGCGGCGGTTATGCGGAGTTCTGCACGGCGCCGTTGGGCCAGGTGCTGCCTGTGCCGGCCGGCTTGTCCGATGTCGAAGCCGCTGCATTGCCAGAAAACTATTTCACCGTGTGGTCGAACGTGTTCGACCGAGGCCTGCTGGGGCGGGGCGCGCACGGCGCCGATGAAACGCTGCTCGTGCAGGGCGGCTCCAGCGGCATCGGCACGACGGCGATTCAGATCGCGTCTGCATTGGGTCACCGCGTGTTCGCCACGGCCGGTAGCGCCGAAAAGTGTGACGCCTGCGTCGAGCTCGGGGCCACGCGCGCCATCAACTACAAGACCGAGGATTTCGTTGAAATCGTCAAGGCCGAGACAGGGCGCGGCGCCGATGTGGTGCTCGACATGGTCGGCGGCAGTTATGTCGCGCGCGAAATCGCCTGCACCGCCGACGATGGCCGCATCGTCCTGATCGCGTTGCTGGGCGGCGCCAAGGCCGAGGTGCCGCTGGGCGACATCCTGCGTCGGCGCATTACCTTGACGGGCTCGACGCTGCGCCCGCGTCCGGTTGCATTCAAGGCGGCCATCGCGGCCAATCTGTATGAAACGGTCTGGCCGTTGCTTGCGTCTGTGCGCATCAAGCCGGTCGTCCATGAGGTCATGCCGGCCGCACAGGCCGCGCAGGCGCATGCTTTGATGGAATCGAGCGCGCATATCGGCAAGATCATGTTGGTTTGGGATTGACGCCAGGACGCCAAAATTGACCCCGTTTTTGACGCCGCGGTAGAATGCTGGGTTTATTTGACAGTCGACCGGGCAAAACGTGAACGCAAGACCGAAGCTGGTGGTGGGCAACTGGAAGCTGCATGGCAGTCTGAGCACGAACGCCGCGCTGCTTGAACAGATCAAAGCGGCAGGCAAAACCAACGCCACGCTGGCCGTGTGTGTGCCGTTCCCGTACCTGGCCCAGTGCCAGTCCTTGCTCGCCGGTTCTGCAGTCGGCTGGGGCGCGCAGGATGTGTCGGCTGAAACGCGGGGCGCCTTTACCGGCGAAGTGGCGGCGTCGATGCTGTCGGAGTTTGGCTGCGGCTACGCGATCGTCGGTCACTCCGAGCGTCGCTCATACCATGGCGAAACCGATGCGCAAGTGGCGACCAAGGCGCTGCGTGCACTGGAACATGGCATTACCCCGATCGTCTGTGTGGGCGAAACGCTCGCGCAACGTGAAGCAGGTGAGACCGAGCAGGTGGTCGCCCGCCAACTCGATGCAGTTCTCGAAGCGCTGTCGGTCGAGCAACTTGGTCGTATCGTCGTGGCGTATGAGCCGGTTTGGGCCATTGGCACGGGCAAGACCGCGACGAGCGAGCAGGCGCAGGCTGTGCACGCGTTTCTGCGCGCACGTGTTGCTGCCCGCGACGCTGGCGTGGCGCAGCGTCTGTCAATTCTGTACGGTGGCAGCGTCAAGCCCGACAATGCCGGCGAATTGTTTGCAATGGCGGACATCGATGGCGGCCTGATCGGCGGCGCATCGTTGAAGGCAGAAGATTTCCTGGCGATCGGGCGCGCATAAACAACCGATCGAGTCGCGATGTCACCCATGTGCGGCTGCAACATATTATTGAGAGAAACGAAATGGCAATTCTGAAGACTCTGCTGCTGGTGGCGCAAATTCTGAGCGCGCTCGGCGTGATCGGCCTGGTGCTGCTGCAACACGGCAAGGGCGCGGACGTTGGGGCGGCATTTGGGTCGGGCGCGTCGGGCAGCTTGTTTGGTGCCACCGGTTCGGCCAACTTCCTGTCGCGTACGACGGCCGTGCTGGCCACCGTGTTCTTCGTTGCCACGCTTGCGCTGACGCTGATCGGCACCAACAAGGGCGGCGTGTCGGCGGGTGTGATGGGTTCGGTCGCGCCTGTTGCGTCCACGGCATCGGCACCCGCGGCCTCGGCTCCTGCCGCTGCTTCGGGCGCAGCTTCCGCGCCCGCTGTGCCGAAGTAATTTGATGCAACGATCGTGGCGTGCCGTTGAGGTTTTTCGGCGCGTTGCGAGGGATAAGATTTTTGTTTGTGCATTGAACAAAAGCGTTGCTTTGCGGTAGAATGCAAGGCTTGGAACAATACGGGAAACGGCAAGGGCGTTAAGTCTTAACCGCGTTCCTGATAGAGTTTCTTCCCCCAGCCGACGTGGTGAAATTGGTAGACACGCTATCTTGAGGGGGTAGTGGCGAAAGCTGTGCGAGTTCGAGTCTCGCCGTCGGCACCAATCAAATTCGGGGTCTGTTCAACGGGATGTTCCGCGCAGGCCCCTCCGCAAGACGACGTGCAGTCGAGGCGTCGTAAGGCTGCGGACCCGGCGCCTTCGATGGGGCGACAAGGCGCCGCCTGCGGGCAGTGCTGTTGCAACCATTCAAAAAGGCGGGCGTCCCTTGAACCTCGAAGCCTATTTCCCCGTACTGTTGTTCATCGTTGTCGGTGTTGGCCTCGGCCTTGCTCTGATGACCATCGGCCGAGTCCTCGGTCCGAACAATCCCGATCCTGACAAGCTCTCGCCGTACGAGTGCGGCTTCGAGGCATTCGAAGACGCGCGCATGAAGTTCGACGTGCGCTATTACCTCATCGCCATCCTGTTCATTCTGTTCGATCTGGAGACCGCGTTCCTCTTCCCCTGGGGCGTGGCGCTGCGTGAGATCGGCTGGCCGGGGTTCTTTGCGATGGGCGTGTTTCTTCTCGAGTTTCTCGTGGGCTTCGTCTACATCTGGAAAAAAGGCGCGCTCGATTGGGAGTGATGTGAAATGGCGATCGAAGGCGTACTCAACGAAGGCTTTGTCACGACAACCGCTGACAAGCTGATCAACTGGACCCGTACCGGGTCACTCTGGCCGATGACGTTCGGCCTGGCCTGCTGTGCTGTGGAAATGATGCATGCGGGCGCATCGCGTTATGACCTGGACCGTTTCGGCGTGGTGTTCCGCCCGTCGCCGCGTCAGTCTGACGTGATGATCGTGGCCGGCACGCTGTGCAACAAGATGGCGCCCGCGCTGCGCAAGGTGTACGACCAGATGGCCGAGCCTCGCTGGGTCATCTCGATGGGTTCGTGCGCGAACGGCGGCGGTTACTACCACTACTCGTATTCTGTCGTGCGCGGCTGCGATCGCATCGTGCCGGTCGACGTGTACGTGCCGGGCTGCCCGCCGACGGCCGAAGCACTGATCTACGGCATCATTCAGCTGCAGGCCAAGATCCGTCGCACCAACACCATCGCGCGCAAGGCCTGACATGACCGACAAGCTTGCCACCCTGAAGGCCGCGCTGGAAAAGGCGCTGGGCAATCGCGTTCAAAGCCTGACCGAGTCGGTCGGTGAACTCACCCTCGTGGTGAAGGCTGCCGATTACCTCGACGCCATGCGCACGCTGCGCGACGACGCTTCGCTCAAATTTGAACAGCTGATGGACTTGTGCGGCGTCGACTACGCCGACTACGGCGACGGTGCCTGGAACGGCCCGCGTTTCGCTGCGGTGTCGCATCTGCTGTCGATCACGCACAACTGGCGCGTTCGCGTGCGCGTGTTTGCGCCGGACGATGACCTGCCCGTGGTGTCGTCGGTGACCACGATCTGGAATTCCGCTGACTGGTTCGAGCGCGAAGCGTTCGACCTTTACGGTCTTGTGTTCGAAGGCCATCCGGACCTGCGCCGCATCCTGACCGACTACGGCTTCATTGGCCACCCGTTCCGCAAGGACTTCCCCGTGTCGGGTTACGTTGAAATGCGTTACGACCCGGTGCAGCGCCGCGTGGTCTACCAGCCGGTCACCATCGAGCCGCGCGAGATTACGCCGCGTGTGATCCGTGAGGATCAATACGGTGGTCTGAAGCACTGAAGGGCGCCCGAACATGGCAGATATCAAGAACTACACCCTGAACTTCGGTCCGCAACACCCGGCAGCACACGGCGTGCTGCGCCTGGTGCTTGAGTTGGACGGTGAAGTCATTCAACGTGCCGACCCGCACATCGGGCTGCTGCACCGCGCGACTGAAAAGCTCGCTGAGCAGAAGACGTGGATTCAGAGCGTGCCGTACATGGACCGCCTCGACTACGTGTCGATGATGGTCAACGAGCACGCCTACGTGATGGCAATCGAGCGGCTGCTGGGTCTCGAAGTGCCGCTGCGTGCGCAGTACATCCGCGTCATGTTCGACGAAATCACGCGGATCATGAACCACCTGATGTGGATTGGTTCGCACGCGCTGGACGTTGGCGCCATGGCGGTGTTCCTGTACGCCTTCCGCGAGCGTGAAGACCTGTTCGATATGTATGAGGCGGTGTCGGGCGCGCGCATGCACGCCGCCTACTACCGTCCGGGCGGCGTCTATCGCGACCTGCCTGACACGATGCCGCAATACAAGGCATCCAAGGTGCGCAACGAGAAGGCGCTGGCCGCCCTGAACCAAACGCGTTCGGGTTCGCTGCTTGATTTCATTGAAGACTTCACCAACCGCTTCCCGAAGTACGTTGACGAGTACGAGACGCTGCTGACCGACAACCGGATTTGGAAGCAACGTCTCGTTGGTATCGGCGTGGTGAGCCCGGAGCGTGCGCTTAACAAAGGTTTCTCCGGTGCGATGCTGCGTGGTTCGGGCATCGAATGGGATGTGCGCAAGAAGCAGCCGTATGAGGTGTACGACCGCATCGATTTCGACATCCCGGTTGGCGTGAACGGCGATTGCTACGACCGTTATCTGGTGCGCGTGGAAGAAATGCGCCAGAGCAATCGCATCATTCGCCAGTGCATCGAGTGGCTGCGCAAAAACCCGGGCCCTGTGATCACCGATAACCACAAGGTGGCGCCGCCGTCGCGTGTGGACATGAAGACCAACATGGAAGAGCTGATTCACCACTTCAAGCTCTTCACGGAAGGTATGCATGTGCCCGAAGGCGAGGCGTATGCCGCTGTTGAGCACCCGAAGGGCGAGTTCGGCATCTATGCAATCTCCGACGGCGCCAACAAGCCGTACCGCTTGAAGATCCGCGCACCGGGCTTCGTTCATCTGGCCGCGCTTGACGAAATGGCGAAGGGTCACATGATTGCCGATGCGGTGACGATCATCGGTACGCAAGACATCGTGTTTGGCGAGATCGATCGCTGAACCCGCAGGAAACAACGGTTTGACGCGCAGGCAAGCGCGGCTGTGAAACGAGGACGCACGCCGGGGTAAGGTAGTTAGGTAACACGCCCCGCGTCCCGCACCAATCGCAACGAACATGCTATCAGCAGAAGCTCTCAAGGAAATCGACCGGGCGGTCGCGAAATATCCCGCCGACCAGAAGCAGTCCGCCGTGATGGCGGCGCTGGCGGTCGCGCAGAGCGAGAAAGGCTGGGTCTCGCCCGAAGTCATGCAGTTCGTGGCCGAGTACCTCGAAATGCCGCCGGTGTGGGTCGAGGAAGTGGCGACGTTCTACAACATGTACGACACCAAGCCGGTGGGCCGCTTCAAGCTGTCGGTGTGCACGAATCTGCCGTGCGCGCTGTCGGGCGGCGAGCGTGCTGCCGACTACCTGAAGAAGAAGCTGGGCATCGGTTTCAACGAGACCACCGCCGACGGCACCTTCACGCTGAAGGAAGGCGAGTGCATGGGCGCGTGCGGTGATGCGCCGGTCATGATCGTCAACAACACCCACATGTGCAGCTTCATGAGCAACGAGAAGCTCGACGCGCTGATCGCCGACCTCCAGTCGAAGGCGCCGACCAACGGAGCAGGCAAGTAAATGACCTCTCTGCACGATCGACATATCCAGCCGTTGATTCTTGCCGGCCTGAACGGCGACAACTGGCACCTCGAAGATTACGTCAAGCGTGGCGGCTATCAACAGCTCAAGCGCATCCTCACCGAGAAGATCACCCCAGAGCAGGTCATTGCCGACGTGAAGGCGTCGGGCCTGCGTGGCCGGGGCGGTGCGGGCTTCCCGACCGGTCTGAAGTGGAGTTTCATGCCGCGCCAGTTCCCGGGCCAGAAGTATCTAGTCTGCAACACGGACGAAGGCGAGCCGGGGACGTTCAAGGATCGCGACATCATCCGTTACAACCCGCACGCGCTGATCGAAGGCATGGCCATCGGCGGCTACGCGATGGGCATCACCGTTGGCTACAACTACATCCACGGCGAGATCTGGAACGAATACAAGATCTTCGAGCAGGCCCTAGAAGAGGCGCGCGCTGCAGGCTTCCTCGGTGACAACATCCTGGGGTCCGGCTTCAACTTCCAGCTGCATGCGCACCATGGCTATGGCGCGTACATCTGCGGCGAAGAGACCGCGCTGCTCGAGTCGCTGGAAGGTAAGAAGGGCCAGCCGCGCTTCAAGCCGCCGTTCCCGGCAAGCTTTGGCCTGTACGGCAAGCCGACCACCATCAACAACACCGAAACCTTTGCCGCGGTGCCGTTCCTGCTCGCGATCGGTCCGGACAACTACCTGAAGATGGGCAAGCCGAACAACGGTGGCTCGAAGATCTTCTCTGTGTCCGGCGACGTGGAGCGTCCGGGCAACTACGAGATTCCGCTCGGCACGCCGTTCTCCAAGCTGCTGGAGCTGGCCGGTGGCATGCGCGGTGGCAAGAAACTCAAGGCGGTCATCCCGGGTGGTTCGTCGGCGCCCGTGGTGCCGGCCGACCTGATGATGGCCTCCGACATGGACTACGACTCGATCGCCAAGGCTGGTTCGATGCTGGGCTCGGGTGCAGTGATCGTGATGGACGAAACGCGTTGCATGGTGAAGTCGCTGCTGCGCCTGTCGTACTTCTATTTCGAAGAGTCGTGCGGCCAGTGCACACCGTGCCGCGAAGGCACGGGCTGGCTGTACCGCGTGGTCGACCGCATCGAGCACGGCAAGGGCCGCCAGGAAGACCTGGACCTGCTGAACAACGTGGCCGAAAACATCATGGGCCGGACCATCTGCGCACTCGGCGATGCCGCTGCGATGCCGGTCCGCGGCATGCTCAAGCACTACTGGGATGAGTTCGCGTATCACGTCGAACACAAGCAGTGCATGGTGCCCACCTACATTTAAGCGTGGCAGAACATGGTTGAAATCGAAATCGATGGCAAGAAGGTCGAGGTTGCCGAAGGCAGCCTGGTGATGGAGGCGGCTCGCCAGACGGGCACCTACATTCCTCACTTCTGCTATCACCGCAAACTGTCGGTCGCGGCCAACTGCCGGATGTGCCTGGTCGAGGTCGAGAAGGCGCCCAAGGCGCTGCCGGCCTGCGCCACGCCCGTCACCGCGGGCATGAAGGTCTTCACAAATTCCGAGAAGGCAGTGAAGGCGCAGAAGTCCGTGATGGAGTTCCTGCTGATCAACCACCCGCTGGATTGCCCGATCTGTGACCAGGGCGGCGAGTGCCAGTTGCAGGACTTGGCCGTGGGCTACGGCAAGTCTGAATCGCGCTACCAGGAAGAGAAGCGTGTGGTGTTCCACAAGAATGTGGGCCCGCTGATCTCTATGGAAGAAATGACGCGCTGCATTCACTGTACGCGCTGCGTCCGTTTCGGCCAGGAAATTGCCGGCGTGATGGAACTGGGCATGCTCAACCGCGGCGAGCATTCCGAGATCACGACGTTCGTCGGTCAGACCGTTGACTCCGAGTTGTCGGGCAACATGATCGACCTGTGCCCCGTTGGTGCGCTGACCAGCAAGCCGTTCCGCTATTCGGCCCGTACGTGGGAACTGGCACGCCGCAAGTCGGTGTCGCCGCACGATGGCCTGGGCGCCAACGTGATCGTCCAGACGAAGAATCAGCGTGTGATGCGCGTTCTGCCGCTGGACAACGAAGCCATCAACGAATGCTGGCTGTCCGATAAGGACCGTTTCGCCTATGAAGGCGTGAATAGCGACGACCGCCTGACCCAGCCGATGCTCAAGCAAGGCGGTCAGTGGAAGGCGGTCGACTGGACCACCGCGCTGGAATACGTGGCCAACGGCCTCAACGAAATCAAGCGTGATCACGGCGCAGAGCAGATTGGTGCATTGGCCAGCCCGCACAGCACGCTGGAAGAGCTGTTCCTGTTGCAAAAACTGGTGCGCGGCATTGGCAGCGACAACGTCGACTTCCGTCTGCGTCAGTCCGATTTCTCGGTCAAGCCGACGGGCGCTCCGTGGCTCGGCATGCCGATCGCCGACGTGTCGCTGCTGCAGCGTACGCTGGTCGTAGGCTCTTTCCTGCGCAAGGATCACCCGCTGCTGGCCGCGCGTCTGCGTCAGGCAGGCAAGAAGGGTGCGCAACTGAGCGTGATCGGCGCAGGTGGCGAAGATTTGCTGATGCCTGCTACGCAGTTGCTGGGCGCGCCGTCGCAATGGCTGTCGCTGCTGTCGCAAGTTGCGGTGGCGGTGGCGGCTGCCAACAACGTTGCCCGCCCGGGTGGCACCGATAGCATCGAAGCCGGTGACGTTGCCAAGCGCATCGCTGCGAGCCTTGCGTCGGGAGAGCGTAAGGCTGTGTTCCTCGGTAACGCTGCTGTGGCGCATCCGCAGTTCTCGCAACTGCATGCGCTGGCCCAGTGGGTGGCGCAGCAGACCGGCGCGACGCTGGGTTTCCTGACGGAAGCGGCCAACACCGTGGGCGGCTACGTTGCCGGTGCGTTGCCGCAAGGCAATGGTCTGGACGCCGCCGCCATGCTGGCGCAACCGCGTCGTGCTTACGTGCTGCTGGGTGCCGAGCCGGAATTCGATACCGCGAACCCTGGGCAGGCCCGTGCGGCACTGGACCAGGCTGACACGGTGATCGTGCTGGCGCCGTTTGCCTCCCGCGCTGCACTCGAGTACGCCGACGTGCTGCTGCCGACGGCGCCGTTCACGGAAACCTCGGGCACCTTTGTGAACTGCGAAGGTCTGCCGCAAAGCTTCAACGGCGTTGTGCGCAGCCTGGGCGATTCGCGTCCGGCGTGGAAGGTCCTGCGCGTGCTGGGCAACCTGCTGAACGTGTCGGGCTTCGAATACGACAGCTCCGAAGTGGTGCGCGACGAAGTACTGGCCAAGCCGGTCACCGCCCGTTTGTCGAACACGACGACGGCGCTGACCGCTGCTCCGGCCGCCGCCGCAGCAGGCCTCGAACGTCTGGCCGATGTGCCGATCTACCACGCTGATCCGATCGTGCGCCGCGCTGGTTCTCTGCAACTGACGGCTGCGGCACGCGCGGCCGTGCGCGCTGGCGTGCCGGCCGATCTCTACGCACAACTGGGCTTGGCCAATGGTGACGCCGTGCGCGTGACGCAAGGGCAGCGCAGCGTGGTGCTGCCGGCCGTGCTGGACAAGTCGCTGGCTTCCGGCGTGATCCGTGTGCCCGCCGCTACCGAGGCGTCGGCTCAGCTGGGTGCCATGTTCGGGGCGGTAAGCGTTGAGAAGGTTGAATCGTCCGCGCTGGCGGCTACGGTGTAAGGGTCAACATGATCGAGTCGATTACTTCTTTCGGTACCGCCACCTTCGGTGGCTGGTGGCCGCTGGTCTGGACGCTGGTCCGTGCGGTCTGCATCATTCTGCCGCTGCTGCTGTGCGTGGCTTACCTGATCCTGTGGGAGCGCAAGCTCATCGGCTGGATGCACGTGCGTCTGGGCCCGAACCGCGTGGGCCCGATGGGCCTGCTGCAGCCGATTGCCGACGTGCTCAAGCTGCTGCTCAAGGAAGTCATGGTGCCGAGCGCGGTCAGCCGTGGCATGTACATCATCGCGCCGCTGATGGTGCTGATGCCCGCCGTGGCGATCTGGGCGGTGATTCCGTTCCAGGCCGAGGCGATGGTGTCGAACATCAACGCTGGCCTGCTGTACGTGATGGCGATCAGCTCGGTGGGCGTATACGGCGTGATTCTGGCGGGCTGGGCTTCGAACTCGAAGTACGCGTTCCTGGGTGCGATGCGTGCTTCGGCACAAATGATTTCGTACGAAATCGCCATGGGCTTCGCGCTCGTGACCGTGCTGATGGTAACGGGCAGCCTGAACCTGTCGGACATCGTCAACTCGCAGAACCGCGGTTTCTTTGCAGGTCACGGTATCAACATCCTGTCGTGGAACTGGCTGCCGCTGCTGCCGATGTTCGGCGTCTACTTCATCTCGGGTGTAGCTGAAACGAACCGCCATCCGTTTGACGTGGTGGAAGGTGAATCCGAAATCGTGGCCGGCCACATGATCGAATACTCGGGCATGGCGTTCGCGCTGTTCTTCCTGGCCGAGTACATCAACATGATCGTGATCTCGGCGCTGACGGCGACGCTGTTCCTGGGCGGCTGGGCTTCGCCGATCGACGCACCGGTCCTCAACTGGATTCCGGGCTTCTTCTGGCTGCTGATCAAGGTTTTCCTGCTGCTGTCGGTCTTCATCTGGCTGCGTGCATCGTTCCCGCGTTATCGCTATGACCAGATCATGCGTCTGGGCTGGAAGATCTTCATTCCGCTCACTGTGGGCTGGCTTGTCGTCGTCGCCATCTGGTTGGTGTCGCCGTGGAACATCTGGAAGTAACGGGACAATAGGAAGGCACCATGTTGCTTGCCATCAAGGAATTCTTTAACAGCCTGCTCCTGAAGGAACTCTTCAAGGGGCTGGCTCTGACCGGGCGCTATCTGTTTGCGCGCAAGATCACTGTTCTCTTTCCGGAAGAGAAGACGCCGCTGTCGCCGCGCTTCCGCGGCCTGCATGCACTGCGTCGCTATCCGAATGGCGAAGAACGCTGCATCGCTTGCAAGCTGTGTGAAGCCGTGTGCCCGGCCCTGGCCATCACGATCGAATCGGATCAGCGCGACGACGGCACTCGCCGCACCACGCGCTACGACATCGACCTGACCAAGTGTATTTTCTGCGGCTTCTGTGAAGAGGCTTGCCCGGTGGACGCCATCGTCGAGACGCACATCCTGGAATACCACGGTGAAAAGCGCGGCGACCTGTATTTCACCAAAGACATGCTGCTGGCCGTGGGTGATCGCTTCGAGCCGGAAATTGCGGCCAACAAGGCGGCCGACGCGAAGTACCGCTGAGTCAGGACGTCCGCCGTGCAGTTGGCGGGCGGTGCAGTTGACATCCCGGTTGGACAACGGCTCCTCGAGAGCCAACCAGTTGCGGTGGCGTCACGCCATCGCGGCTTTGGATAAGCGCGTGCCGCAAAACGGCCCGTGCCAGGATCATGGAAATCACGACGATCATCTTCTACTGTTTCGCGCTCGTGCTGGTGCTCGCAGCGCTGAAGGTCATCACCGCGAAGAACCCGGTGCACGCGGCGCTGTTCCTCGTGCTCTCGTTCTTCACCGCGGCGGCGATCTGGATGCTGCTCAAGGCGGAGTTTCTCGCCATCACGCTGGTGCTGGTCTACGTTGGGGCAGTGATGGTGCTGTTCCTGTTCGTGGTGATGATGATCGATATCGACATCGAACACCTGCGACGCGATTTCTGGACCTACGTACCGATGGCAGCCTTCGTGGGCGTGGTCATCATCCTGGAAATGGCTGTCGTGCTGACCAAGACCTTCATGGGGCGCGTACAGCCCGTGCAGGAGCTGCCGAAGGGCTTCACCGGCCCGAACACACAGGCGCTCGGGAAGCTCATCTATACCGATTACATCTACGCCTTTGAAGTGGCTGGCGCGGTGCTGCTGCTGGCGATTGTCGCGGCCGTGGCTCTGACCGCTCGCCGCCGCAAGGACACCAAGGCACAGAACGTGTCTGATCAAATCCGCGTGAAGCGCAAGGACCGCGTGCGTCTGGTCTCGATGCCGGCGGAAAAATCGGCTGGCGCAGCTTCGGCTGAATCCAACAGCTGAGCCCCGGGAGAACCCATATGTCTTCGCTATCCCTTGCCCATTACCTCGTGCTCGGCGCGGTGCTGTTTGCCATCAGCATCGTCGGCATCTTCCTGAACCGCAAGAACGTCATCGTGCTGCTGATGGCGATCGAACTGATGCTGCTGGCGGTCAACCTGAACTTCGTCGCGTTCTCCCATTACCTGGGCGATCTGGCGGGGCAGGTGTTCGTGTTTTTCATCCTGACGGTGGCCGCGGCGGAATCCGCGATCGGTCTCGCCATCCTGGTGGTGCTGTTCCGTAATCTGGACACCATCAACGTCGACGATCTGGACAGCCTCAAGGGCTGACCTCCGCATCCACCTAAAAGAAGCGTTCCATGGCTACCACGCTCAATCCCAACCTGCTGCTGGCGATCCCGCTCGCGCCGCTGGCCGGCGCGGCGATCGCCGGGCTGTTCGGCACCAAGTTCTTTGGCGAGAAGATCGGCCGCACGGCATCCCACAGCGTCACCATCCTCGGTGTCGCGATCGCCTTCATTCTGTCAGCGCTGACGCTGTCCGACGTCATCAATGGCGCCGGTTACAACGGCACCGTCTATGGATGGATGACGGTTGGCTCGCTGAAGATGGAAATCGGCTTCCTCATCGATTCGCTCACGGCGATGATGATGTGCGTGGTGACCTTCGTCTCGCTGATGGTGCATATCTACACCATTGGCTACATGGCGGAAGACGACGGCTATAACCGTTTCTTCGCGTACATCTCGCTGTTCACCTTTTCGATGTTGATGCTCGTGATGAGCAACAATTTCCTGCAGCTGTTCTTCGGCTGGGAGGCGGTGGGTTTGGTGTCGTACCTGCTGATCGGCTTCTGGTTCAAGCGTCCGACGGCCATCTACGCCAACATGAAAGCGTTCCTGGTCAACCGCGTGGGTGACTTCGGCTTCGTGCTCGGTATCGGCCTGTTGCTGGCGTACAGCGGTAGCCTGAGCTACGCCGATGTGTTCGCTGCCCGCGACAACCTGGCCACGATTGGCTTCCCGGGTACTGACTGGCACATGCTGACGGTCGCTTGTATCTGCTTGTTTATCGGCGCGATGGGTAAATCGGCGCAGTTCCCGCTGCACGTGTGGCTGCCGGACTCGATGGAAGGCCCGACCCCGATCTCCGCACTGATTCACGCGGCCACCATGGTGACCGCCGGTATCTTCATGGTCGCGCGCATGTCGCCGCTGTTCGAACTGTCGGACACCGCGCTGTCGTTCGTGCTGATCATCGGCGCCATTACCGCGCTGTTCATGGGCTTCCTGGGCATCATCCAGACCGATATCAAGCGTGTGGTGGCGTACTCGACGCTGTCTCAACTCGGTTACATGACCGTCGCGCTGGGCGCGTCGGCTTACCAAGTCGCGGTGTTCCACCTGATGACGCACGCGTTCTTCAAGGCGCTGCTGTTCCTCGGCGCGGGCTCGGTCATCATCGGCATGCACCACGATCAGGACATGCGCAACATGGGCGGCTTGCGCAAGTACATGCCGGTCACGTGGCTGACATCGCTGGTGGGGTCGCTGGCGCTGATTGGCACGCCGTTCTTTGCAGGTTTCTACTCGAAGGACTCGATCATCGAAGCGGTGCGCGAATCGCACCTGCCGGGCGCCAGCTTTGCCTACTGGGCTGTGCTGGCTGGCGTGTTCGTGACCGCGTTCTACTCGTTCCGCATGTATTTCCTGGTGTTCCACGGTGAAGAGCGTTTCGGCAAGGAACACTCGCATCACGAAGGCAATCACGTGGACGAAGAGGAAACCGCTGACCATCACCACGGCCTGGCTCCGGGTCAGAAGCCGCACGAGTCGCCGTGGGTGGTGACGGTCCCCCTGGTGCTGCTCGCGATTCCTTCGGTCATCATCGGTGCGATGGCAATCCAGCCGATGCTGTTCGGCGAGTTCTTCAAGCACGGTGTTGTGTTCTCGGAGGTCATCTTCAATGCTGACAACCACGAAGCAATGAAGGTGCTGGCCGAAGACTTCCACGGTTGGGTCGAGATGGCGCTGCACGGCTTTACGTCGGCACCGTTCATCCTGCTGCTGGCGGGTGTGGTGCTGTCGTGGTTCTTCTACTTGAAGCGCCCGGATATTCCGGCAGCAATCGCCAAGCGGTTCTCCGGCGTCTACAAGCTGCTGGACAACAAGTACTACATGGACAAGATCAACGAGATCGTCTTTGCCAACGGTGCGGTCAAGTTTGGCCGTGGCCTGTGGAAGGGCGGCGATCAAGGTGTGATCGACGGTGTTGTCGTCAACGGCAGCGCGCGTCTGGTGGGCTGGTTCGCGACCGTCGTGCGCCTGCTCCAGTCCGGCTTCATCTATGACTATGCGTTCGCGATGATCATCGGCACGGTTGGGCTGCTGACGTATTTCGTGTTTCTGGCAGGCAAATAAGGGATTACAAAAATGGTTCTGTCTTTTGCGATCTGGCTGCCGATCTTCTTCGGCGTGCTGGTGCTGGCCTCGGGCTCAGACCGCAATCCCGGTTATGTCCGCTGGATGTCGCTGATCGGCTCCGTAATCAGCTTCGTGATGACGCTCCCGCTCATCACGCGTTTCGACAAGACGACGGCTGCGATGCAGTTCGTTGAGAAATCGTCGTGGATCGAGCGCTTCCACATCAGCTACTACCTTGGAGTCGACGGCATTTCGATGTGGTTCGTGGTGCTGACCGCGTTCATCACCGTCATCGTCGTCATTGCCGCCTGGGAAGTCATCACCGAGCGCGTGGCGCAATACATGGCCGCGTTCCTGATCCTGTCCGGTCTGATGATCGGCGTGTTTGCGTCGCTCGACGGTCTGCTGTTCTACGTGTTCTTCGAAGCCACGCTGATCCCGATGTACATCATCATCGGTGTGTGGGGCGGCCCGAACCGCGTCTACGCGGCATTCAAGTTCTTCCTGTACACGCTGCTTGGTTCGTTGCTGACGCTGGTTGCGCTGTTGTATCTGTATTTCCACAGCGGCACGTTCGAAATCCTGCAGTGGCATCAGGTCAAGCTGTCGATGAACGAGCAGGTCCTGATCTTCCTCGCGTTTTTCATGGCCTTTGCCGTGAAAGTGCCGATGTGGCCGGTGCACACCTGGCTGCCGGACGCCCACGTGGAAGCCCCGACCGGCGGCTCCGTTGTGCTGGCTGCCATCATGCTGAAGCTGGGCGCCTACGGTTTCCTGCGGTTCTCCCTGCCGATCGCGCCGGACGCCAGCCACAGCCTGTCCGCGTTCATCATCGCGATCTCGCTGGTTGCCGTGATCTACATCGGTCTGGTGGCGCTGGTGCAGGCCGACATGAAGAAGCTGGTCGCGTATTCGTCGATCGCGCACATGGGCTTCGTCACGCTGGGCTTCTTCATCTTCAACGAGATCGGTGTGGAGGGCGGTATCGTCCAGATGATCTCGCACGGCTTCATCTCAGGCGCAATGTTCCTGTGTATTGGCGTGTTGTATGACCGCGTGCATTCGCGTCAGATTGCCGATTACGGCGGTGTGGTGAACACGATGCCGAAGTTTGCGGCGCTGTCGGTCTTCTTTGCGATGGCCAACTGCGGCCTGCCGGCAACCTCCGGTTTCGTCGGCGAATTCATGGTGATCCTGGGTTCCGTCAAGTTCAACTTCTGGATTGGCTTGTTGGCCGCCACGGCGCTGATCTTTGGCGCAGCGTATTCGCTGTGGATGGTCAAGCGCGTGATCTTCGGTGATGTGACGCACAAGCATGTGGCCGAGCTGAAGGACCTGAATTGCCGCGAGTTCTTCATGCTGGGCGTGCTCGCGATCGCCACCCTGTACATGGGCCTGTATCCGAAGCCCTTCACCGATGTCATGCATGCGTCCGTGGTCAATCTGCTGACCCACGTGGCTCAGTCGAAGCTGTAAGCAGCGAGAAGAAACTATGCAATCGTCCTCCTCTATTGCGGCTTTTGCCCCAATCGTTTTTCTCGCGCTGGGCATTGGTGCCGTCAACTGGATTGACTTGGCACGCGGCCAGAAACGAAGCAGCGTGGCCTATCCGGTTTCGTTGGTGATTACGCTGGTGCTGGCGGTGTGGTTTGCGCTGAACGCTGCGAACGGTGAGACGCACTACGTCTTCGGCAACATGGCGGTGATCGATCCGATGGCCAACGTGCTGGCGTCGTTCTGTGCGCTGACGCTGTTTGCCACGCTGGTGTACACGCGCCGCTATCTGGCCGACCGTGACATGTATGCGGGTGAGTTCTACATGTTCGCCCTGTTCACACTGGGCGGCCAGGTGGTGATGATCACCGGCAACAACTTCCTCGTGCTCTATCTGGGCCTTGAATTGTTGTCGCTGGCGTCGTACACACTGGTTGCGCTGCGTCGCCGTTCGAACGTGTCGTCCGAATCGGCCATGAAGTATTTCATCCTGGGTGCGCTGGCCTCGGGCCTGCTGCTGTATGGCATGTCGATGCTGTATGGCGCCACCGGCTCGCTGGAACTGGGCAAGGTGTTTGACGCCATCAAGAACGGCGAGATCAACAAGACGATTCTCGTGTTCGGCGTAGTGTTCATCGTTGCCGGGCTCGGCTTCAAGCTGGGTGTGGCACCGTTCCACATGTGGGTGCCGGACGTGTACCAAGGCTCGCCGACGGCCGTGACGTTGCTGATTGCCGGCGCCCCGAAGGTTGCTGCGTTCGCGATGACGCTGCGCATTCTGGTTGAAGGCCTGCTGCCGCTGGCGTTCGACTGGCAGAACATGCTGATTGTGCTGGCCGTTGTGTCGCTGGCCATCGGCAATATCACCGGCGTTGTGCAAACCAACTTCAAGCGTCTGCTGGGCTACTCGACCGTCTCGCATATGGGCTTCCTGCTGCTGGGCCTCGTGTCGGGCGTCAGTTCCGGCAAGCCGGATCTGACGGCACAGGCCTACAGTGCGTCGATGTTCTACGCCATCACCTACGTACTGACTGCGCTGGGCGCGTTCGGCATCATCCTGCTGCTGGCGCGCAAAGGCTACGAGGCGGAAGAGATTGCCGACCTCAAGGGCTTGTCGAAGAAGAGCCCGTGGTTTGCCCTGCTGATGCTGTTCATCATGATGTCGCTGGCAGGCCTGCCGCCGACGGTTGGCTTCTACGCCAAGCTGTCGGTCCTGGGTGCGGTGGTCGATGCCGGTATGCCGTGGCTGGCCGTTGTGGCGGTGCTGTTTTCGTTGGTGGGTGCGTTCTACTACCTGCGTGTCATCAAGGTCATGTACTTCGATGTGCCGGCTGACGAAGGCCCCGTTGAAGCCTCCTTCGGCCTGCGCTCGCTGCTGTCGGTCAATGGCTTGCTGGTGCTGTTGCTGGGTATCTTCCCGGCTGGCCTGATGGCCGTGTGCTATCAGGCCATCCGCCTGACGCTGGCTTCGTAAAACGCGGAGCGCCATGAACACATCGACGGGCGGTCTATTTGTCATCGTGTTGGCACTGATTTGTGCCAACCTGCCGTTCGTCAATCAACGCGTGCTGGCGCTGGTGCCGGCACGCTGGCCGCGCAAGCCGTTCTGGCTGCGCGGCGCCGAGCTGGTTGCCATGTATGTTGTGGTGGGGCTCATCGGCTTCGGTATCGAATCGAGCCAGGGTAATGCGTTTCCCCAGGGTTGGCAGTTCTACGCGATCACCGCTTGCCTGATGCTGGTGTTCGCGTTTCCGGGCTTTACGTGGCAATACCTGGTTCGCCATCCCCGCGATTCCCGTTAATTCCCGCCGGGCAGGTTCCCGCTGTCTCGGCATGAGAGAGCGCCATGTCCGATCACACCCCTCTGAACGAAGCCCCTGATGCGACGCAGGACCCCGACGCCGGTCTGCGCGAGACGCAAGTTGCATCCGCGCTGATGCACCAGGGTAAATTTCTCACGCTCAAGCACGACATCGTCCGCCTGCCGGACGGCCGCAACGCCAGCCGCGAATATCTCATCCACCCAGGCGCGGTAATGATGATCCCGTTGTTCGACGACGGTACGGTGCTGATGGAGCGTCAGTTCCGCTACCCGGTTGGCAAGGTGATGATTGAATTCCCCGCCGGCAAGCTGGATCCGCAGGAAGGCGCGCTCACATGCGGCAAGCGCGAACTGCGCGAGGAAACCGGCTACACGGCCGAGCGCTGGGAGTACCTCACGCGCATTCACCCCGTCATTTCGTATTCCACCGAGTTCATCGACATCTATCTCGCGCGCGATCTCAAGCAGGGCGCGGCAATGCTGGATGAAGGCGAATTTCTCGAGACCTTCGTCACGCCGGCCGGCCAACTGATCGATTGGGTGCGCGAAGGCAAGATTTCCGACGTGAAGACCATCATCGGCACGTTCTGGCTCGAGAAGATTCTGTCCGGAGCATGGACGCCAGGTGCCGTCTGAGCCGCTTGTGATCCTCGCTTGATCAGACCGTTTTCCTATTGCCGCTATCATGGCGAACGGTCGTGCGAAAAAATTAGCACGACCGTTCACAAATTTTCGAATCGGGGATACACTCGTCCCCATGCGCTGGACCGATCATGAAAGTGCTGGACCTCCGTTGTGCCAATGACCACCGCTTCGAAGGCTGGTTCGGCTCCGATGCCGACTTGCAATCGCAGCAAAAGCGCGGGCTATTGACGTGCCCAGTTTGCGGTCACAACGAGGTTGAGCGCTTGCCGAGTGCGCCGCGCCTGAACCTGTCGTCGTCTCGTGCGGAGACCGCCCAGAAGGGCGGGGCCGGCAAGGCGGTCGAGGGCGAGGGCGGTTCGCCCGCAGCCCTGCAACAGCTCTACCTGAAAGCCGTGCGCCATGTCCTTGCCAATACCGAGGACGTCGGCGAGCGGTTTGCAGAAGAGGCGCGCCGCATGCATTACAACGAGGCGCCGGAGCGGGGCATTCGCGGGACGACATCTCGGGAGGAAGCGCAGGAACTGGCGGAGGAAGGCATCGACGTGATGCCGCTGCTGGTGCCCGACGCGCTCAAGCAGCCCGTGCACTAGCAGCCCCGATTCAGGTCCGCGCCGGTCCGACAGAACGTTCTCCACCGATTTGCCACGGTGGGGAGCCAACCACAGGAGACAGGCATGGATCTGAACTACTCGGCGGCCGATGATGCGTTCCGCCAGGAAGTCCGCAGCTGGCTGGAAGCCAATCTGCCCAAGGACATCCAGGACAAGGTGTTGAACCACCGGCGCCTGAACCGCGAAGATTTCGTTCGCTGGCACAAGGCGCTCGCGGGCAAGGGCTGGTCGGTGCCGCATTGGCCGGTCGAGTGGGGCGGTACCGGCTGGTCCCCCATCCAAAAGCACATCTGGGACGAAGAGTGCGCGCGGGTCGGCGCGCCCGGCGTTCTGCCGTTCGGCGTCAGCATGGTCGCGCCCGTCATCATGAAGTACGGCAATGAAGCGCAGAAGCGCTACTTCCTGCCGCGCATC
The DNA here is from genome assembly GCF_056280165.1 of Ralstonia sp. 110700041-2. Classification (NCBI taxonomy): domain Bacteria; kingdom Pseudomonadati; phylum Pseudomonadota; class Betaproteobacteria; order Burkholderiales; family Burkholderiaceae; genus Ralstonia; species Ralstonia sp. 110700041-2. Next base: position 44,376 of record NZ_JBSFAI010000002.1, on the reverse strand, counting down.
GTTGATTGCACCGATTGGTGGTGCCAGGGCTATTCGGAGCCGGGGTCCGGTTCCGATCTGGCCTCGGTGAAGACGCGTGCCGTGCGCGAAGGCGATCACTACATCGTCAACGGCCAGAAGACGTGGACCACGCTCGGCCAACACGCCGACATGATCTTCTGTCTGGTCCGCACGGATCCGGACGCGAAGAAGCAAGAGGGTATTTCGTTCCTGTTGATCGATATGAAGACGCCAGGAATCACCGTGCGCCCGATCATCATGCTCGACGAAGAGCACGAGGTGAACGAAGTCTTCTTCGACAACGTGAAGGTGCCGGTTCAAAACCTGATCGGTGATGAGAACCGCGGCTGGACGTACGCCAAGTACCTGCTCGGCCACGAGCGCACGGGCATTGCGCGTGTGGGCAATTCCAAGCGCGAACTGGCGTTTCTCAAGCGTGTCGCCCAGCAACACCAGAAGAACGGCAAGCCGCTGCTGCAGGATCCGGTATTCGGTGCCAAGGTAGCCTCGCTGGAAATCGAACTGCTGGCGCTGGAGATGACGGTGCTGCGTGTGGTGTCGAGCGAGAACGCCGGCAAGGGCCCGGGCCCCGAGGCGTCGCTGCTCAAGATCAAGGGCACGCAGATCCAGCAGATGCTGACCGAGTTGATGGTCGAGGCCGCGGGGCCGTACGCCCAGCCGTTCGATCCGAGCTACCTCGAAGGCGACACCTTGCAGGCCGTGACGGGCGACAACGACGCCGCACCGCTCGCGCCGTACTACTTCAACTATCGCAAGACCTCGATCTACGGCGGGTCGAACGAGATCCAGCGCAACATCATCTCGCAGATGATCCTTGGCGTCTGACCAGAACGGCGACAGAACACATAGCGGAGACAAACATGGATTTCTCGTTCACCGACGAACAGAAGCAACTTGCCGATGCGGTGCGCCGCTTCATTGAGAAGGATTACGGCTTTGAAGCGCGCAACAAGGTGGTGTATTCGCCGGAAGGTGTGTCGCAGAGCCATTGGGATGCACTGGCAGAACTGGGCCTGACCGCGCTGCCAGTGCCCGAAGCACAAGGCGGTTTTGACGGCCGTGCGATGGACTTGCTGGTGGTGATGCAGGAACTGGGCCGCGGCCTGGTCGTGGAGCCGTATCAGGCCACCGTGCTGGGTGCCCAGGCGCTGAAGCTCGCGGGCGGCCAGGAAGGGTTGCTGGAAGAAGTCGCTGGCGGCGCCGTGAAGCTGGCCATTGCCTTTGGCGAGCGCCAATCGCGTTACGAGCTTTTCAATGTCACCACGCGTGCTGCGCAGCAGGGCAGCGGCTGGACGCTCACCGGCGAGAAGGCGGTTGTGGTGCATGGCGCGCAGGCAGACAAGCTGATCGTCTCGGCGCGCACGGGCGGCGAAGCGCGTGATACGTCGGGCCTGTCGCTGTTCGTGGTCGACCGTGATGCCGCCGGCGTGACGGTCAAGGATTACCGCACGATCGACAACCTGCACGCTGCGGATATCCGCTTCGACAACGCGCCGGCAACGCTGCTGGGCAAGGCCGGCGAAGCGTGGGAGACCATCGACGCCGTAGCCGATCTTGGCTGCGTGCTGTTGTGCGCAGAAGCGATCGGCCTGATCGATGCGCTGAACGCCGCAACGCTGGAGTACACCAAGACCCGCCAGCAGTTTGGCGTGCCCATCGCGCGCTTCCAGGCGCTGCAGCATCGCATGGTCGACATGTTCATCCATGGCGAGCAGGCGCGTTCGATCACGTATCTTGCCGCTGCGCATTTTGAAGATGGCGATGTCGAGGCGCGCCGCCGCTATGTGTCTGCTGCCAAGGCACGTGTCGGCCAGGCGGCGCGTGACGTTGGCCAGGAAGCGGTGCAACTGCACGGCGGCATGGGCGTGACGAACGAACTGCCCGCCGCGCACATGTTCAAGCGGCTGACGATGATCAACACGACGCTGGGCGACGTGGATCATCACCTCGCACGCTTCACATCGCTGCCCGGCTTCCAGCAGGCGGCGTAACGGCAAACCTGAACGCCCCGCATTCGTGCGGGGCGTTGTCATTTGGAGGAGACGACATGGCAGAGAACGAAAGGGCAGAGGCCACACGATCGTACGAGTTCTACTTCGACGATTTTGAAGTCGGGCGCACGCTGCAGATGGGTTCCTACACCGTCACCGAAGACGAGATTCTGACCTTCGCGCGGCAGTACGATCCGCAGCCATTCCACATCGATGCAGAGGCCGCCAAGCACAGCATCTACGGCGGCATTATTTCGAGCGGCTGGATGACCTGCTCGATCATGATGCGGCTGATGGTCACCGGCTTCCTCGGCAAGGCAGCCAGCATGGGTTCCCCAGGCGTGGATGAAATCCGCTGGATGAAGCCGGTGTATCCGGGCGATACGCTGTCGGTGTCGAGCACCTGCATGGAAGTGCGTCCGTCGCAGTCAAAGCCGGACCGCGGCGTGGCCGTCAACCGCTGGGAGGCTCGCAACCAGCGCGGAGAACTTGTGTGCACGGTCACGGGCATGGGCTTGTTTGGCCGCCGCCCGAAGGCTTGATGACACGTCATCGCATCACAACAAGGAGACAACGCAGATGCGCATCATCGAATCGCTCGACGAGCTGAAAGGTTTGATCGGCCAGGAAGTTGCCGTGAGTGACTGGACCGAGATCACGCAGCAACAGGTGAACCTCTTTGCCGAGGCCACGGGCGATCACCAGTGGATTCACGTGGACGTGGAGCGCGCCAGGCGCGAGTCGCCGTTTGGCGCACCGGTGGCACACGGTTTTCTGACGCTGTCGCTGCTGCCGATGCTGATGGCCAACGCGATCGAGATGTCCGACGTGAAAATGGGCGTGAACTACGGCCTGAACAAGGTTCGCTTTACGGCGCCCGTGCCGGTGGGCAGCCGTGTACGCGCGCGAGTCAAGCTGTTGGAGATGGAAGCGCTGCCGCCGTTGCCGAATGCACCCACGTTGACCGGCGCGCAGATGACCTGGGCCGTCACCATCGAGCGCGAGGGGCAGGAGCGCCCGGTGTGTGTCGCCGAATCGATTTCGCGCCGCTATTCCTGAGTCTGGCTTTTTTCAAGTTCCCGAGGCCGGCGCGATGCCGGCCTTTCTTTTTGTATCGCCCGTCCTTGCGCTCCGCTTGTCTTGTGCTTGTCTTCCTGCGCCCCAAGCGGGCGCATTCCGACGAACAGATGCGCAGAGTTGGCGCGGTTCCAGCACCGTTTTGGCGCGTATTTCCCTTCGAATGAGCCAAATGCGATGGCACGGTAGTTGCACTTTTGGGCCCCGGGAGTCGTTCTCGCCACCAATAAACCCAAGGAGCCGCAATGAAACGTCGTGAGCTGTTGAAGCTGTCTGCCGTCGCCGCCGCAACGCTGTTGTCCGTGTCAAGCCTCGCGTTTGCTCAGGCAAAAGAACCGATCAAGGTCGGCGTCCTGCATTCGCTGTCGGGCACGATGGCCATCTCCGAGACGTCGCTGAAAGACGTCGCGCTGATGACGATCGACGAGATCAACAAGAGCGGCGGCGTACTGGGCCGCAAGCTGGAACCGGTGGTGGTGGATCCGGCATCGAACTGGCCGCTGTTTGCCGAGAAGGCGCGCGGGCTGCTGACGCAGGACAAGGTGGCGGTGACGTTCGGCTGCTGGACGTCGGTGTCGCGCAAGTCGGTGCTGCCGGTCTATGAAGAGCTGAATGGCCTGCTGTTCTACCCGGTGCAGTACGAAGGCGAAGAGATGTCGAAGAACGTCTTCTACACCGGCGCGGCACCCAACCAGCAGGCCATTCCGGCCGTGGAATACCTGATGAGCAAGGAAGGCGGCGGCGCCAAGCGCTTCTTCCTGCTCGGTACCGATTACGTCTACCCGCGCACGACCAACAAGATCCTGCGTGCGTTCCTGCACAGCAAGGGCGTGAAGGACAGCGACATCGAAGAGGTCTACACGCCGTTCGGCCACTCCGACTATCAGACCATTGTCGCCAACATCAAGAAGTTCGCGCAGGGCGGCAAGACGGCCGTGGTGTCGACCATCAACGGCGACTCTAACGTGCCGTTCTACAAGGAACTCGGCAACGCGGGCCTGAAGGCCAAGGACGTACCGGTGGTGGCCTTCTCGGTGGGTGAAGAAGAACTGCGCGGCATCGACACCAAGCCTCTGGTGGGCCATCTGGCCGCATGGAACTACTTCATGTCGGTCAAGAACCCGGTCAACGACGACTTCAAGAAGAAGTGGGCTGCATGGGTCAAGGCCAACAACCTGCCCGGCGGCGACAAGCGCGTCACCAACGACCCGATGGAAGCCACCTACGTCGGCATCATGATGTGGAAGCAGGCTGTCGAGAAAGCCGGTTCGACCGACGTGGACAAGGTCCGCAAGGCGATGTACGGCCAGCAGTTCAAGGCACCGTCGGGCTTCACGCTGGTGATGAACAACAACCATCACCTGAGCAAGCCGGTCATGATCGGCGAGGTGCGTGGCGACGGCCAGTTCAACGTCGTGTGGAAGACGCCGACGGTGATCCGCGCCAAGCCGTGGAGCCCGTACATCTCGGGCAACGAGGGCAAGCCTGACGAAGTGAAGTAATCAGGCGGACCGGCGGCGCATACAGCGCGGCCGGTCCTTTGAACGACGCTGCACGACGTGGCGGACGGCCCCAACACCGGCCGCCACGCATCGGATTGCCATGATGCGCTTGTCCCGCTGGTTGTTTCATTCCCTTGCCGCACTGCTGTGCGCCTTCTGTCTGGCTGCGATGCCCCAAACCTCTGCGTGGGCTGCCGGACAACCCCTGACCCAGGCCGATCTCAAGCCGCTGGCCGAAGACGACTTCGACGCTAAGGTCAAGACGCTCAACGCGCTGACCGCCGCCCCGGCTGAACAAGCCGGGCCGATCCTGCAAGCTCTGCAGAATGACGCGCTGTTCTTCGCGCCCGCCGTCGGCATGGTGCGTCAGGACGGCGAGAAATACCTGGACGCAATCACTGGCCAGCCCGTCACCGTCAAGGCCGACGACCTGCAATCCCTCACACTGAACAATGCCCTGCGTGCCCAAGTGGACAGCGCGGCGAGCGGCTTCGTGCTGCAATCGCCCGATCGTGCCGTGCGCGCACAAGCGGTCGACACCTTGCTGGCGCATCTCGAGACAGCATCGCGGCCGATTGTCGATGCCGCTCGCAAGCACGAAACTGACACTGCTCTGCGCGCCAAGCTCGACCTGCTGTGGGCCAACCTGGCACTGGACGACGGCACGCATGCCGAGAAGCTCGAAGCGCTCAAGCTGCTTGCGGGCGATACCAATCCGCAGACGCGCCAGCGCATCGCCCCGTTGCTTGCCAAGGACAGCGGCGCCGACGATGAACTGCGCGCCGCGGCCCAACAGGCGCTCGACGGCCTCGCCGCGCAGCAACGCAAGGCCGAGCTGGTCGGCAACCTGTTTGCGGGGCTGAGCCTCGGTTCGGTGCTGCTGCTGGCGGCGCTCGGGCTGGCCATCACCTACGGGCTCATCGGCGTCATCAACATGGCGCACGGTGAGTTCCTGATGATCGGTGCGTACGCCACCTACGTGGTGCAGACCATCTTCCGCACCTACTTCCCCAGCGCATTCGACTGGTATCTGCCCGCAGCACTGCCTGCCGCGTTCCTGGCGGCGGCCATCGTCGGTTTTGCGCTGGAACGGCTGGTGCTGCGTCACCTGTACGGCCGTCCGCTGGAAACGCTGCTCGCCACCTTCGGGATCAGCCTGCTGCTCATGCAGGCGGTGCGCTCGATCTTCGGTGCGCAGAACGTGGAGGTGGCGAACCCGAGCTGGATGAGCGGCGGCATTGCGCTGTATCCCGGGCTGATCCTGCCGTACAACCGGCTCGTCATCCTGCTGTTTGCGCTGGCTGTGGTGGCGATCGCCTGGGCGGTGCTCAATCGTACGCGCCTGGGGCTGTTCGTGCGCGCCACCACGCAGAACCGCACGATGGCCGCCTGCGTTGGCGTGCGCACGTGGAAGGTCGACAGCTACGCGTTTGCGTTCGGCGCGGGCATTGCCGGGCTGGGCGGCTGTGCGCTCTCGCAGATCGGCAACGTCGGGCCGGACCTTGGCCAGAGCTACATCATCGATTCGTTCATGGCCGTGGTGCTGGGCGGAGTGGGGCAGCTGGCCGGCACGATCATCGGCGCGTTCGGGCTCGGGCTCATCAACAAGTTCATCGAGCCTTTCTACGGCGCGGTGCTGGCGAAGATCATCGTGCTGGTGCTGATCGTGCTGTTCATCCAGAAGCGTCCGCAGGGGCTGTTCGCCCTCAAGGGCCGCAGCGCCGAGGCCTGATATGACGACTCAATTCAAACTCGATATTCCGGCGCGCATGCCGTTGCTGTCGCGGCGCGGGTGGTCCGCGCTGGTGCTGGTGTCGCTCATCGTGTGTATTGGCGCGCCCGTGTGCGCGTTGCTCGTGCCGGAAGGCAGCCCGCTGCATCTGTCGGCGTATGCGCTCACGCTCATCGGCAAGATCATGTGCTACGCGCTGGCGGCGCTGGCGCTCGATCTGGTGTGGGGCTACTGCGGCATCCTCAGCCTCGGCCACGGCGTGTTCTTTGCGCTGGGCGGCTACGCGATGGGCATGTACCTGATGCGTTCCATCGGACGCGAGGGCGTGTACAAGAGCGATCTGCCCGACTTCATGGTCTTCCTCGACTGGAAAGAGCTGCCCTGGTTCTGGCACGGCACCGAGCACTTCGCGTGGGCGATGCTGCTGGTGATTCTGGTGCCCGGCGTGCTGGCGTGGCTGTTCGGCTTCTTCGCCTTCCGCTCACGCGTCAAGGGCGTGTACCTGTCGATCATCACGCAAGCGATGACGTACGCGGCCATGCTGCTGTTCTTCCGCAACGAGACTGGCTTTGGCGGCAACAATGGCTTTACCGATTTCAAGCGCATCCTCGGATTCCCGATCTCGGCGTTGCCTACGCGCACCGTGCTCTTCGTAGCCACGTTCGTCGCGCTGGTGCTGGCGTTCATTGCGTGCCGCGCCATCGTCACGTCCAAGTTCGGCCGCGTGGTCACGGCCATCCGCGATGCCGAAGCGCGCGTGATGTTCTCCGGCTACAACCCGCTCGGCTACAAGCTGTTCGTCTGGACGTTCTCGGCGGTGCTGTGCGGCATCGCGGGCGCGCTGTACGTACCGCAGGTCGGCATCATCAACCCGGGCGAGATGTCCCCGGGCAATTCCATCGAGATGGCGGTGTGGGTGGCCGTGGGCGGGCGCGGCACGTTGATCGGCCCGATCATCGGCGCGTTCCTCGTCAACGGGGCCAAGACGTTGCTCACGGCGTGGGTGCCGGAGTACTGGCTGTTCGTGCTCGGTGCGATTTTTGTGCTGGTGACGCTGTATCTGCCGAACGGCGTGCTGGGGCTGCTGGGCAAGCTGCGGATGAAGCGGCGCACGCCCACGCAAGCCAAGGCGCATGAAACCGCGACCGTCACCGGAGACCACGCATGAGCACCTTCACCGAACTCCCCGACCGCGCGGAGACCGGCACCGCCACCGGCATGGGCCATCTGGTCGAGCCGGACACCATCGACGTCTCGCACGGCGCCATCCTGTATCTCGAAGATGTGACGGTGCGCTTTGGCGGCTTTCGCGCACTGAACGCGCTCACGCTGTCGATCGACCACGGCGAACTGCGCTGCATCATCGGGCCCAACGGCGCGGGCAAGACCACGATGATGGACGTGATTACTGGCAAGACGGGGCCACGCAACGCCGACGTGACCGGCCGTGTCTTCCTCGGCCAGACCATCGACCTGCTGCGCCTGACCGAGCCGCGCATCGCGCAGATCGGCATCGGCCGCAAGTTCCAGAAGCCGACCGTGTTCGAGCAGCACACCGTGTGGGAAAACCTGGAACTGGCCATGAAAGCCGACAAGCGCTGGTGGGTCTCGCTGCGCGCGCGCCTGCTGAACGACGGCCGCCAGCGCATCGAAGAAACGCTCGGTCGCATCCATCTGGAAGCGGAGGCCTATCGGCCCGCCGGGCTGCTCTCGCACGGCCAGAAGCAGCGGCTGGAGATCGGCATGCTGCTGATGCAGCAACCGCAACTTCTGCTGCTCGATGAGCCCGTTGCCGGCATGACGGACGAAGAAACGATGCAGCTCGCAGCGTTGCTCAATGGCCTGCGCGGCACGTGCTCCATCATGGTCGTGGAGCACGACATGGAGTTCGTCGCTGCGCTGGCAGGGGCAGAAGGACGCGTGACTGTGCTGGCCGAAGGCAGCGTCTTGGCCGAAGGCGCGCTCGATGCCGTCAAGCGCGATGAGCGTGTGATCGAATCCTATCTGGGGCGTTGATATGTTGCAGGTCCAACAACTGAACCAGTTCTACGGCGGCAGCCACATCCTGCGCAACGTCAGCTTTGACGTCCCCACGGGCAAGCTGACCACGCTGCTTGGCCGTAACGGCGTGGGCAAGACGACGCTGCTCAAATGCTTGATGGGGGTGGTGCCCACCGCCAGCGGTGCGATCGATTGGGAAGGGCGCACCATCCAGAAACTGCCCGCGTACGAGCGTGTCTCGCAGGGGCTCGCCTATGTGCCGCAGGGCCGCGAGATCTTCCCGCGCCTGACGGTGGAAGAGAACCTGCTGATTGGTGCGGCCGCCAAGCGTGCGCCGTCCAAGGTGCCCGATTTCATCTACGAGCTGTTTCCGGTGCTCAAGGAGATGAAGGGCCGGCGCGGCGGTGATCTGTCCGGCGGCCAGCAGCAGCAACTTGCCATCGGCCGCGCGCTGATGAGCGAGCCGCGCCTGCTGATCCTGGACGAGCCGACCGAGGGCATCCAGCCGTCGATCATCCAGGAGATCGGCCGAACGCTGCGGCGCCTTGTCGATGAGTTCGGCATGTCGGTGCTGCTGGTCGAGCAGTACTACGACTTTGCGCGCAGCATTGCCGACCGCTATGTCGTCATGAGCCGCGGCGAGGTCATCGCCCAGGGCGACGGCGCCAATATGGAAGCCGATGGCGTGCGTGATCTGGTGGCCGTCTGATGCCCCGGCTGATGCCCCGGCATTCGACGGAAAAAGTCGAATGCCAAATCTGTGGCATCTGGCTATGATGAGAAAATTCCTAGCCGCCGTGCTGCCTTCCTGATGCGCCATCCCGATTTTCCTGTGCCGCCGCAGACCGATTCGTTCGCGTCCTGGGAAGCCTCGCTGCGCCTGGCGTTTGCACGGCGCGGTGAGCGCACCGTGCTGGCCACGTGCCGGCATCAGGGGCCGCTGCGGGTGCAGAAGGCGCTGTATCCGGAAGGCGAGGGCGTGTGCCATGCCGTCATGCTGCATCCGCCCGCAGGCATTGCCGGTGGCGATGTGCTCGATATCAACATCGAACTCGGTGCCGACGCGCATGCCGTGCTGACCACGCCCGGCGCCACCAAGTGGTACAAGTCGCTCGGCCGCACGGCCACGCAGCGCGTTGCCATCCGGGCAGAGACAGGCGCGCGGCTCGACTGGGTGCCACAAGAGAACATCGTCTTCAACCAGGCCTGCCCGATCATCGACCTGACGCTGGATCTGGCACCGGGCGCCACCGCCATCGGTTGGGACGCGACCATGCTCGGCCGCCACGCCGCCGGTGAATCGTGGGCCGAAGGCCGTATCGTCTTGCGCACCGCATTGCGCTGCAACGGCCAGCCGCTGTGGATTGAATCGGCCGCGTTCGACGCGCAATCGCCCGTGCTGAATGCGACGACGGGCATGGCCGGCTTCCACGTTGTCGGCACGCTGTGGGCCGTGGGCGAGGGCGCCACCGAAGCCCTGGCCGAATCGATGGCCGAGCACCTGCCGTACAACGACGACCTGCGCGCGGGCGTCACCTGCCTCACGCAAGATGCGCCCGGCCTGCCAAACGTTTTGTTGCTGCGCGTGCTTGCACGCCGGCCCGAAGATGCACGTGCCTTGTTGGCCCAGACGTGGCTGGCGCTGCGCGAACCGATGCATGGCGTAGCGGGCCGTCCGCTGCGGCTCTGGTCTACATGACGGCCACATGATGGCAACGTGACCTCGCATCGCCCGATCTGAACTGTACTGAATTGACCCTCACCGAAGAGAGCCCCACGTGGAACTGACCCCGCGCGAAAAAGACAAGTTGCTGATCTTCACCGCCGCCTTGCTGGCCGAGCGCCGCAAGGGCCGCGGCCTCAAGCTCAACTACCCGGAAGCCGTCGCCTTCATCAGCGCTGCCATCATGGAAGGCGCGCGCGACGGCAAGACCGTGGCCGACCTGATGCACTACGGCACCACGCTGCTCACGCGCAATGACGTGATGGACGGCGTGGCCGAGATGATTCCCGACATCCAGGTCGAGGCCACCTTTCCGGACGGCACGAAGCTCGTCACCGTCCACCACCCGATTGTTTGACGTTCTGAAGTCCGCACGCCACTCACCACTACGAGTCCCGCCATGACGCCTACCCTGTCTCGCTTCGTCCGGCCCGCTGCGGCCATTGCGCTCACGTTTGGCGCCTCTGTTGCCTTCGCTCACCCGGGGCATCCGGGCCATACCGCCGAGGGCAGCCTGCTCGCGGGGTTCCTGCATCCGCTCACCGGTGCAGATCACCTCCTGGCGATGGTGGCCGTGGGTGTGTGGAGCGCACTGGCCTCGCGCTCGGTGCGCGACGCGTTGTGGGCGCCGGTCGCCTTTGTCGCGTTGATGATCCTGGGCGCGCTGCTCGGCGCCGGCGGCGGGGCGCTGCCGATGGCTGAGCCGATGATTGCCGCATCGCTGCTGGTGTTCGGCCTGCTGATTGCCGCACGCGCGCAGCTGCCGACCTGGGGCGGTGCACTGCTGTGCGGCGCGTTCGCGCTGTTCCACGGCTATGCGCACGGCACGGAATTCCCCGCAGGCGCGCAGGCCATGTTCCCGTATTTCGTTGGCGGCTTTGCCGTGGCGACGGCGCTGCTGCATACCGCCGGCATCGGCGCGGGCTTTGCACTGAAGCCGCGCATGGCGTGGCTGGCGCGTCTGTCGGGTGTGGGTGTGGCGCTGTACGGCGCAGGCCTGCTGGTTACGGCGATCTGAGGGGGCTTTCACCATGATCCCCGGCGAACTCCTGCCGCAAGACGGCGATCTGGAACTCAACGCAGGCCGCCCCACGGTGACGGTAACGGTGGCCAACACGGGCGATCGCCCGGTGCAGATCGGCTCGCACTACCACTTCTATGAAGTGAACGACGCGCTGCGCTTTGACCGCGAAGCTGCGCGCGGCTTTCGGCTGAACATCGCCGCCGGCACCGCCGTGCGCTTCGAGCCGGGGCAGGAGCGTACGGTCGAACTCGTGGCGCTGGCGGGTGATCGCGTGGTCTACGGCTTCGCCGGCCGTGTGATGGGCAAGCTTTGAGCGAGACACGGACATGACATTGAAGATCAATCGCCGCGCCTATGCGGAAATGTTCGGCCCCACGACGGGCGACCGCCTGCGTCTGGCCGACACCGACCTCATCGTCGAAGTCGAGCGCGACTTCACCGTCTACGGCGAGGAAGTGAAATTCGGCGGCGGCAAGGTCATCCGCGACGGCATGGGCCAGAGCCAGCGCGAATCGAAAGACTGCACCGACACCGTCATCACCAACGCGCTGATCATCGACCACTGGGGCATCGTCAAGGCTGACATCGGCCTGAAGAACGGGCGCATCTCGGCGATCGGCAAGGCGGGCAATCCGGACATCCAGCCCGGCGTGACCATCGTCATCGGCCCCGGCACCGAGATCATCGCGGGCGAAGGCATGATCGTCACCGCCGGCGGCGTCGACACGCACATCCACTTCATCTGCCCGCAGCAGATCGATGAGGCGCTCAACAGCGGCGTGACGACGATGATTGGCGGCGGCACTGGCCCCGCCACCGGCACCTATGCCACCACCTGCACGCCGGGCCCGTGGTACATGCAGCGCATGCTGCAGGCCGCGGATGCGTACCCGATGAACATCGGCTTCCTCGGCAAGGGCAACGGCAGCCTGCCGGGCGCGCTGCGCGAGCAGATCGACGCAGGCGCCATCGGCCTGAAGCTGCACGAAGACTGGGGCTCCACGCCCGCCGCCATCGATTGCTGCTTGGGCGTGGCCGACGACACCGATACGCAGGTCGCCATCCACACCGATACGTTGAACGAATCGGGCTTCGTTGAAGCGACCGTCGCTGCGTTCAAGGGCCGCACGATCCACACGTATCACACGGAAGGCGCGGGCGGCGGGCATGCACCGGACATCATCCGTGTGTGCGGTGAATCGAACGTGCTGCCGTCATCGACCAACCCGACGCGGCCGTTCACCGTCAACACGCTGGACGAGCACCTCGACATGTTGATGGTGTGCCATCACCTCGATGCGTCCATCGCCGAAGACATCGCCTTTGCCGAAAGCCGCATCCGCCGCGAGACGATCGCCGCCGAAGACATCCTGCACGACCTGGGCGCGTTCTCGATGATCTCCAGCGATTCGCAGGCCATGGGCCGCGTCGGCGAAGTCGTGCTGCGTACGTGGCAGACCGCACACAAGATGAAGGTGCAGCGCGGCAAGCTGGCCGGTGATCCGAACGATGCGCGGGGCGGACATGACAACTTCCGCGTCAAGCGGTACGTGGCGAAGTACACGATCAACCCCGCGCTCACGCACGGCATCGCACATGAAGTCGGCTCGGTTGAAGTCGGCAAGTGGGCAGACCTCGTGCTGTGGAAGCCTGCGTTCTTTGGCGTGAAGCCGAGCCTGATCCTGAAGGGCGGGATGATTGCCTCTGCGGCGATGGGCGATGCGAATGCGTCGATCCCAACGCCGCAGCCAGTGCACTATCGGCCGATGTTTGGGGCAGCGGGCGGGGCGCTGGGGCGGACGTCGTTGACGTTCCTGTCGCAATCGGCTGCTGCGGCTGGCGTGGCGGAGCAGTATGGGTTGGCCAAGACCACGGCGGTCGTCAAGGGCACGCGTACTGTGAGCAAGGCGGACATGATTCATAACGACTGGCAGCCGGATATTTCGGTGGATCCGGAGACGTATCAGGTGGTGGCGGATGGGACGGTGCTGACTTGTGAGCCGGCGGAGGTGTTGCCGATGGCGCAGCGGTATTTCTTGTTCTAGCTGGTGGTGCGGGGTGGGCTCGGGTTTCTTGTTGTTGGTCCATCCGTCGTATCGTCCCCGGCAGGAGGTGAAACAAGGGATGCCACGCCGCTCCGAGATCGAAACTCCACGCGTGGAGATCAGAACGTGGCGCTTGGATTTCAGAACTTCGAGCTTCATAGTTGGATGACGAATTAGGTCCTATAGATGCTTGCCATCAACAAACATCTCCCCGCGCCGCATGGCCTGGCCTCCGTGCTGGTCAAGCGTGCGCCCAAGCTGGTGCTGCCATTCCTGGAGCGCAGCCGCAGCCGCCTGCGCGCCGCCCTCGACGATGGCCGTGAAGTGGCCGTCGTGTTGCCGCGGGGCACCGTCATGCGCGGCGGCGATGTGCTGGTCGCTGAAGACGGCACGCTGGTGGAAGTGCAGGCCGCGCCCGAGCAGGTGCTGCGCGTAAGCAGCGACAACCGGCTCGCGCTGATGCGCGCCGCGTATCACCTCGGCAATCGGCACACGCCCGTGCAGGTGAGCGCCGATGCGCTGCAGCTCGAAGCCGATCCGGTGCTCGAAGACATGCTGGTCCGCCTGGGCGTGACCGTCGCGCATGTGGAGGCGCCGTTCGAGCCCGAGGCGGGCGCCTATGGTGGCGGCCATCGTCACGGCCACGATGCGACGTTCGAAGAGGACTACGCGGCCGCGCAGGCGCTGTACCACGAGCATCACGGGCACGATCATGGTCACTCGCATGGCCACGATCACGCACATGGTCACGACCACGACGACGGCCATGTCCATGGGCCCGGTTGCGGCCATCACCACCATCACCATGACTAACGCGGCGCAGCTCACCGCCTTGCTGCATCTCGCGTCCCCGGCGCTGCCGGTGGGCGCGTTCAGCTATTCGCAGGGGCTGGAGGCGGCGGTGGATGTGCGGCGCGTGGCGGACGAAGCGTCGGCTGCCGCGTGGATTGCCGAGGGGCTCGACGTGCTCGCCGCATGCGAGGCACCGCTATGGCTGCTGCAGTTTGCCGACTGGCAGGCAGGCCGCTTCGATGCCGTTGCCGAGCGCGATGCGTGGTTCCTCGCCACCCGCGAGACGCGCGAGCTGCGGCTCGAAACGTCTCAGATGGGCTGGTCGCTCAATCGCCTCATCCAGCAGATGGCGTGGGGCGATGACGCACTGCGCAGTGCCTTGGCCGCATGCGCTTCGGTGACGTTTCCGACCGCGTTTGCCGCCGCTGCTGCCGCGCTGAATGTCGACCCGCGCGATGGCGTGACGGCGTACTGCTTTGCCTGGGTGGAAAACCAGATGGCGGCGGCAGTCAAGGCCGTGCCGCTCGGGCAGGCTGCGGGGCAACGGATTCTCTTTGGCCTGCACGCAGCGGTGGCGCGTGCGGTGGAGGAGGCGACACGCCGCGCGGCCTGTCATCCGCCTGAACTGTCTACGTTTTCGCCGGGGCTGGGCGTGCTGTCCGCCCGGCATGAAACGCAATACTCACGACTCTTTCGTTCCTGAACCTGATCATCATGCGAACCAAGAAACTTCCTGCCCTGCGCGTTGGCGTGGGCGGCCCGGTGGGCTCCGGCAAGACCACGCTGCTCGAAATGCTCTGCAAGGCGATGCGCGAGCGCTACGACCTCGTGGCGATCACCAACGACATCTACACGAAGGAAGATCAGCGCCTGCTGACCATCTCCGGCGCGCTGCCTGCCGAACGCATCATGGGCGTCGAAACCGGCGGCTGCCCGCACACGGCCATCCGCGAAGATGCGTCGATCAACCTTGAAGCGGTGGATCGCATGCTCGCCAAGTTTCCGGATGCGGATGTCGTCTTCATTGAGTCGGGCGGCGACAACCTCGCGGCGACGTTCAGCCCCGAGCTGTCGGACCTGACCATCTATGTGATCGACGTGGCCGGCGGCGAGAAGATCCCGCGCAAGGGCGGCCCGGGCATCACCAAGTCGGACCTGCTCATCATCAACAAGACCGACCTGGCGCCGTATGTCGGGGCGTCGCTGGAGGTGATGGAGAGCGACACGCGCAAGATGCGCGGCGATCGGCCGTTCGTGATGTGCAATCTGCGCGCGCAGGGTGGGTTGGATGAGGTCATCAGGTTCATTGAGCGGCAGGGGATGCTGGCGGCCTGAGGAGCCGGATACGGGGCACTCCCGATCGCACGGCAAGTCAAATCCACGGTGGTCTGTGCGTGATGGGAGGTGCCGGATGGGAACACGTCGTTGGCTGCTGCTGGTGGCATTCGCCTGGGGTGCAGCGGCGTGCACTCCCGTCGTCTCGGGCCCGTCTTACACGATGGAGGTGCGCCTGCATGACGGCAAGCATGTGCGCTGCGCCATCAACGAGCCGCTGGTCCGGCCCGCTCCGCCGGGGCCGGCGCTGACTACGCGCGAGCGCAACGAAGCCGAGGTGCTTGCGCTTGCCCCGATGCGGCTGGAGGTGGGGCCCAGGTCGCCGTATCCGACGCCTTATACGGCGCCGGATGTCCAGTGTCTTGCGCTGCCGCTTTGAACGAGGCGCTAGTACAAGCCAGGAATCAGGCGCCAGGTCCGGGCACGGTATGCGTCGTATTCGGCGCCAAATTGCGATTGCAGCAGGGCTTCCTCAGCGTGCATGCGTGCCACCAGCGGCGGAATCAGCAATGCGGTGAGCACCACGCCGGCCACCGCCCGGAATCCCAGGCCCCATCCCAGCGTACTGACCAGTAATCCCACGTAACTGGGGTTGCGCACGTAGCGGTAGATGCCGCTGGTCATCAGCGTATGGCCCGGCTGAATCGCCACCAGTCCGCTGAAGCGGTTGCCCAGCACATGCACGGGCCACAACCGCAGGGCGCCGCCCGCGGCATAGAGCACCACACCCAGCCACCTCACCAAATCGCCGTCGATGCAAAAGAGGTCGTGCCGGTCCGTATACGCCGGCAGCCAGGCGCTGACGAGGCCGATCAAGCCAAACACGGGCAACACCCACCGGTTGGACCGGTCCTCTCGCTCACCGGCGCTGAGATTGCCGCCTGCGAACATTGCAGCAATCGTCAGCGCAGCCGTCACCACCACCAGCGCCACGCGTGCCGGATGCGCAAGCAGCGGGCCAACGCCGCCCCAGCCCCACGCTGCGAGCGCGAGATAGCCGAGTACCGAAATCACCGCTGCAAAACCAAACCTGGCTGATGCCGCCATGATTGCTCCAGGAGAATCCGCATGCGCTCAGTGTAGGACCGGCGCGGGGTGCGCCCTGCTAACGGCCATTAAAAAGGCCGCATGCGCGGCCTTTTGTCTCGTGATGCGTGTGCGGCTCAACGGCGCTGATACTGCGTGGCGCCAAACAGGATTTCCTTTGCCTTGTCGTCCTGCACAGCCGGCCGTTCCTTGGCCAGCACTTTCACCGCGCGCTGCACGGCGGGGCGTTCTTCAATGGCTTCAAACCAGCGCTGCAGCTTGGGGTAGTCCGACAGTTCGATCCCCTGGTTCTTCCAACTGCGCAGCCACGGCCACGTGGCGATGTCGGCGATGGAGTACTCCGCGCCGCCGAGGTACTTGGATTCGCCCAGGCGCTTGTCGATCACGCCGTACAGTCGCTTGGCTTCGTTCGTATAGCGGTTGATCGCGTATTCGATCTTCTCGGGCGCGTAGATGCGGAAGTGGTGCGCCTGGCCGAGCATCGGGCCGACGCCGCCCATCTGGAACATCAGCCACTGCAGCACTTCGTATTTGCCACGCACGTCGTCGGGCAGGAACTTGCCGGTCTTGCCGGCGAGGTACAGCAGGATCGCGCCCGATTCGAACAGCGAGATCGGTTTGCCGTCGGGGCCATCCTGATCGACGATGGCCGGGATCTTGTTGTTGGGGCTGATCTTGAGGAAGTCGGGCTTGAACTGGTCGCCGGCGCCGATGTTGATGCCGTGAACGCGGTAAGGCAGCTCGCATTCTTCCAGCATGATGTGCACTTTGTGCCCGTTGGGCGTGGCCCAGCTATAGACGTCGATCATCGAGTTGGCTCCTTGGCTTCTGGCCGGGAAGAGAGGTGCAGGCCACCAGCAGCCTGCAAAGTGTTCCATTCCAGCACAGAACCGAGAAACGCGCAGACGCCGGGCAGCGGGCAAAAAAATCCCCGCTCAAGGCGGGGTTAAGGAGTGAACGGTACAGCCGTGCCGCAGGTCAGGCGCCGCGTGTGACCGGCATGTCGACAACGTCTTTCAGGTGCAGATGCTTGGCCAGTTCCAGCTTGGCGATGGCCGCGCGGTGCACTTCATCCGGGCCGTCGGCCAGACGCAGCGTGCGCTGGTGGGCGTAGGCCGAAGCCAGCGGGAAATCACCCGACACGCCGCCGCCGCCGTGTGCCTGGATCGCCCAGTCGACGATCTGGCAGGCGATGTTCGGTGCCACGACCTTGATCATCGCGATCTCGGCCTTGGCGACCTTGTTGCCGACGGTGTCCATCATGTACGCGGCCTTGAGCGTCAGCAGGCGGGCCTGCTCGATCATGCAGCGCGCTTCGGCAATGCGTTCGTGCCAGACGCTGTGCTGCGCAATGGCCTTGCCGAATGCGATGCGCGACGACAGGCGCTTGCACATCAGCTCCAGCGCACGCTCGGCCACGCCGATGCTGCGCATGCAGTGGTGGATGCGGCCCGGGCCCAGGCGGCCTTGAGCGATCTCGAAACCGCGGCCTTCACCCAGGAGGATGTTGCCCACCGGCACGCGCACGTCTTTCAGGTCGACTTCCATGTGGCCGTGCGGCGCATCGTCGTAACCGAACACCGACAGCGGGCGCATGACCGTGATGCCCGGCGCATTGGCTGGCACCACGATCATCGATTGCTGCTCGTGGCGGCCGGCATCCGGGTTGGTCTTGCCCATGACGATGTAGACGGCGCAGCGCGGGTCGCCGGCGCCCGACGACCACCACTTGCGGCCGTTGATGACGTATTCGTCGCCCTGGCGTTCGATGCGGCATTCGATGTTGGTGGCGTCCGACGAAGCCACGGCCGGTTCGGTCATCAGGAAGGCCGAGCGGATCTCACCGCGCAGCAGCGGCTCCAGCCAGCGGTCTTTCAGTTCTTCCGACGCATAGCGCTCAAGCGTCTCCATGTTGCCGGTGTCGGGCGCGGAACAGTTGAACACTTCCGGCGCCCAGGGCACGCGGCCCATGATCTCGCACAGCGGCGCGTATTCGAGGTTCGACAGCCCTTCGGGCGCGCGCGGCGAACGCGGCAGGAACAGGTTCCACAGCCCGGCCTTGCGTGCCAGCGGCTTGAGTTCTTCGATCACCTTGGTCGGGATCCACGCATTGCCGGCGCGGCGGTTGGCCTCGATTTCTTCGTGGAAGCGGTGCTCATTCGGGTAGATGTGCTGGTCGAAGAATGCGAGCAGGCGTGCCTGCATGTCCTTGACCTTGGGCGTGTAATCGAAATTCATGGTGTCTCCTCAGTACATCGAACAAGCGCCCCGAACGGGCAACCATCAACTCAGTTCAGTCGGGCTCGGCCATGCATCAAACATGTCCGCCGAGCACTGCAAACACGGCACTCGCGCGCGCAATCAGCCGGTCGCCGCGATGGAAGAGGGCCTGCGCAAAGGCCAGTTTGCTGCCCGTGCGCAATCCCTCCGGGGTGATCTGGATCCAGTCGCCTTCTCCGGCAGAGGCGATGAAATCCACAGTCAGGCTGGCGGTGGACATGGCCAGGGCGCCGCCGGTGCCTTCGCCGGGCTCGGCCAGGCAATAGCCGAGCGCCGCATCGGCCAGCGATGCCACCACGCCGCCGTGCAGGATGCCGCGCCGGTTCAGGTGGTGATGCTGCACGTGAAAACCCATCACCATCGACGCGCCCATCCCCTTGGCATACACCGGCCCCAGCATCGTCAGGAAAGGGCTCGGCTTGTTCAGCAGAACAAAGCCCGGGGGAACGGCGAGATCGGGGGATGTGGTCATGGCGCGTGGCGCAACTCCCAAGTGGTGTCCGCAGAATAAGCCTTCGCCTACAATAAGAGAAATGAATTTCGTAGATTGCGGTCCATCAATGTCATGCATATATCGCGCGTCGATCTGAACCTGTTCGTCGTCTTCGACGCCATCTATACGGAAGGCGGGATTACCGCGGCCGCCCGCACGCTCAACCTGACGCAGCCGGCGGTCAGCCACGCCCTGGGGCGGCTGCGCGAACTGTTTGACGACCCGCTGTTCGAGCGGCGCGGGCAGGGCATGGTGCCGACGCCGCTGGCGCGCACGCTCATTGCGGAGGTCCGCACGGCGCTGCAGGGCTTCGAGCGCACCCTGCGTGAAGGCACGCGTTTCGACCCCGCCACGAGCGAGCGCCGCTTCACGTTGTCGATGCGCGATGCGCTGGAAGCGACGTTGCTGCCGCCGCTCATGGCGGCCATCGCCAAGGAGGCGCCGCGCATCGACGTCACGACCGTGCGCGGAGACCGCCGCCAGCTCGAAACCGAGTTGCTGGCCGGCACCATCGACGCAGCGGCGGACATTCTGCTGCCGGCATCCCCAGCCATCCGGCATGCGCCGCTGCTGACCGATCCGATGGTGGTGCTGGCGCGCCCCGGCCACCCCATCGCGCATGAACCGCTGACGCTGGAGCGCTACCTGGCGTGTGAACACGTGCATGTGTCGTCGCGGCGCCGTGGCGCAGGGCTGGAGGATGTGGAGCTGCGTCGCCTTGGCCACGAGCGGCGCGTGCGGCTGCGTTGCCAGCATTACCCGGCCGCCTGCCGCGTGGTGAGCTGCACGGACCTGCTTGCCACGTTGCCGATCCGCTATGCGCGCATTGCCAACGAGCCGTATGGCAACGTGATGCTGCCCCTGCCGTTCAACGTGCAGCCGCTTGAGCTGTACCTGTACTGGCACACCAACAGCGACCAGGATGCCGCCAGCCGCTGGCTGCGCGACCACGTGTTCGCCGCGATGGCGGAGGTCGCCCTGGACGATGCTGTGGCGGCATTCGCCGACGGGCGTTGACGAACGGAAAGTCGGACGCAATCATCGGGGTTACGCAGCGCAAATGGCGTAACCACGCCGGTTTATGACAGATTGATAGCATTCGGTGTGCCCCGGTTTCTGGCTGATGGTGGGGCTGGTGGCGGCATTCACCGTGGTCGTTGCGTGGTGGGTGGTCCGCCGCCGCAACAACCATTAAGGACACCTACGTGTTCGCGGTGACGGCCGACTTGGTTTTGGTCGGCTTGGCCGCCTTGGCCAGCTTTTGCGATGCCGCTGCCCCCTGTGCGGACGGGAACGGATAACGCGCGCTGAACTCGGCAAAGCGCGCGGCGAGAAAGTCCGCACACGCCGTCAGCCGCGCAGGCCGATGGCGGCGCGCAAGGGCCACGAGCTGCAGCGGCGTGGGCGCATGGCTCCACGCCGGCAATGCCACCTCCAGCCGGCCTGCGCTCACGTCTTGCGCGACATCCAGCCACGATTTGAATGCCAGGCCGCGCCCGGCGACCGCCCAGTCGCGCACCACGGCGCCGTCGTCGCATTGGAAAT
This sequence comes from Ralstonia sp. 110700041-2, assembly GCF_056280165.1. NCBI lineage: Bacteria > Pseudomonadati > Pseudomonadota > Betaproteobacteria > Burkholderiales > Burkholderiaceae > Ralstonia > Ralstonia sp. 110700041-2. The sequence goes on along the minus strand of NZ_JBSFAI010000002.1, from coordinate 23,768 downwards.
CGCCGCGTACGTCGATCGGGGCAGGGCCGCTGGCGTGCGTGAGTTGCCAGCGCGTGACGGGCTCGCCGTTGCGCAGGAGGATCAGGCAGCGGTGGTCGGCGAGGTCGCTCGGGTGTGCAGGCCGGCCATGCTTCTTGAAGTACGACGGCGCGCCCACGATCACGCGCGGATGTGACGCAAGGGGCCGCCGCACCAGCGCCGAATCCTGCAGATGCCCGTAGCGCAGCGCAAAGTCGAGGTCTTCGCGCATCAGGTCGGCCAGCCGGTCGCCCAGCACCAGCGTGATCCGCACGCCGGGGTGCTCATCGCAAAAGGCGTCGAGCCATGGGCGCAGGATGTGTCGCCCGAGGTCCGATGTGGCGGCAATGCGGATGGGGCCGGACAGCTCGGTGCGGTCCTGCCCCAGGCTTTCGGCGCCTTCGTCCAGTGCCTCCAGCGCCTGTCTTGCATACCCTAGATAACGCTGGCCGGCTTCGGTCGGCCGCATGCTGCGCGTGGTGCGCTCGAACAGGCGGGCGCCGAGTTCGGTCTCCACGCGCTTGAGCGCTGCGCTGGCGGTGGCGGGCAGCCAACCGAGCTGGCGCGCAGCGGCGGAAAGGTTGCCGGCGTCGGCGATGCGCACCAGCAGTCGGAGGTCGTCGAGGGCGATCATTGTCAAAGCAGATTTGGAGAATCATCAAAGCATAGCCAGATTATCTTGCTTTTGTTTGATGAAAGAATGGCCCAATTGATTGACAGTTTTTTCTTTCCTCCTCTCAAAACAAAGGAGCATTGGCATGACTTCGAAGACCTTGCAGGATCAGTCCGTGGTGGTGTTGGGCGGTACGGCCGGTATTGGCCAGGCGGTGGCACGCGCGGCTGTAGCCGAAGGGGCGCGCGTGACGGTGCTGGGGCGCTCGGCCAAAGCGGCGGATGGCGCGCACGGCATTGCCGTCGACGCGAACGACACGGCGTCGCTCGCCAGCGCGCTGGCGCAGGCAGCCCAGTTGTCGCCCAGCGGCAAGATCGACCATCTCGTCATCACCATCGGCTCGCGTACGAGCCCACCGCCGTTTGCCGCGCTGCAACGTGCTGACCTGGAACAGGCGTTTGGCACCAAGTTCTTTGCCGCCTTGATGGCAGTGCAGGCCGCATTGCCACATCTGGCGGAACGCGCATCGATTACGCTCACCTCTGGCCTGCTTTCACGCAAGGCGACAGCAACCGGCCTGCTGCGTGGCTCGATCAACGCGGCGGTGGAAGCTGCTGGCAAGAACCTGGCGAAGGAACTGGCACCGCGTCGTGTCAACGTGATCAGCCCCGGTGTGGTGGATACGGAAGTATGGGGTGCGCCGGCAGATCGGCAGGCCATGCTTGCGCGCATCGGCAGCGGCCTGCCGGTCGGCCGCGTCGGCACGCCGGAAGACCTCGCCCAAGGCTACCTGCTGGCCATGACCAACGGTTTCATGACCGGCGCCATCATCGACATTGAAGGAGGCGGTTTGCTATGACACCCGACGGCGATTGGACCTTCGACCACGTGAACTTTCACGTGGCAGGAGATGCGCCCATCCTGAAATTCTTCGCCGATGTGCTCGGCTGGAAACCGGGGCCGCGCCCGGCGTTTCCGTTTCCCGGCACGTGGCTATACCAGAACGATGATGCGCTGGTCCATCTCGTGACGCAGGAGGGCGATACGCCGGAGCTGGTGTTCTCGCATATCGCGTTCCGCACCGGGAAGGACGCGGCCGATGTGCTGGCCGCCGTGCGCGAAAGCGGCATCCCGCACCAGGTAAAAAAACACCCCGCGCGGCCTGCTGCACAGATCTTCGTGCAGTTGCCGGGCGGGGTGGTGCTGGAGCTGGAGGCGCCGCTGTCCGGTCCTCTGGAAGCAGCGCGCGAGCACGAGTAAAGCCGCGGCGTCAGGCGCCGGCCTGCTGGGCGTACTTCCAGCCCAGTTCGGCCATCGGGCGGGCGCGCTTGCCCGCTTCCATCGCCTGCGCCGACGACGCCGTGCCATCCACCACGCGCTTCATGATCCCCTGCAGGATGCCGGCAATGCGGAACATGTTGTAGGCGAGGTAGAAGTTCCAGTCGCCTGTGATGCGGCGGCCGGTGCGTTCTTCGTATTGGCGGATGTACTCGGCTTCTGTGGGGATGCCGAGGGCGGCGAAGTCCAGACCTGCCACGCCGCGGAACTGACCCGGCTCGATGTGCCAGCTCATGCAGTGGTAGCTGAAATCGGCCAGCGGGTGGCCCAGCGTCGAGAGTTCCCAATCGAGGATGGCCAGCACACGCGGCTCGGTCGGGTGGAAGATCAGGTTGTCGAGCCGGTAGTCGCCGTGAACGATGCTGGTGATTTCCTCGGCTTCCTGCGGCACGTGCTTGGGCAGCCATTCGATCAGGTTGTCCATGGCCGGAATCGACTCGGTTTCCGACAGCTTGTACTGCTTGCTCCAGCGCTCGATCTGGCGCGCGAAATAGTTGCCGGGTTTGCCGTAGTCGGCCAGGCCGATGGCGGCGTAGTCCACCGTGTGCAGCGCAGAAATGACGCGGTTCATCTCGTCATAGATCGCGGTGCGCTCGGCGGGCGCCATGCCGGGTAGGGCCTGATCCCACAGCACGCGGCCCTGTACGAACTCCATGATGTAGAAGGCGCGGCCGATCACGGCTTCGTCTTCGCACAGCGCATACATCTTCGCGACGGGGACGTCGGTCTTGGCGAGCGCATCCATCACCCGATATTCGCGCTCGATGGCGTGTGCCGACGGCAGCAACTTCGCCTTGGGGCCAGGCTTCGCGCGCATCACGTACGTGCGCGACGGCGTGATCAGCTTGAACGTCGGGTTCGACTGGCCGCCCTTGAACTGTTCAACCGTGAGCGGGCCGGCAAAGCCGGCCACGTGTTCGCGCATCCACGCTTCCAGCGCGCCAATGTCGAACTTCTGCTGTTCTGCCACGGGGCGCGTGCCCTCGAAGGCGGAAAAATCCTGCTGGTCCGTTTGTGCCATGGGTGTGTCTCCGAATCTTCTTGTGTATCGAGGAAAGTTCAGGTCGGTTGGCGATGGCGAAGGTACTGCTGCAGCAGCACTTCCATCGTCGTCAGCCGCGAGCCGAGATGCGCGGGCGAGGGTGCCGAGAAGTTGCTCATGCGCAGCACCCAGTCGGTCGGGGCATCACCAACATCGAGCACGTTGATGCAGCCGGCGGTCTGGGCCAAGCTGCCGAAGAACACGCGCTCGCCGCCGGTGATGGCATGCGAGAGGATCGCGCGGTTGGTGCCGCCATGCAGCACGAGCAGCACGGTGTCCCAGTCGGTTTGCGAACGCAGTCTGGCGATGGCCGGCGTCACGCGGTCAAGAAACTCGCCGATGCTCTCGCCGTTGAGGAAGCGCCGGTCTTCCGACACCGTGCCTTCAAACGCGCCGATGAAGGCTTGCGCGAGTTCGTGCTCGGGAATTTCTGCCAGCTTGCCGCCTCGGATTTCCTGCAGCTCGGGCCAGTGTTCAAGCGCAATGCCGCGTTCCTGCATCGCGGGCATCTCGGCCAGCACACGCTGCGCGGTTTCCACCGTGCGCGGCAAGCCACTGACGATCACGCGGTCGAAGACGATGTTCTCGGCGGCGAAGATCTTGCCGGCAGCGGTGGCTTGGCTGCGGCCCAGTTCGTTGAGCGGCACGGCCTCGGGCGACGGAACGGGCCGGCCGGTTTCGTCGAAGTACGTGACGGCGCCGTGACGCATCAGGTAGACGCGGCGGCGGTTGGGTGTCGGGAAGGGAACCATGCGAGCCTGAAACTAGCGGTATTGGGGTTTGCGCTTTTGCAGGAAGGCCGAGATGCCTTCGTTGCCATCGGCGTGGTGCAGCGCTTCGACAAAGCTGTGCTGCTCGGCCTTGAGGTGATCGTGCAGCGAGGCGTCTTCGGCGTGGGCGATCAGGCCCTTGATGCGGCCCACCGCGTGCGGCGATTGCGCAGCGAGTTTTTCCGCGAGTGCCAATGCCTGGTCCAGCGCCTCGCCAGGTTTGACCACCTCATTGATGAGCCCGAAGTGCGCCAGCCGCTCCGCGCTGACAGGCTTGCCGAGCATGATGATTTCGCTCGCCAGCGGGCGCGGCAGGAAGCGCGCGATGTGCCATGAGCCGCCGCCGTCCGGCGTAAGCGCCACGTTCACATACGCCATCACGAACTTCGCATCCGACGCGGCAATCGCAAAATCGCACGCCAGCACCAGCGAGAAACCTGCGCCGGCCGCTGGGCCCTCCACCGCGGCGATCACCGGCTTGGGAAACGTGCGGATCGTCTCGATCCAGTGGTTGAGCGCGTCGATGCCTTCTTCTTGAACGCTGCGCGGCTTGCTACGGTTTTCCAGCAGGCGGTTCAGATTACCGCCCGCACAGAAGGCGTTGCCGTCGCCCGTGAAGATGATGGCGCGGATCTCGTTGTCGTTGGCGGCGCGGTCCAGCGCTTCCATCGACGCGGTGTACATCACCGGGTCCAGCGCGTTGCGCGCGTCAGGGTTGGACAGCGTCAGCACCAGCGTCGAACCGATGCGTTTGGAGAGCAGTTGCGCGGTCATGGCGGCCTCGTCAGGGTAAGCGGCAATCAGGCGTCAGGCATCAGGCGTGAGCAGCGACATGCCCAGACGGGCACGGCGCAGCAGCCACGGGCTCGGGCGATAGCGCGGATCGCCATAAAGCGCGTAGAGATTCTGCAGGACTTCCAGGATGGCGTTCGTGCCCAGCGTATCGCCGAGTGCCAGCGGCCCTTTGGGATAACCGAGCCCCAGCGTGACGGCGAGGTCGATGTCGGTGGGCGTAGCAATGCGCTGCTGTGCGATATCGCACGCGATGTTGACGATGCATGCGACGATGCGCTGCGCGACAAAGCCACCCGAATCGCGGATCACCGTGACCGGTACGCCGTCGGACGCGAGCAAGCCGTGTGCGGCATCGCGGTAGGCTGCGTCGGTGGCGGGTGTGGTCATCAGCGTGCGGCGCTTGGTGGCGGCAAACGGATAGAGCGTGTCGAGCGCCACGGTGCGGCGTGCGTCGAGCCCCTCGGCGGTCACGCAGGCCGTGGCATCCAGCCCGCGCGGCGTGACGATGATCAATGCGTCGGCGGACGGTTTGGAACCGCCTTCGGGCGTAATGCCCAGATCGAGCAACAGGCGCTGCGCTGCGGCGTGGCCGGCGTCATGCGCGCGGCTGATCCACACTGAAGACGGGCGCGCGGACGGGGCGGGCGCTTCAGCCGGCACCTGTTTCTGTCCTTCCGGATAGCGGTAGAACCCTTCGCCCGTCTTGCGGCCCAGAATGCTGCCGGCAAAGCGCAACGCCGTGATCTGCGACGGACGATAGCGCGGCTCGTCGTAGAACTGGCGGTAGACCGATTCCATCACCGGGTGCGAAACATCCAGCCCTGTGAGGTCCATCAACTCGAACGGCCCCATGCGGAAGCCGGCCTGCTCGCGCATGATGGCGTCGATGTCCGCATAGGCCGCCACACTTTCCTGCGCCACGCGCAGCCCTTCGGTATTCATGCCGCGCCCGGCGTGGTTGACGATGAAGCCCGGCATGTCGATGCAGCGCACGGCGGTGTGACCCATGCGCTTGGCCAGTGCGGCCAGGGCGTCACCGGTGGCGGGTGCGCTGCGCAGGCCGTCGATGACTTCGACCACCTTCATCAGCGGAACCGGGTTGAAGAAGTGGAAACCAGCGACGCGCTCCGGGTGTTTGCATGTCGCGGCAATCGCGGTGATCGACAGCGATGAGGTATTCGACGCCAGGATGGCATCCGCGCGGACGATGTCTTCGAGTTGACGGAAGAGGTCGCGCTTGACGTCGAGCTTCTCGACGATGGCCTCGACCACCAGATCGCAGTCGGCCAGGTCGGAGAGGGCGCCGGCCGGAATCAGGCGGGCGATTGTGGCGTCAGCTTCATCTGCTGTGAGCTTGCCCTTGGCGGCCAGCTTGGCCAGCGTGTCGGCCAGCGCCGTGCGCGCCGCTTCCACGGCTTGCGGATTGGCGTCGAACAGTTTGACGCGCAAACCTGCCTGGGCCGCGATCTGTGCAATGCCGCGCCCCATGGCGCCGGTGCCCACAATCCCGATAGTCTGCATATGAAATCCGCTGCGATCGAAAGAAGTCTGGCTAAAATAGCACGAGCGTGCGATTTCTGGCATCCGCACCGACCATAACGGACGGCCAAATTACCAAGGAGATGGGTTCATGCTGACGCTATACGGTTTTGCCGCGAGCAACTACTACAACAAGGTCAAGCTCGCGCTGATGGAGAAGGGGATTGCGTTCGAGGAATCGCTGCGCTGGCCGGACCAGACCGACGGCGAGGTGTCGCCGCTGCACAAGGTGCCGTATCTCGTGGGCGAGGACGGTGGAATGTGCGAATCGCAGGTCATCCTCGATTACCTGGAGGCGCGCTACCCACAACATCCGCTGATTCCGGCCGATCCGTTCAAGGCGGCCAAGGTGCGTGAGATTGTCACGTTCCTGGAGCTGCATCTGGAACTGGTCGCGCGCCAGCTGTTTCCCGAAGCGTTCTTCGGCGGCAAGATCAGCGACAACCTGAAGGTCAAGGTGCGCGAACAACTGCAGAAGAACATCCCGGCGGCGGCCAAGCTGTTCAAGTTCTCGCCTTACGTAGCGGGCGACACGTTCACCATCGCCGACTGCGCGGCCATCGTGCACTTCCCGCTGGTGAGTCAGGCCACCAAGATCATCTACGGTGAAGACCTGCTGGCGCAGGTCGAAGGCGTCAAGCCTTACCTGGCCAAGATGGCCGAGAATCCCAACGTGCAGAAAGTGCGGGCAGACAGCAAGGCCAATCTCGAGCAGATGCTTGCGCACTACGCCAGCAAGCGCTGATCGGCCTCGGCCTTACGGTTTTACACCTTCGACAAACGCTCCAGGGCAACCTGGAGCGTTTCGTCTTTCTTGGCGAAGCAGAAGCGCACCACGCCCGATTCGTGCGGCTGCGAGTAGAACGCCGACACGGGAATTGCCGCCACGCCAATCTCGCTCGTCAGCCACTTGGCGAACTCGGCCTCGGGCAGATCGGAGATGGCGCTGTAATCCACGCACTGGAAGTACGTGCCCTGACAGGGCAGCAGCTTGAAGCGCGTCTTCCCCAGCCCCGCGCGGAACAGGTCGCGCTTGTGCTGATAGAACGCCGGCAACTCCAGGTATGGACGCGGATCGGCCATGTAGCTTGCCAGGCCGTGCTGCATCGGCGTATTGACGGTGAACACGTTGAACTGGTGCACCTTGCGGAATTCCGCCATGAGCGCGGCGGGCGCGGCCACGTAGCCGACCTTCCAGCCTGTCACGTGATACGTCTTGCCGAAACTCGACACCACGAAGGCGCGCCGCGCCAGCTCGGGAATGCGCGCCACCGAGGCATGCGGCACGCCGTCGTACACCATGTGCTCGTACACCTCATCGGAGAGCAGCAGCACGTTGGTCGGCGCGAGGATCTCGGCGAGCTTGCGCATGTCGTCCGCATGCCAGACCGTGCCGGTCGGGTTGTGCGGTGTGTTCAGCATGATCAGACGCGTGCGCGGCGTGATGGCCGCGGCCAGCGTGTCGAACGGGATGCGGAAGTCCGGCGCGTTCAGCGTGATCGGCACAACCTTGCCGCCCGCCAGTTCAATCGAAGGGATGTAGCTGTCGTACGTCGGCTCGAAGACGATGACTTCGTCGCCCGGATGCACGCAGCACAGCACGGTGGTCAGCAGCGCCTGCGTGGCGCCGGCGGTGATGGTGATCTCGCGGTCGGCATCGTAAGCGTGGCCGTACAGATTGGCGATCTTCGCGGCGATGGCCTGGCGCAGGGCGGGCACGCCGGTCATCGGCGGGTATTGGTTCAGGCCGGCGCGCATGGCGTCGGACACCGCATCGACGATGCGCGGATCGCAATCGAAATCAGGAAAGCCCTGGCCCAGGTTGACGGCCTGCTTTTCCACGGCCAGCGCAGACATCACGGTGAAGATGGTGGTGCCGACATTCGGTAGCCGCGACGGCGGCGGGGCGATGGGCGCGAGCGATTCAACAGTGGTCATGACAAGACGGCTTCAGGCTTGATTTGGGATTGCAGCAAGGGACGCGTTTTCCAACTGGACCAGCGCGACGAACTGCTTGGGTGGCAACACCGCCACGTCGCAATACTTGGCCATGCGGCGCCTGAGCTTGAGCACGGCGCGGTCCTTGGAAACGAGATAGGCAACGTCGGCGGCATCGGCGAGCGCGAGAAATTTCTGGTCGTCGCGATCCTTGCAGCGCGGGACGAACGCTTCGCCTTGCACGCGGGCCGCGTCTTCAGGATCGGCGACGGATCGGGTTACGCGATCGACCCACGCGAGTGCGGCTTTCGCGTCGACGGCGTACCGGGCGAATTGCGGGTAGCCGAGCACGCGGCGCAGTTCTTCGCGACAGGCGGGGCTGATGATGGCGTCCAGCCGGCCGGCTTCCAGCGCAGCGCGGATCGGGCGCGCAACCGCATCGTCGAAGATCAGGATGTCGACCCAGATGTTGGAGTCCAGCACCACGCGCGGGGCCGGAGCCTGGGTGGAGTGGGCGAGGGCGGCAGCGTCTGCCATTCGATACAATTCCAGACTTGTGAACCGCGATTCTGACATGATCATCGTCCTCTCGCCGGCCAAGTCGCTCGACTACGACACGCCGCCGCGCACCAAGACCCACACGCTGCCCGATTTCATCGAGCGCTCCGCAGAACTCATTGACGTGCTTCGCAAGCTGTCGCCGGCCCAGATCGGCACGCTCATGCACATTTCCGACCCGTTGGCGGCGCTCAATGCCACGCGCTATGCCGATTGGTCGCCCGAATTCACTGCCGAAAACAGCAAGCAGGCCGCGTTGGCCTTCGACGGCGATGTCTACGGCGGGCTCGATGCCAACTCGCTGGCGGTGGACGATCTGCAGTTCGCGCAGAAGCATCTGCGGATTCTGTCGGGGCTTTACGGCGTGCTGCGTCCGCTCGACTGGATGCAGCCGTATCGCCTGGAAATGGGCACGCGCCTTGCCAATCCGCGCGGCAAGGATTTGTACGCCTTCTGGGGCGATGACGTGACGCTCGCGCTTAACGAGCTCTTCAAGCAGGACGACGACGCCGTGCTCGTCAATCTCGCGTCGGAAGAGTATTTCAAGGTGGTGCGGCCCAAGGTGCTCAAGGCGCGCATCGTCACGCCGGTGTTTGAAGACTGGAAGAACGGCCAGTACAAGATCATTTCGTTCTACGCAAAGCGTGCGCGCGGTCTGATGGCGCGCTATGCGATCGAGCACCGTATCACCGATCCGCGCAAGCTCAAGGCGTTCGATGTCGACGGCTATGCCTTTGCCGCTGCCGATTCCGACGACGAGCGCTGGGTCTTCCGCCGCAAGCTCACCTGATCGCAGGATCTGACATGACTGCCAATCAACCGCACATCTCCAGCGCGTTCGACAGCGGCGCCATCGAAATCGTCGATGCCGCACGCGCCGATGCCATCCGCCTGCGCATTCGCCGCGATTCGCACGCTGACTTCACGCAGTGGTTCCACTTTCGCCTGCAAGGCGTGCAGGGCCAGGCCTGCAAGTTGGCCCTGGAAAACGCCGGCGAATGCACCTACGCCTCCGGCTGGAAGGACTACCGCGCCGTCGCCTCGTATGACCGCGAGCACTGGTTTCGTGTGCCGACCCGCTATGACGGCAAGACGTTGACGGTCGAGGTGACGCCCGAGCACGACAGCATCTGGTTTGCCTATTTCGAGCCGTATTCGGACGAGCGACACCTTTCGCTCGTGGCCGCTGCGCAAACGCAGCCGGGCGTGCGCACGCAGCGCCTGGGGCAAACGGTGCAGGGCCGCGACATGACCAGCATCACCGTCGGTGAACCCGGCCCCGGCAAGAAAAACGTGTGGATCATCGCGCGCCAGCATCCGGGCGAGACGATGGCCGAATGGTTCGTTGAAGGGCTGCTCGCACGCCTGACGCGTCAGGGTGTCTGGCGCGGCGATCCCATCGGCCGTGTGCTCGCCGAGCGCGCCGTCTTCCATATCGTGCCGAACATGAACCCGGATGGCTCGTCCCTGGGCAACCTGCGCACCAATGCCGCAGGCGCCAACCTGAACCGCGAGTGGATGGAACCCGACGCGCAGCGCAGTCCCGAGGTGTTGGCTGTGCGGCAGGCCATCGAGCAAACCGGCGTCGACCTGTTTTTCGACATCCACGGCGACGAGGCGCTGCCTTATGTGTTTGTGGCCGGCAGTGAAATGCTGCCCGGCTTTACCGATGCACAGCGTGCCGATCAGGACCGCTTTGTCGCGGCCTTCCTGCGGGCATCACCGGATTTCCAGACGCGATACGGCTACGAGGCCAGCAGGTACAACGAAGACGCGCTCAAGCTCGCCTCCAAGTACATCGGCCACACCTATGGCTGCCTGTCGTTGACGCTGGAAATGCCGTTCAAGGACAACGCCGACCTGCCCGACGCACGCGTGGGCTGGGACGGCGCCCGCAGCGCCGCTTTGGGTGCGGCCATGCTGCAGGCGATCCTGGAGTATCTCGGCTGAAGACAAACGCTGCGCCGCCTGTGTGGGCGGCGCGTTGCGCTTAGTTGGAAGACGACTTCTTCGTCGTCTTCTTTGCCGTCGACTTGGCGGTGGATTTGCTTGCCGTGGTCGACTTGGTCTTGGCTGTGCCGCTGCCCTTGGCTGACTTGGCCGTCGCTTTTGACGAGGCCTTGCCCTTGGCGGTGGTCTTGCCGTGTGCCGCCGCACTCGTCGTGCAGCGATGACCGCGGCGGCAGTGCGTGCGCGCTGCTGATGACGAGGGCGCAGCGGCCGGCGCGGCGAATGGCTGGCCATTGGCGTCGAGCAGCTCATACGCCAGCATCATCCCTTCGTGATACCCGCAGCGCACGCGCACGGGCTCCCATTGGTCATTGCCCGTGCCGCGCTTGTGCACGGCGGCATTGAAACTGACCACGCTCGACACCTTGATCGCCCCTTGCTTGCTCGACGAGAAGCGCGAGTCCCATGGCTCGACCTTGGCCTGGTCGTTGGAGAGCGCACCGGTTGGCAGGCGGAACTGGTCGAAATTGGTCGAGCGCGGAATGATCCAGCTCGCGTGTGCGGCGCAGTCGGCCACGTCGGGGCGGGCACCTTCCGATTGAATCAGGCGGTCACGGGTTTGTGCGCGGTACTCGGACAAGCTCATCTTGTCCTTGGAGGGCAGGTTGACCGTCGTGGTGCCGCTGCCATCGGTCGAGCCGAAGACGATGGGCGGCGTGGTCGGGGCGGGCAGGACGGCCGGCTTGGCTTGCGCGGCGGTGGTGCTCGGCGTGGCGTTGGTGGCCTGGGCCGACGCATCGGTCGGTTCAGTCTGCAGGTTGGAGCAGGCGGCCAGCAAAGCGACGACGCCGAGACAGAGTAGTTTGGGTCGCAACATCACGAGTTACAGGGTGTCGGCGTGGAAATCGCCATGATAGAGGAAAGCTAAGGACGAAAGTTCCTGCTAGTTACCCCAATGCGTCCCCAATGCGGCACATCAGGCGAATTTGCCGTAACGGCGCGTTACGGCACGGTGTTCGTTACCAAGCGATCATCATTGCTTGGTGAACAACCACGCGAGCGACCATTCGTCAGTGCGCGCCTCGTAGCGGATGCCCTTGCGCATGGCCCACGTCGCTAGTTGGTGATGCGACGGGATGATCGCGTAGTCGGTCTGCGCAAAGCGTGCCGCAGTTTTGGCAGCCTGCTCGTGTGCCTGTTCGCTCGAGACCGTTGAGAGCGACGTCTGTACCAGTTTGTCGAGTTCCGGGTTGCTGTAGCGGCCCCAGTTCCACGAGCCGTAGCCGGTTTGCGCGTTGGGCGTACCGAGAATGCTGCGCAGCGCCACATCGGCGGCCACCGAGCCCCAGCCGAGCATCATGAACGAGAACTCGCCCTGACGCGCGCGCGAGAAATACGCCGCCACCGGCAACGTTTCAACCTTCGTCTGGATGCCGATGCGCGTGAGCAGCTGCGCGGTGGTTTGCGCGACTTGCGCGTCATTCAGGTAGCGGTTGTTGGTGGCGTGCAGCGTGAGCCCGAAGCCGTCCGGATAGCCGGCCTCGGCAAGCAGTTTCTTGGCGCGTGCTGGGTCATATGCGATCGGCTTGCCGCCCGGGTGCCCGAAGATCTGCGGTGACACGATGCTCGAGGCCACCACGCCCTGGCCTTCGAGCACGCGGCTGACGATGGCGTCGCGGTTGATGGCCAGCGCGATGGCCTCGCGCACGCGATGGTCCTTGAGCGGGTTCTTGGCCAGCGGCTTGCCGGCCTTGTCGGTCACGAACGGCGACACATCGCGGCTCTGATCCATCTGCCAGAAAATCGTGCGCCACGACACCTGCTGTTCGAGGTGGAACTTGGGGTCCTGCTTGATGCGCGGGACGTCCGCAGCCGGTACGGCCTCGACGACATCCACATCGCCGGAGAGCAGTGCGGCTGTGCGAGCCGCATTGTCGGTGATGATCTTGAAGGTCACCTTGTCCCACTGCGGTACGCGGCCCCAGTAGTGGGGGTTCTTCTTCAGGACGATTTCCTGCCCGCGCGTAAAGTGGTCGAACAGGAACGGGCCCGTGCCGATCATTGCGCGGCCCGCGTCAAAGTCCGCCTGCGGCGCGTTGGCCACCTTCTTCGGAATGATGGGCAGGCTGTTCAGATCGTTGGGGATGCTCGCGTAATTGGGCGTCGACAACTTCAACCGCACCGTCAGCGGATCGACGATCTGTACTTCGGTAATCGACTTGGTATAGCTGGTGAAGGGGCCCGGGCTGTTGGTCAGGCGCGCCGGACGCTCGATCGATGCCTTCACGTCTTCGCCGGTGAACGGCGTGCCGTCGCTCCATTTCACATTGGGGCGCAGCTTGATCTCCCATGTGTTGGCGTCGACGGGCTTCCACGAGGTGGCCAGGCCGGGCGTGTAGCGGCCGTTCTTGTCGAGGAAGACCAGCGACTCGAAGATATGCAGCGCCATGGCGTTGTTGGGGCCGGCGTTGTTCCATTGCGGGTCCATCGACGTGACGTCGGCGGACAGGCCGATGCGGAGGTCGTCGGCTTGTGCGGCGAACGGCATCGCGGCAGCCGCAGCCAGCGCGCATGTGGCGAGGTTGCGGATCAGGGCGCGGATGGGAACACACAAGAGGGGACGGGTTGTCATCGAGAGGCTCCTGGGGTTCGGGCGGTGATGCCATGTGGCGGAAGATCGTCATTGTGCCGCAGCCCGGTTGGGCGCGTGCGACGCAAACCGACAATCAATATGAACGATGGCGGAGCAATAAAAAAGCCACCCGAAGGTGGCTTTGCCAAAGTGCGTCGCAGATCAATGGAACAGCGGTTGCTGTGTCGGCGCGTCTTCCGGCATTTCTGCGTGGACGATCTCGGCCGAGCGATCCGCATAGAGCGGCGCGCCGCAGTCTTCGCAGTACTCCGGTTCGAAGAGCTGGCCGTGGCGGAAGATGTCTTCGATGCCGCAGGCGCGCAACTCATCGCAGATCTGCTCCAGCGGGCTGCCCGGTTCACCTTCTGCGGCGACATCCGTGGCGCCACCGTCGCGGCCATAGACAGGCCAGACGATGCCGTAGATGAGGTCTTTCTCACCGCGCACCGTGAAGGCCACGCGGTATTCCTCGATCTGTTCTTCACCGAAGGCGCCGATGATGGCGCCAAAGCGGTTGGCCGGCATATCGAGCGCGCCCTGCAGGTAATTGACGGCAGCACGCACGGTCAGCGGGCGGATCTGCTTGTCGGACTCGCGGCAGGACAGGAAGAAGGCGTCCGGCAAAAGCAGGTCGAACTCGCAGCCGGGCATCAGCATGGAGATGGTCGGCGTGACCTGCTCGCGCCATTGCTCCAGGCAGGCGGACCGCTCTGCGTGGTGCTCCTTGGCGTCTTCCTGCCAGCGGAACAGCGCTTGGCCGTGCTGCGCCACGACGATTGCCACCAGGTAGCGCGGGTCGGCCAGGATCGGCGCCGTCTCGGGCATGTCGCGCAATTCGACCTTGGCGGGTTGGCCAGAGAGTGCATAGGCGGCCAGCTTGTGCGTGAGCGCAAAGGTGTCGGAATGCGTGCGCGGCAGCTGATCGATGCTGTACAGGTAAGGGGCCAGCGCTACGCGAGCGTTGGAGGCCATCACATGGGCCTGCAGGTGTACCTGCAGCGTCTGCGCCATCTCGGGCTTGATCGTGCCCGACGGGATCATGTAGCGCGTGTGTGCCAGGATGGGCGCTGCGATCAGCAACGCGTCATATTCGACGCCACCCGAACTGAGGATGGCCGATTCGGCGAGTGTCTCGGCCTGTTCGGCGAGCACGTCGGAGGCCTCCTCGTTGTGCTTGAAAAGATGGTCGAGCGCGGCGTCGAGCGCGGTCTGGCTGCCGTTCTTGAGCAGCCGGGAAAGACGTTCGGACAGCCTTTGTTCCCAATAGACGTCTTCGATGCGGCTGCCTGACGCGTCCAGCGCCAGCGCATCGGCTACCAGCCGTTCTGCATCGGGGGAAAGACGTTGGGGAGCCTTGGAGCGGAATCCTGCCATGCTGTGCCGTACCGTTCGTTGGAAGAATGAAGGGGCGTCATTTTACCCTTGTACGCCGCTGCGCGACGCCTATTACGAAACCCATAGGGCAAAAACGTTAAGGCTTGGCCGCAGGCGCCGATGCTCCCGCTGCCGCGCTGCTTGCGGCCGCAGGTACGGAGACCGCTGTGGGTTCGGATGCAGCCGGTGTGTTGACTGGTGCCGGATGTGGCTCGGCAACCGGCGCGGAAGCTGCCAATGGCGGAGGCGGGGGCACAGGCGCTGCCGCTACAGCGGGCGCTGCCGGGGCCGGGATCGGGGCGTCGGTCTGCGGTGCTTTGACGAGGATGTAGAACACGGCAGCCGCCACGACGATGAACGCTAGTACCACTTGGGCCATGGGTGGGGGACTCCAGCAATGAAACGGTCAGGCAAGGCCGGACGGCGAGCTTGCTGCCAAGGGGGCGAAGACATCACGCGGCCTATTCGGCACACTGTACCAAAGCCTGCCCGCCGATTGGGGAGCGACGTCACCTTGTTTGATTCGGCAGGCAATAAAAAACCGGCTCCGAAGAGCCGGTTCCAGTCTGCTCCAACGTAGCGTGGGGCTTGAGGGCTTAAGCCGCCAGCAACTGGCGCAGCACGAACGGCAGGATGCCGCCGTGCTTGTAGTAGTCCACTTCGATCGGGGTGTCGATGCGCAGCAGCACTTGCGCACGCGTGGTCTCGCCGTTGGCGCGATGGATGACCAGGGTGACGTCCTGTTGCGGCTTGATTTCGCCGTCCAGGCCCTCGATGTCGAAGGTCTCGTCGCCCACGATGCCCAGCGACTGTGCCGAGTCGCTGCCCTTGAACTGCAGCGGCAACACGCCCATGCCGACCAGGTTCGAACGGTGAATACGCTCGAAACTGCGTGCGATGACGGCCTTCACGCCCAGGAGCTGCGTGCCCTTGGCAGCCCAGTCGCGCGAGCTGCCCGTGCCGTACTCTTCGCCACCGAACACGACCGTCGGCGTGCCTTCGGCGATGTACTTCATGGCGGCGTCGTAGATCGACATCTGTTCGCCGCTCGGCTGGAACAGCGTTTCGCCGCCTTCCACGCGTGAACCGTCTGCCTTGGCCGGGATCATCAGGTTTTTGATGCGCACGTTGGCGAACGTGCCGCGCATCATCACCTCATGGTTGCCGCGGCGCGAGCCATAGCTGTTGAAGTCGGCCTTCAGCACGCCATTGGCCAGCAGGTATTTGCCGGCCGGCGAGGTTTCCTTGATCGAACCGGCCGGGGAGATGTGGTCGGTCGTCACGGAATCGCCGAACACGCCCAGTGCGCGTGCGCCCTTGACCGATGCCGAGGCAGCAACCGGCGTCATGCCAAAGCTCTCGAAGAACGGCGGTTCGGCGATGTACGTCGACTTCGGCCAGTCGTAGACCTGACCCTTCGTGCCCTTGACGTTGGCCCACAGCTTGGACGGCTTCTTGACCTGCTCGTAGTTCGTGCGGAACGTGTCGGCGTTCATCGCGAACTTCATCAGCTTGGCGATCTCGTCCGAGGTCGGCCAAATGTCGCCCAGATAGATGTCCTTGCCCTTCTTGCCCTTGCCGACCGGCTCGGTCATCAGATCGCGCGTCACGTTGCCGGCGATCGCGTAAGCGACGACCAGCGGCGGCGAGGCCAGGAAGTTGGCGCGGATGTTCGGGTGGATACGCGCTTCAAAGTTGCGGTTGCCCGACAGCACAGCGGCAGCAACGATGTCGTTCTTCACGATGGCATCGTTGAGCTCCGGCGTCAGGTCACCGGCGTTGCCGATACAGGTCGTGCAGCCGTATGCCGTCACGCCAAAGCCCAGCTTTTCCAGGTACGGCAGCAGCCCGGCGGCTTCCAGATATTTCGTCACCACGCGGCTCCCCGGGGCGAGCGAGGTCTTGATGTGCGGCGCCACTTCCAGGCCGGCTTCGACGGCCTTCTTGGCCAGCAGACCCGCCGCCAGCAGCACGCTCGGGTTGGAAGTGTTCGTGCACGACGTGATGGCGGCGATCAGCACGTCGCCGCTCTTCACGTCAACGCCGTTGGTGGTCGTGAAGGTCTTGTCGAGATCTTCAGCTTTCTTGTTGAAGCCGTTTTCCGCAACCGGCTTCGAGAACAGCGACGAGAACGTCGACTTCACATTGCCGATTTCGATACGGTCCTGCGGGCGCTTCGGGCCAGCCAGCGACGGGGCAACCGTGCCGAGGTCCAGCGTGAGCGTCTTGGTGTAGTCGATTTCGCCGGCCTTCGGCACGCCAAACAGGTTCTGTGCGCGGAAGTAGGCTTCGAACGCCTTGATTTCGTCCTTCGTGCGGCCCGTGCCCTTGAAGTAGTCGATCGTCTTGTCGTCCACCGGGAAGAAGCCCATGGTGGCGCCGTATTCCGGTGCCATGTTGCCGATGGTTGCGCGGTCCGGCAGAGACAGGCTGGCCGTGCCTTCGCCGAAGAACTCGACGAACTTGCCGACGACCTTTTCCTTGCGCAGCATTTCTGTGATCGTGAGCACCAGGTCGGTTGCAGTGCAGCCTTCGCGCAGGCGGCCCTTCAGCTCCACGCCTACCACGTCCGGCGTCAGGAAATACACCGGCTGGCCCAGCATGCCGGCTTCCGCTTCGATGCCGCCCACGCCCCAGCCCACCACGCCAATGCCGTTGATCATGGTGGTGTGGCTGTCAGTGCCGACCAGCGTATCCGGATAGAACACGCCGTCCTTCTTATGGACACCGCGTGCCAGGTATTCCAGGTTGACCTGGTGAACGATGCCGAAGCCCGGCTGCACCACGCCAAACGTGTCGAATGCCTGCATGCCCCACTTCATGAACTGGTAGCGCTCGTTGTTGCGCGAGAACTCCAGTTGCATGTTCAGGTCCAGTGCCTTCTTTTCACGGAAGTGGTCGATCTGCACCGAGTGATCCACCACCAGGTCGACCGGCACCAGCGGCTCGATCTTCTTGGGGTTCTTGCCCATGCGCTCGGCCACGTTGCGCATGGCGGCCAGATCGGCCAGCAGCGGCACGCCGGTAAAGTCCTGCAGCACCACGCGGGCGACCACGAACGGGATTTCGTCAACGCGCTCGGCGTTCGGCTTCCAGTTGGCCAGTTGTGCGACGTGCTCTTCGGTCACCTTCTTGCCGTCGCAGTTGCGCAGGACGGACTCCAGCACGATGCGGATCGACACCGGCAGGCGCTCGATCGCCACGCCCAGTTCCTTGCCCAGTTGCGGCAGGGAGTGGAACTTGCCGGTCTGGCCGCCGTTGATCTTAAATTCCTTGAGTGTTTTTTTCAGATTGTGGGGCATGGCATGACTCCAAGGCTTGAGGATTGCACGGGGTGCCGGGCACCCCTGGCGGACACATCAAATCGACAAAATCAAATCACATACAAACCGGCAAACGCCTTGACCGACATGGCTTCTGACCGGTCGGGTACTGCGCCACGACGCCGCCGAACGCCTTGCCGCCGTTGATGCGGGCGGTGATGCCATGGGCGATCGAACGCTTCTTGGCGTCGTGGTCATTCGTGGTGAAACGCTTGTCGTCCACGCGGGCAATTTTCATGCGCAGCGCATGGGTGCGTTGGCCGCGGGCGACGGTATCTTGGTGCGCCTCGATTGCCTGAGCGGCGGCGAGGGCGGTGCCTGGAGCCATCGTGCCATGCGGCTCGACGGCTCCAGTTAAGGCCGGCCCAAGGCGCCCGGCGCATCCATGCAAGGTCACATCGTCGACGATGACCTTGTCCGGATTCGTGCGGATGTTCGCAAACGGTGCGGACATGGGCGGTTCCTGTGGGCCTCTTGCGCGACAGCGCGTTACTGCTGGGCCGGTTGGGCCGTGCCCGGTGCCGGTGCCGGTGCCGGTGCCGGTGCCGGTGCCGGTGCCGGTGCCGGGCTGTCCGGCATCATCAACGGCAGGCCGGCCGGAGCGCGCAGGGCGCCGGCTTGCGTCGGGGCCGGAGCGCCGGCAGCCATTTCGGCGGTCTGGCATTCATCGGCCAGGCGGTGGCCTTCGTTGCGGTCGAACAGCATGGCCTTGGCCGGGATGACCACTAGGTCGAAGCCCGTCTTCTGGTCAAAGTAGCGGTCGGCGCCGGTGCGGGTCAGCTGGCGCGGCAGGTCGTAGTTCTTGCCCTTCCAGTGCAGCTTGATGATCTGGTCGCGCGTCATGTCGCCTGTAATGTAGAGCTCGTTGCCGAGTTCGCACTTCCATTGCACGCCTTCGGGCTTGGCGGCGGCAACAGGAGCAGCCTTTTTGGTGACCTTCTTCTTGGCCGGAGCCTTTTTGGCAGCCGGCTTTGCCGGCGTAGTCTGGGCGGTTGCATATGGCGATGCAGCCAGCGAAAGAACGCCAGCACAGGCGCCGACGATGAATTTGTTCATAGGGTTTCCTTCGGTAAGACAGATTGGGGGAGGCGGCTGCCAGGCCACGGAATGCCACGGCATTTCGCACACCGGCCGGTATTTTGACCGATTTGGACGCCGTGCCCAACGTTCTGTTACATGCTGGCCCGACCGCTCCGCCAAATGGGGGTGTCGTGCAAGCATCAACATCGTTTTTTGGGTCGTTCCTAGGCAGCTTACTCCGCGGTTTTGCCTTCCGTTCTCCTCGTTTGTGTTGGTATGGATGCTGGCCGGTTCATCCGCGGTTCTGTGCGAACAGCGCGTCCAGCTTGGCTTCGTAGTCGTGGTAACCGATGCTGTCGTAGAGTTCCATGCGCGTCTGCATGGTGTCGACGACGTTCTGTTGCGTGCCATCGCGACGAATGGCGGTGTAGACGTTCTCCGCTGCCTTGTTCATCGCGCGGAATGCCGATAGCGGATACAGGATCATCGACACACCTGCGGATGCCAGCTCATCGCGCGTGAAAAGCGGCGTCTGCCCAAATTCGGTGATGTTGGCTAGCACCGGCACCTTTACCGCGTCGACAAACTTCCGGTACATCGACAGTTCCGTCATCGCCTCGGGAAAGATCGCGTCCGCACCAGCTTCCACGCAGGCCACGGCGCGTTCCAGGGCGCGGTCGAACCCTTCGACGGCCAGCGCATCGGTGCGGGCCATGACGACAAAGCTCGCGTCGGTGCGGGCATCTAAGGCAGCCTTGATGCGATCGACCATTTCGTCCTTAGAAACGATCTCCTTGTTGGGGCGATGGCCGCAGCGCTTGGCGCCGACCTGGTCTTCAATGTGCATGGCCGCTGCGCCAAACTTGATGAGTGACTTGGTCGTGCGTGCCACGTTGAAGGCGGAAGCGCCGAAGCCCGTGTCGACATCTACCAGCAGCGGTACGTCGCATACATCGGTGATGCGGCGGACGTCGGTCAAAACGTCGTCCAGGCCCGATATGCCGAGGTCCGGCAAGCCCAGCGAACCAGCTGCGACGCCGCCGCCCGACAGGTAGATCGCGCGATAGCCGGCGCGCTTGGCCAGCAGCGCGTGGTTGGCGTTGATGGTGCCGACCACCTGCAGCGGCGACTCATCGACCAGCGCCTGGCGGAAGCGGGCGCCTGCACTGGCATGGGTATTTGCCATCATGGCGAATCTCCTCTCTGTGGCTGTCACGCGAAGAATCGCGCGACGGCGTTGGCCGGCAACTCCACACCGGTCGTGTGCGCGCGCTGCAGCACGGCCCACCAATAGCGATAGCTCGCGCGGTCATGCAGCCGGCCTTCATGTTGGATCGGTCCCCACGAGGCATCCTGCGCAGCCGCCAGAATGGCGCTCGCTTGTGTCACTTCTTCGTGCGATGGGCGGAATGCGGAAACGATCGGCGCGATCTGATCGGGATGGATGCTCCACTTGCGCAGATAGCCGAACTCGTTGCGGGCACGCGCGGCATCGGCGCCGGCGCGGTCCGGGTGCTTGATATCGGTGCTGACGTTGTGCGACGGCACCTTGCCGTGCGCGTGGCACGCGGCCGAAATCTCGGCAAGCGCGCGGCGGATCAGCGGATGTTCGAACTGCTCGGGCGAGCCCATCGCCGCGCCTGGAATCGCACCGTTGTGGGCTGAAACGAAATCCATGAGGCCAAAACTCAGGCATTCCACCTGCACCAGCGCGGCGATATCGAACACCTGCGCCAGCCCGCCATGCGTTTCGATCAGCACGTGGATCGGCAGGTGCCTCGCAATGCCGGCTGCCTTGGCGGCCTGGTTGACGCGATCGGTCACGCGCGCCACTTCCACGACGTCACGTATCTTTGGCACGGTCACGTAGGCGAGGCGGCGGCCGGCAAGGCCCACAAGGATGTCGACGTCATGCGTCCACGCATCGTGGTTCGGATCGTGGATGCGTACGCCGACGCGGTTGAAGCGGTTGTCGTCACTATTGATGAGTGCGGCGGCCAGTTCGGCGTGCGCACGTTCCTGGCCGACGGCGGCGCCATCTTCGCAGTCAAACGTGATATCGAAAACGGGGCCAAGGGCTTGTTGCAGGGCGAGCGACTTGCGCATCAGTTTTTCTGCGCCCGCGTAGTGGTCGCAGACCGGCAATTGGGCCGGCAGGGCATCGTCCTGGAACAAAACCTCGGTGGGGTGCACGGGGTGGTATCCGTTGGTCGGCGCTAGCAACGCCTGTGTCTTGTTCGAAATGCGGGTGTAAAAAAACCGGAGGGTTCGCTGCCGATCCGCTCCGGTTTTTTCTTAGATCATGCGGATTACAGCAGATGCTGCACGCCTGCACGCTCGCCTTCCAGCTCGTCGAGCGTGATCTTGATCTTGCCTTGGCTGTACTCGTCGATTTCCAGGCCTTCGACGATCTTGTACTTGCCGTTCTCGGTGGTGACCGGGAAGCCGAACATCACGTCCTTCGGAATGCCGTATTCGCCGTTCGACGGGATGCCCATCGTGACGATCTTGCCGTTGGTACCGAGCACCCAGTCACGCACGTGGTCGATGGCGGCATTGGCAGCC
Source organism: Ralstonia sp. 110700041-2 (assembly GCF_056280165.1). Classification (NCBI taxonomy): domain Bacteria; kingdom Pseudomonadati; phylum Pseudomonadota; class Betaproteobacteria; order Burkholderiales; family Burkholderiaceae; genus Ralstonia; species Ralstonia sp. 110700041-2. The sequence goes on along the minus strand of NZ_JBSFAI010000002.1, from coordinate 2,293 downwards.
GAAGCCGCCGACGACAGCCCGCGCGCTTCGATGATGGCGGCGCCGCGCTTGCCAACGGTCGGCAGGAACACGTCGTTGTTCCACACCGGGTCGTTGATCATGTCCTTGACGCTCTTGCCGTCGATGGTGGCGTAGCGGTAGTCGGCGTACATCGTCGGGCTGTGGTTGCCCCACACGAACAGCTTTTCGATGCTCGACACGGGCTTGCCGGTCTTGGCGGCGATCTGCGACAGGGCGCGGTTGTGGTCCAGGCGCAGCATGGCGGTGAAGTTCTCGCGCGGCAGGTCCGGCGCCGACTTCATGGCGATGTAGGCGTTGGTGTTGGCCGGGTTGCCGACCACCAGCACCTTCACGTTGCGCGAGGCAACGGCGTTGAGTGCCCTGCCTTGCGCCGTGAAGATCTGGGCGTTGGCCGACAGCAGGTCCGCGCGCTCCATGCCCGGGCCGCGGGGGCGGGCGCCCACCAGCAGGGCCACGTCGACGTCCTTGAACGCGGTCATCGGGTCGGAATGCGCTTGCATGCCAGCCAGCAGCGGGAAGGCGCAGTCTTCGATCTCCATCATCACACCCTTGAGCGCCTTCTGGGCCTTCTCATCGGGGATTTCCAGCAGTTGCAGGATGACGGGCTGATCCTTGCCCAGCATTTCGCCGGCGGCGATGCGGAACAGTAGGGCGTAACCGATCTGTCCAGCAGCGCCGGTCACTGCGACGCGCATGGGTGCTTTTGCCATGAGAACTCTCCAAACGGTAGTGAAAGCGGATCGCACTGCGTGCGGCGGGCATCCGGGCGGGATGTCCGTGCAGCTTCGCAGGCATTGCCGGCAACGGTCGGCGCCTCGTGGGCGGTCGGCTCAGAATCGGCAAGAGCCTCGCAGTTTACTGCGTCCGCATGACGATGTGGAAACACACGTGCGATTGACCTTGGCGTCGTCGTGGCGTGTGTGTGGGCCGTCGCCCGGAACAGGCGCGAGTGTAGGTCGGGCCTTGCTAGAAAGTCAATGAATCTTCTGTCTTATATAAGACATAAGACATTCTATAAACGGGCTGGACGCCTTTGTCGCTTTTGTGGTGAAATCGGCGGTTATGTCGAGCACGCCAAGCCCTCTATCCGCTGCGATGCCGCCTTCAGGCGGCGAAGGCGGCGCATCGCCCGCTTCTGCGGGCGGCGCAGGCGGCTCTCCCACGTTCAGCCCGCTGTATCAGCAGATCAAGACGCTGATCCTGCAAAGCTTGCAGGCCGGCGAGTGGAAGCCCGGCGAGATGATCCCCAGTGAGATGGAGTTGGCGGCCCGCTACAAGGTCAGCCAGGGGACCGTGCGCAAGGCGATCGACGAATTGGCGGCAGAAAACCTGGTCGCGCGGCGCCAGGGCAAGGGCACCTTCGTTACCACGCATTACGAAGAAGGGGTGCAGTTCCGTTTCTTGCGTCTGATGCCGGAGCAGGGCGAGCAGCACTATCCCAGCAGCCGTGTGCTGGAGTGCAAGCGCATGCGCGCCCCGGCTGAGATCGCCCGTCTGCTCGAGCTCAAGGCCGGTGACAGCGTCGTGCAGATCCGCCGCATCCTGTTCTTTTCGGGTGAGCCGACCGTGCTCGAGGAAATCTGGTTGCCGGGGGCGAGCTTCAAAGGGCTGACGGCTGAAAAGCTGACCGAGTGGAAGGGTCCGATGTACGCATTTTTCGAGGCGGAGTTTGGCGTGCGCATGTTGCGTGCCACCGAGCGCATCCGTGCGGTGGCCGCTGACCCGACCACGGCGGAGTTGCTGTCGGTGGCCGCTGAATCGCCGCTGCTGTCAGTGGAGCGCGTGTCGCATACGTTCGGCGACAAACCGGTGGAGATACGCCGTGGCCTGTACGTCACGACGCGGCACTACTACCAGAACGAATTGAATTAATGACGCGTCGCCGGGCCCGATTCATGCGGGCCGTCGCCGCTTCGGCTGCGTCTTGATTTGTGCGGCGCGCAACAGCGTATTGCGCGTCATGAAGGCGGTGTAGAGAGGACAATCGGCCCCCGTATCACGCCACTGGCTGGCGAGGGCAGGAAGCACAAAAGTGGAGCGCATCGCATGGAATTTATGGTGCGCTGCGCAACAAAAGCGCGCTAAAATCTCGCGGATTTGTGCAAAGCTGTTTTGTTTGTTGATTAGCCAATTGGGGTCTGACCATGGCAGAAGCCATCAAGAAAGCCAGGCCGGTATACAGGAACATCGGTTTGGGCGACATCGCCCGCTACCGCTTGCCCTGGGCCGGTAAGGTGTCCATCCTGCACCGTGCCAGCGGTGCGCTGATGTT